>NZ_JBFBML010000002.1:0-271780 GCF_040687075.1 Leucobacter sp. NPDC077196
ACGCGATCTTTATGACGTCGTCACGGAACTCTTTGGGGTAGCGAGGGGGCATAGGTTCATCCTTCCAGGCCAGCAGAAACTAGCCATGTTGAATGTCACCTAAACGTGCATCAGACCCCATGGATCGAGCGGACCTACCACCGCCGACGCCGGCAACGACGCCTCGGAAGACTCACGCCCATCGAGTTCGAGATAATCAACACAGAGGCCGCTCACGCGGCCTGAAACCCCAAACAAGACGAGTCAACCAAACCGTCAGCAGTCCCGGCCAACAGGTTGGTCCACGTTGGTTGGTGGATCCTGCACGGAGGAAAGAACCAGGTGAAACAGGACTGGAGAGGGAGCGCCGACTGCTCTTGAAAACAAGCACTGGGTAACCCCCAGTCAGGGGTTCAAATCCCCTACCCTCCGCCACCAGGGTCCGTCGCCGAGCGACGGGCCCTTCGTGTTTCTGCGCGCGACCGCGGCTCAGACGCGCGCCGTGTACGCCAGATCGGCGGCGCGCCGACTCTCGGCGAGCGCTTCCGCGAGGCTGCGGCGACCGCCCCGGCGCTCGAGCATCAGCGCAATCGCGTCGCGCAACTCGGGCACCGACGCCTCGTTCGGTGCGAGCGCCGAGCCGAGCCCGGCCTGCTCGAGCGCCTCGGCGCCGGCGAACTGGTCGGTGGAGAACGGCAGCACCACGAGCGGAACGCCGAACGAGAGTGCCTCGGTCACACTGTTGTTGCCGCCGTGCGTCACGGCAGCTGCCGCGCGTTCGAGCAGTGTCACCTGCGGCAAGAACTCCTGCACCAGCCAGTCGGTGGGCAGCTCGCCGAGCGACGCGATATCCGACGAACCGTGGGCGATCGCCGCGCGCACGCCCAGCAGGCGCAGCGCCTCGACAATCTTTCGCAGCACGTCGTCGCGCACCGACAGGAAGCTGCCGAAGCTCACGTACACGAACGGCTCGGCGCTCGCGTCGAGCCAGCGCTGCACGTCGGAGTCGGGCTGCTCAGGCCGCAGGGATGAGCCGATGAAGGTGTGCGGGGGCAGGATCTCCCGGCGCTCCTCGGGCACGAGCTCTGCCGGGTAGTTGAAGACCAAGAAGTCGCCGTGCTCCGCGAAGGCGTCGAGTGAGGGCGGCTGCGCGGGATCCAACTCGGTGAGCGCGTGGTTCCACTCCGCGGTGAACGACGCGCTCACCCGCGCGCAGAGCTCGCGAAGCGCTTCGAGTTCGTGCGCGCTCGGCGAGAACGCCCGAGGCCACGCAGCGGGGTATCCGTAGAGCTCGCCGGCCGCAGGCAGCGGCAGCGCAGTCGGGTGCCCCAGCACCATGTCGATGTGGTCGATGTCGGCCGACCGTAAAGCGAGTCGCGCGCTGAAGGCGAGGTGATCCACCACGATCTCGTCGGGCCGCACCTGCTCGATGATGTCGAGCACGCGGCGCGCCGTCTCGACGGGCTGCCACATGAGGTCGTGCAGTCGCGCCCGAGCCTGAAACGCCAGCGTCTCGATCATGCCCGCCCGGGTCGCGTCGAAGAATCCGCGCAGCACGTCGTCTTCACCCTTCGGCTGCTCCTCCGCGCGAATCGTACCCGGGTTCGACCCCTTGCCGAGGCTGAGCAGCGCGTGCTCGTAGCCGAATGACTGCACGATGGGCGCGGTCGCGGGCCCGGTCGCCACGACGACGCGGTGCCCGCGATCCCGCCATGCCTGACCGATAGCCGCCAGCGGGTAGAGATGGGAGGCGTAGTCGGGGCTGATGATGAGCAGCGTCATGCGTGCGAGTCCGAATCTGTGTGGGATGCCGAATCGCGGCGCTGATGAGCGGCCGCATAGATTCCGGCGAGCGTATTGGCCATGGTGTGGATCGAGAATCGTTCGGATACGAGTGCGCGCGACGCGATGGCGCGGTCGTTCGCGGCGCGCGGAGCCGCGGCGAGGCCCTCCACAATCGCTTCCCGCAGCCGTTCGGAGTTCGACGTGTCGACCAGCAGCCCCGTGCGCCCCTGCTCCACATAGGTGGCCGGGCCGCCGCGAAGCGGGGCGATGACGAAGAGCCCAGCTGCCATGGCCTCGAGGATCGCCAGGCCGAACTCCTCTTTCATGCTGCCGCAGACGTAGACGCCATGCGGGGCGGCCAGGCCGGGGATGCCGAAGCGCGCAGCGGCGATCCACCGGGCCGCGGTCTCGTTCGGGCGGTGGCCCACCAGAAGGAGCCCGTGCGCTGCGCGCTCGGTGGGATCCACCGTCGCGTCGATGTGCGCGAGCTGCTCGGCTTCATCCGCCGAGGGCCGAGCGAGGTTGCCGCCCACGATCAGCAGGTTGCAGCGGGCGTGCAGCGCGGGGTCTTCCCACGCCTCCACGATCGTCGACATGCCCTTGACCCGGTGCAGGCGCCCCACGCTGATGAGGAGCGGGAGGTCGCGGCGGTGGGGCGGCAGCTGTTGCAGCAGCTCGCGGAGCTCGTGCAGCTCGGGGCCGGCCGTTGCCCCCGAGGCGAGCCCGCGGGCGTCGGTGACGGCTTCGTCGATGACTGCAACGTCGATCCCCTCGGCCACCGCGGTGTACTGCGCGGGGTCGCCGACCTCGATGCCGACGAGACGGTGCAGGTCGTCGCGAAGGTTCTCGCGGGGCATGAGCACGGTGTGGTCGGCCGCGCGGGCGAGGTCGCGCACCAGTTGGGCCCTCAACCAGTATCGATCGCGCGCATCGTGATCTCCGAAGTTCTGCCGCGTCAGTGCGCCGGTGTGCTCCAGTGACTCGATGAGCGCGTGCGGGTCGGGCGCGGCGGTGAAGATCACCGGGATCCCCGCCGAGCGCGCAACATCCCATGCCGCGAGCGTGCCGACATCGGCCATGCGCAGGTGGATCGCATGAACAGGCCCATGGTCTGCAAGTGCGCGGGCGATGCCGCGTCGCGCGGCGACGAAGTTCGACCACGTGTCTTCCGCGCGGGTGGCGGTGATGGGCAGCCGGATCTGGGCGTACTCGTGTCGAGTACGGTCATCGCCCGCAATGGGTGCAGACGGCGCGTCGCCGCCGCGCGAGAGCGTGAGCACGCGGCCGACGGGGGCAGCAGGTTCACTCGCCGCGTGATCGTCTCGCCGGCCGCCGTTGACGAGTGCATCACCGAGTCGCACGAGCAGAGTGGCGATCCCGCCATTGTTGCCGCTGCCGACCGTGCGAAGGCCGGCATCGATGTCTGCGCCCAGAAAGAGCTGGGCGACGGTCAGTTCTTGGGGTGCTTTCGAAGCCCCGCGGGTGGCTGCGGCATGGGGGGAGTCGCGCCGTTGTGCGTCGTCGAGCGCTTCACGCGCGGCCTCTCGCACTTCGCCGGCTTCGCGCCCGTCACCTTCGATGCGGTTCAGCGCCGCCGTCGCCCGAGGGCCGACGATGAGTCCGAGGGTCTCGGTCACGCGCCGTCGTACCGAAGCGTCTGCGTGCTGTTCCAGCGCCAGCTCGAGACCTTCGATGAGTAACTCGCCGGCATCGTCGCCCCACGCCTCCAGTGTGCGCTGCGCCAGCATGCCGCCCATGCCACCTCCGACCAGCAGCGCGATGAGCGGGTCGATGGATGCCGCGTCGGGCCGGCGTCGCCCTGAGGCCCATGCTGCGTGCTCGCGTATGAACGGCCGAGGATCGCGCAGCGCGCCTACGAGCGCCGCGTCGGCCATGCTGCCCGCGCCGGTGGCGTCGTTCTCGATATGCGAGACGGCGTGCAACGCGGCGATGGCCACGATCTGATCCTCGCCGAAGATTGCCGCGGCGAGGGCTTCGACGGCCTCCGGTTCGAGGCGTGCCGCCTCCGAGAGTCGTTCGGACTGGATGAGCACCTGCGTGAGACTGCCCGCTTCGAGCAACTCCCGCAGCAGCGATTCAACTGCCATACGGCACCTACGATCTCATCGGTATTACTTACTTTTTAAGCATAGATGTGTTTTACACAAATTCTAAGCTATTGTCGCAGCAGGTCACCATCAGAAGTAGTCGTCATCGAGAGTTGAGTCATCGGCCGTGAATTCCAGAACCGCCCACAGCGCTCCTCGACCCGAAGACGAGCGCCTCCACTGGACCAAGAACCTCGCCCACGGCATGCAGCACGTGCTGAGCATGTACGGGGGCATCATCGCCCCACCGCTCATCATCGGCACCGCCGCGGGCCTGTCGAGCACGGAGATCGGTGTGCTCATCGCGAGTTGCCTCTTCGTCGGAGGGCTCGCGACGATCCTGCAGACCGTTGGGCTCCCGTTCTTCGGCAGCCAGCTTCCCCTCGTGCAGGGCACCTCCTTCGCCTCCGTTGCGACTCTCGTCGCCATCGTTGGCGGCGGTGGGGGCATGCCCGCCGTGTTCGGAGCGGTGCTCGGAGCAGCTCTGATCGGATTGCTCATCGCGCCCTTCTTCGCGAGAATCGTTCGGTTCTTCCCGCCAGTGGTCACCGGCGTCGTCATCACCACGATCGGCATCTCCCTCATCCCCGTTGCGGCCCGCTGGGCGATGGGCGGAACGGCGACCGCAGACGACTACGGCAGTGTGAGCAACATAGCGCTCGCCGGAGCGACCCTGCTCATCGCACTCGTGCTCTCGCGGGTGCACGTGTACGGCATCAACCGCATGGCGATCCTGCTCGCCCTCGTGCTGGGCACCGTCATCGCCTTCATCGCGGGCAAAACCGACTTCTCCTCGCTGGGTGATGGCGCCGTTTTCGCGATTCCACAGCCTTTCGCCTTCGGTCTGCCGGTCTTCGAGATCAGCGGAATCATCTCGATGGTCATCGTCGTGCTCGTCATTCTCACCGAGACGACAGCCGACATGCTCGCCGTCGGGCAGATCACCGGATCGAAGGTCGACTCGCGAAGGATCGCCGACGGTCTTCGAGCCGACATGCTGTCGAGCGTGGTCGCCCCGGTCTTCAACACCTTCACGCAGAGCGCATTCGCCCAGAACGTCGGGCTCGTCGCCATCTCGGGTGTGAAGAGTCGATTCGTCGTCGCGACCGGCGGGGCGATCCTCGTACTTCTCGGGCTGCTGCCCGTGCTCGGTCGCGTAATCGCCACCCTGCCCATGGCGGTGCTGGGCGGAGCCGGCATTCTGCTCTTCGGAACCGTGGCCGCGTCGGGCATTCGCACGCTCAGTAAAGTGCACTACGAGAACAACTTCAACTTCTTGATCGTCGCGGCATCGCTGGCCGTCGGGTGCATCCCGGTCGTCGCGCCCGACTTCTTCGATCGGTTTCCCACGTGGTTCAGTACCATCTTCCACTCGGGCATCAGCTCGGCCGCGATCACGGCGGTGCTGCTGAACCTGCTGTTCAATGAGATCGGGCGCAAGCGCAAGCGCCGGCCCGCCGAAGCCGACCCGGCGTCGGCGACCGTCTGAACCCCCCCCCCGCCGCGCCGGTGGCACTCGCACTCAGAAGTCGCCCTTCTTGTAGTACCTGCGGATCGTGAGGTCGTGATCGCGCACGCGCTCAAGGTGCGTGCTGAGTCGCTCGAGCACGGCGGCGAGCACGATCGGTGAGACGAGTGCCCGCACGCGTGGGCTGAGCCCGGCGAGTTCGAAATCGAGGGTGTCGATCACTCTGACGCGGTCGGTCACCGTGCGCGCGAAGCGTTCGACGCGGTCGGTGAGCGGTCGCTGCTCATCCTCTCCCTTGAAAATGAATACGCTCGTGTCGGGTTCCAAAAGCTCGAGGGTGCCGTGGAAGAAATCGGAGGCGTGCACGGGGCGGGTCCAGATCCACTGCATCTCTTCGAGAATGCACATGCCGTAGTACATCGCCTCGAACCATGAACCGCCGGCGCTCGTGACGATGTGGTGCTGCTCGTCGGCGATCTCGATCGCGAGCGATTCGGCGCGCGCCTCGAACGCCTGCTTCGCAGCGACCAGAAGATCGGGGAGTCGGCGCAGCTCTGAAATGACGGCATCGTAGTCGTCGATCTCGCCTCGGGCATCCATGACCGCGAGCGCGATCAGCAGCGACTGCAGGGTGAAGTTCTCGCTCGAGGTGGGATCGGCGCATTCGTTGGAGAGGGCGATGTCAGCGAGCTCCGCGATGGGGGTGGCAGGGTGCGCGGTGAGACTCAGAACCGTCGCGCCCCGCGACTTCGCGAAGCGGAGGGCTGCTACCGCCTCCTTCGTCGTGCCGGAGACCGAGGGGAAGACGGCGAGCGACCCCGGCCCGAGGTGCACACTGTCGGAGTGGATGATCTCGGCACTCATCTCGATGTGCACCGGGAGGGTGGATCGGGTCTGCAGCAGTCGCGCGGCCGGAAGCATGAGAAAGTTCACCCCTCCGGCGCCCATGAAGAAGAGGTTCTCGCCTCCCGTGGAGAGCCATTCTCGCACTGCCGACCGTATGGCGGGCTCCAGGTCGATAGCCCCGCGCTGCACGGCGAGGTAGGCCTCTGGTTCGAACTTGAGCATCATCGCTCCTGTCTGTTGATGTTCAATGTTGTCAGACAACAAGTCTAAATGTCACACAAGCCCGTATGCAAGGTGTACATGGGCACCGTGGCTGCGCCGTTGCGACACCGGGATGCCGCTTGGCTAAGCTGAACCTTGAGTCACCCGAAGAAAGGTTGAGCCTTGTCTGACGAACCTGCCCGTACCGCGACGCGGGAGAGCGCTGTCGACCGTGCCCGAGATCAGATCACGGCGCTCATCGCCCAGCTCGGCCTGCGTGCGGGTGACCGCTTTCCCACTGAGGCCGCATTGACCGACCGCTTGAGCACCTCCCGTTCAACGGTTCGCGAGGCATTTCGTCAGCTCGAGCAGAGCGGCCTCGTGGTCGCGGTGCAGGGTCAGGGGCGATTTCTCTCGGCCTCCGGCGGCCTCCGGGTCGAGCGGCCGGTGACGAAGTACGAGAGCATCACCGAGGTGCTCACCGCACGCGGGTACGCGGTGTCGAGCGCGGTGCTCAGTGTCTCAGAGGCGGCCGCTGATTCGGAAGAGGCGACCGCCCTCGAGATCGAGGTCGGCGCTCCGGTGATTCGACTCGTGAGAATCCGCTTCGGAGACGACCGCCCGCTTGTCGTGAGTCAGAACACCGTGCCGCGTGAGCTCCTCCCGGGGCCCGTCGAGTATCGGGACTGGGGCGGTTCGTTGACCGCCGCGCTCGCCGCGCACGGCGAATACGTGCAGACCGCTCTCGCCACCGTTTCAGCGGTTGACCTGCCCGCCGACTGGGAGCAGCAGTTCAATCTGACGGGAATGGGGCCGTGGCTGCTCGTGACCGAAGTCGGTCTCAGTGTGTCAGGGCGCCGTGTACTGCACGCGAAGGATTACCATCGCGGCAGCGAGATCTCGTTCACGGTGCTCCGCCAGCGATAGTCTGCGGCTCACCTCGCGATTGGTCAGTCGCGGACCGACGTGGCCGCCGCGACGGAGTCTCGTCGAAAGAATTCTGCCTCGAGCTCACGTTGCACCGGAGGCGAGGTGTCATCCGCGGGGGCATCGATGCGGCTGAGCAGCAGCTCGGCAGCCTGGCGACCGAGTTCGAGCATCGGTTGCCGAACCATGGTCAGCGGCGGATTCATCACGGCCGCCCATGAGCTGTCATCGAAGCCGATGATGGAGACCTGGCTCGGGATCGCGAGCCCCGCATCCCGGAGTGCGTGCAGCGTCCCGGTGAGCGCATCGGTCTCGGTGCAGAAGAATGCCGTGGGTGCCGAATCGAGCGAGAGCATCCGCGTGACTGCCTCATACGCTCGCGCCTCAGTCTTCTCGCCGAGCATGATGTGGTCAAGATCGAGGGGGATCGAGGCGTCGTCAAGCGCATCGAGATAGCCGGTGAGTCGCTCGCCGTCGGACCACAGATTGCGGCCCGCGGCCTCGACGAGTTCGCGTCGGTACTTGATGCGGCCGGGTACCGGCGGGCCCCAGATGAAGCCGATGCGGGAGTGGCCAGCGTTGATGAGCTCAGTGGTCGCGAGACGGGCGGCGGCGCGGTTGTTGATGACGACGGCGTCGACATCGAGTCCGGGGATCAAACGGTCGAGGAGCACGAGTGGGATGCCGTGCTCGTGCGGAAGTTGCAGGTGCGAGGTTGAGTCAGCGGCGCACGCGGCCGACGAGAGGATGATCCCGTCGACTCGCTTGTCAACGAGCACGTTGACCGCGTTGATCTCCTCGTCGAGGTGCTCCGCGGTGCTCAGCACCAATGCGTCGAATCCGCGCGCGCTTGCAACCTCCGATATGCCGAGCGCTACCCCGCCGAAGAACGGGTTCGAGATGTCGGCGACGACCACGCCGATCGTGTGGCTGACGCCGGTCGACACGCTGCGCGCGAGCTGGTTGGTGCGGTAGCCGAGCTCTTCGGCTGCAGCGAGTACGCGGTCTCGCATCTCGGCGCTGACGTAGCCGTACTCCCCGAGTGTGCGGGCAGCTGTGGCCCGCCCGACGCCGGCGGCCGCCGCGACCTCTGAGATGGTTGGCGCGGAAGGGCGAGGCTTGCCCACGGTCTACCTCCTCGATGCCGGAAGCTCCAGTTTAGAGCCCACCGTGCGCTGCGGCCCGAGCGGATTCGTACTGCTGCAGATCCTCGATCGGGATCGCACGCCCCCCACCGAATGCCGATTCGACGAAGCACTGCTCACGCGATGACGCGTTGCCCGCATCGAGGCCGGCGACCAGGTCATCCCGGCTCGGTGGGCGGTGGCGGTTCCAACCGCGTCGAAGCAGCTCAACCATGAATCCCGCCACAAAGGCATCGCCGCATCCCATGGTGTCTACGATGGTGGCGGGGTCGTCGATGACGGGCGTGGGGGCCGAGACGCGATGCGTTCCGTCAGTCACGATCGCCCCGTCGGTTCCTCTGGTGGCGAGGGCGATACCCGCTCCAGCACGGATCACCGTGTCGAGCAGTCGATGCGTCTGTTCAACGCTCTGATCGGAGCATGAGAGGAGTGCAAGATCGATGTGCGGTGCGACGCGCGAGATGTAGGCATCGCTGCGAAACTCCGGCTCCGAAGAGAAGTCGAAACTCACGAGCGCGCGCGTCTCGCGCAGTCGTGGAAGCTGGGGCTCGGTGCGCGAGTACACGCTGGAGTGCACGAGGTCGAAGCCTGCCGCGTACTCCGACCGGCCGTCATCCAGATCGATGGGCTCCCGCACGGTGACGCCGCCGTCGTTCCATTCGAGGAAGACGCGCTCGCCGTCGATCACATTCAAGGTGGAGATGCCGGTCTCGCCGTGACGCACGATGGAGCGGGAATGGTCTACGCCCGCGTTCGAGAGCGCGGACTGCAGAAAGCGTGCGAGGGGATCGTCGCCGAAGACTCCGAGGTACCCGGCGTCTGCGCCCAGGCGACGAGCGTACACGGCGACGTTGACGGCGTTGCCGCCGGGGTAATCGCGACGGCGATCGAGAAAGCGGTCGACGATGTTGTCGCCGAATCCGAGGATCTTCACTGAGCGTTCCTCTCAAGCGCGATAGTCGTGCGGAACGGGCGTCGCGCACGGAGGGGAGGGGTGACCCGGGCCCGCGTGGACGGCGAGGTCCGCGCGGGCCCGGGTCGGGGTCCGGGTCAGTAGTCCATGACGCGGTAGTAGCGGCGCAGATCGAGCGAGTGGTCGCGCACCCGCTCGAGGTGCTTGCTGAATCGTCCGACCGCGATGTCGAGCACGATCGGGGCGATGAGTGCACGGTTCTCCGGGCTGAAGCCGGCGAGCTCATAGTCGCGATTGTCGAGCACGGTGACGTCGTTCGAGATCCGCTTTGCGAAGGCTTCTGCACGATCGGTGAGGGGGCGTGTCTCGTCTTCTCCCTGGAAGATCAGCACGGGTGTGTCTGCTTCGAGCAGCTCGAGTGAGCCGTGGAAGAACTCGGCAGCGTTCACGCGGGTGGTGTGGAGCCACTGCATCTCTTCGAGTACGCACATGGAGTACAGGTAGGTCAGGCCCCACAGCGGGCCACCTCCGATGAGGAAGTAGTAGTCGGAGTCCTTGTGGGCTTCGGCGAATGCCTTGGCCTTGTCTTCGGTGGCCTTCGCCGCCTCGATCACGGCGTCGGGCAGGTGTACGAGTTCGTCTGCGAGCGACGGGTATCCGTCGAATTCGCCGCGCACGTTCATGATGCGCCCCACGAGCAGCAGCAGCTGCGGATCGAACGGCCAGGTCTTGGGCGCGCAGACGAGCGCGTGATCGACGTTCTGAGCGATCGGCGAATCGCCGATGCCGGTGAATGCGACGGTGGTCGCGCCTTTGCTCTTCACGTAATCGATTGCCAGCAGTACATCTTCGGTGGTTCCCGATGCCGAGGCGAAGACCGCGAGCGTGCCCGTGCCGAGCCAGGCGTCACCCGATTCGATGAGCTCACGGGAGATGGCTGCGCGAACGGGGAGCTTGGAGTGGCGGCGGGCCAGGTACTCGTAGGGCCACATCTGGGCGTAGGTGCCTCCGGAGCCGATGAGGAGCACGTTGTCGATGTTCTGCAGCTGATCGACGAGTGATTCGATCTGCGGGCGGAGGGCGACCGCACTGCTGAGCTGCTCACGCAGTTCTTCCTCGTTGAAACCGAGCATGGTGACGTTCCTTTCGTGACGCTTCCTTGACCCGGTCTGATACCGGTATCACGTTCGAGTATCGTGCCACGGCGAACCGATCTGCGTCAACACCGCATCGAGCGAAACATTTGCTCGCGCATGCGAATACGGAGAAGTAGACGGACAGGGCTTGCGGTGGCGCTGGCATTCGGTCACAATACTTTTCAGGCAGGTGGGACCGGTATCAGGTGCTCAGAGACAGACTTGCCGACGCCGTTGAACAAACCGGGCGGGCCGTCGCGTACCAGCGGCGCTCTCAAAGAGGAGGGCATGAATATGCATCGAAAGACAACCTCGGCCATCGTGATGGCCGCAGCGGCAACCATTGCGCTGAGCGGATGCGCGGGCGGCGGTGGTGTCGCAGAAGCCGTCGACGTCACTGCCGAACCCGAGTACGCGGGCACGCTCAGCATCCTCACCAAATTCGCCGGGGAACCGCTTGAACCCTACTTTCTCGACGTGGCGGAGGACTACCAGGAGCTGCACCCGGAAGTGGAGTTCGAGTTCATCCAAGAGACGGATCAGTCGGTCAAGGACAAGACGAAAACGCTCACAGCGTCAGGCGCGCTGCCCGACATCTACTTCACCTGGGCTGGCACCTGGGCTCAGAACTTCGTGGAAGGCGGGCTCGCCGCGGATCTCAGTGAGGTCATCGCTCCGGGCACCGAGTGGGGCGGGCAGTTCGGCGAAGCTTCGCTCGACGCCTTCAAGTTCGACGACAAATACTTCGGCGTCCCGCTGTACAACAACGGCAAGTTCATGGGCTACAACATTGCGGCCTTTGAGGAAGCCGGCGTCGAGGTGCCGACGACGTTCGAGGAGCTCATCGACACCTGCGCACCATTGCGAGAGGCCGGCTACGAGCCGATCGCCTTCGGCAACAAAGATGGGTGGCCCGCGCTGCACTACCTGCAGCAGCTCTTCGGATACAACGTGCCATCCGAAACGCTGCACGCCGATTTTGACCCAGCTACGGCGGAATGGAACGACCCGGGCTACGTCGAGTCGCTCGAACAGTTCGATGAGCTCGTGACGGAGTGCACGGACTCGGGCCGCGGAACCAATGGCGTGCTCTACACCACTGCCCAGGAGGCACTCTCCGGCGGGCGCGCCGCAATGTACTACCAGGAGATCCTCGAATTCGACACCGTTACCGCGGAGGGTGCGGAGCTCACTCCTGAGAACTTCGGCATCTTCAAGTTGCCGGTGCCCGAGGGCGCCCAGGGCGATGCCGACGCCATTCAGGGCTCGCCCGAGGGATACCTCATCAATGCGAAGTCTCCTCGCGCCCCGCTCGCCGTTGATTTCATGAAGTTCGCAACGGAGCAGGAGAATGCGCAGACGCTTTCATCTCCGCCCTACGGGCAGCCGAGCACGGTGGTCGGAGCGGTGACCGAAGACACCTCGAGTGCTGCGGTCTTCAGTGGAATCGAGCAGGTCAACGACGCATCGCAGCTGGTCGTCTGGCTCGACACGGTGACCGTTCCCGAAGTGGCCGATGCCTGGCTGGCGGGTGGTGAAGCGCTCATCAGCGGTGACACGTCGCCCGATGAGATCCTCGCGAGCGTGCAGAACGCGAATTCGATGGCGCAGTGATCCGAGGCGGGGGCGGCTGAGCGCCGTAGCTCGGCCGCCCCCGCCGATCCTGAACGAAAAAGGTACTGACATGCACTCGCGCCGCGCTTCGCTCACGGGGCTCCTCTGGTTGGCCCCCGCGATCGTCATTCTGATCGCATTCGTCTATCTCCCCCTCGTGCAGAACTTCGGGTTCGCCACGAGCGAGTGGGACATCTATTCGGGAACGCAGGAGTTCGTCGGAGCGAAGAACTTCGAGAAGCTGCTGCATGATCCGATCTTCTGGCGCTCGCTCGGCAACAATCTGCTCTATGCGGTGATGTCGATCGTCTTCCAGGTCGGAGGTGCGCTGGTCATCGCCTCCATGGTGGAGAGCGTCAGAAACGCCCGGGTGCGCAACTCGCTGCGCGTGATCTACTTCATCCCGTCAGCCATCTCGATCACCGTCTCGGGTCTGCTCTTCTACTTCATCTATGAGCCGAACATCGGCATGCTCAACAGCGCCCTCGGCTTCTTCGGGCTCGATGCCCTCGCACAGCCGTGGCTGGGGCAGGAGAGCACGGCAATGCTCGGGATCATCGCGATGAGTCAGTGGCAGGGGTTCGGCTACTCGGCGCTGCTCTTCACCGTTGCGATCCAACGCATTCCGACCGAGCTCTACGAGGCGGCGCAGCTCGACGGCGTCGGCCCGTTTCGCCGGTTCTTCACGATCACGCTTCCCCTCGTGCGAGAGATGTCTGGGCTCATGATGATCGTCACCATCTCGGGTGCCTTCCAGGTCTTCAACGAAGTGATGGTGATGACCAGCGGCGGCCCGAACAACTCCACTCAGGTGCTCGGCACGTGGCTCTACCGCAATGGCTTCGTGCGAAACGACTTCGGGTACGCGGCTGCGATCGCCGTCGTCATCTTCGTGCTCTCACTCGGCATCGGTCTCGCACAGCTGTGGTACACACGGAAACGGAGGGTCGAGGTATGAGTACCGAGACAGCAGTACTACTGACGGTGCGCCCCCAGCGGCCGCGCATCGGCAAGGTGACGTTCCTCGGGATCATCGGGCGCGTGTTCGCGTGGTCGTTCTTGATCGGGCTCGCTGTGATTGTGATCTATCCGCTGCTGTGGATGATCTTCAACGGCTTCAAGACGAACGCCGAGCTCTTCGGCAATCCGTTCGCGCTGCCGCAGCAGTGGAACTGGGAGAACTACTCGAACGCGTGGAATCGGGGAGTCAGCGACTTCCTCACGACGAGCCTGCTCGTCACGGTCGTGTCGACGATCACCACGGTGCTCGTGAGCGCCTGGGCGGCGTACGGGCTCACGCGCGTGAAGATTCCGTTCAGCGCGCTCTGGTCGTCCATCATTCTGGGTGGCCTGATGCTCGCCCCCGCGGTCGCACTGGTGCCTCTCGTCAGAATGTTTCAGGCCCTGGGTCTGTACAACACGTTCTGGGCGCTCATGGTGCTCTACACCGCCTTCCGCATTCCGTTCACGACCTTCTTGATCCGCTCGTACATGATCGACCTGCCCATGGAGGTCGACGAGGCTGCGCAGATCGACGGCGCGAGCCGCTGGACCACCTTCTGGCGCATAATCCTGCCCATGTGCAAGCCGATTCTCGTCTCGACGGTGCTGCTGCAGGTGCTGTTCGCCTGGAACGAATACCTCTTCGCGATGGTGTTCACGAGCAGTATCGGCGCGCAGACGCTTCCGGTCGGGTTGACGAGCCTGATGAGCAAGCACGGCACCGATTACCCCGTGGTGTTCGCAGGAATGGTCATCGCCGCTGTGCCGGTGGTCGTGCTGTTTCTCGCCTGCCAGCGGTACTTCGTCAAAGGCCTCGCCGACGGCGTCGGCAAGTAGGGAGGGGAAGCCATGTCGCTCACGCTCGCACACGTCAGCGGGTCCAACTTCTCCTATCAGCACCACCCGCTCGAGCGGTGCTTCGATGATCTCGCAGCACTCGGGCGCACTGCGGTGGAACTCTGGGGGATCGCTCCTCACTTGCATGTGCCGTGGTGCAGTGACGCTGACGCTCGGGGCGTGCGTCGAGCAGCGGAATCTCGCGGTCTTGACATCATCTGTTTCACTCCCGAGCAGGTGATGTATCCGGTGAACATCGCGTCGCCCGACCGGCGGCTGCGCGCCGAGAGCATTGCGATGTTCAGGCGCGCCGCCGAGCTGGCTGTCGCACTCGGGTCGCCGAAGCTCTTTCTCACCCCCGGCCGCGGCTTCGAGACCGAGTCGCAGGGCACGGCATGGCGGCGGTCGATCGACGCGCTGGGAGAGATCACCGCGTACGCTCAAACGCTCGGGGTCGAGTGCCTGCTCGAACCGCTGCAGCGGGTGGAATCGGATCTGGTGAACACCGCACGCCAGGTCGCTCATGCACTGGACGAGGTGGGCGCCCCGAATCTTGGGGTCGCGCTCGACACCGTGGCGATGGCGGCCGCGGGCGAAAGCGTGGCCGACTACTTCGAGATGCTCGGGGATCGGGTGCGTCATGTGCATCTCATCGATGGGACGCCGACCGGTCATCTCGCGTGGGGAGACGGCGAGCTGCCGCTCGAGCGCATCCTTACGACACTCGATCAGCACGACTACTCAGGTTGGATGACCGTCGAACTCTTCGGTGACGGAACCTATGCGCTCGACCCTCGAACCGCGCTCGCCCGCTCGTTGTCGGCGATCGAGGAGGCGCTGCCGGCGTCCATGCGCTGACACCGATCGTTCTGGTCGACTTTGAAAGTTCTTGTCGACTCCGAGGGTTCCAGCTGTGATCTTCGGTGCAGGGTCGACCGGAACACTCGGGGTCAAAGAAGGGGAGGGGTCACGCGAGCGGGTGCGCCACCATTCCGCCCGAGCCCGGGTGCTCATCCAAGTACTCGTCTTCTTCGGGCTTCGGGTCGCGGGCGTCTGCGTAGGCGAAGGCGAGCGACGCGATGGCGAGCGCGAAGGCCAGGATGCCGAGCGGATTGCAGAGCGCGAGCGACATCTCCACTGAAAGCGAGGAACCCGCGGCGAGGCTCAGAATGGAGACGAGGTCGTCGCCAACGCGATCCGGAACCGTCAACCCGAAGCCGATCGCGCAAAGCCAGGCGAGGATCAGCGTGACGATCGTGCTCCGAGTCGTGCGACGCCCGCGAGACGCGGTGACGCGCAGCCGCCGCGCCTGCCAAACCTGCAACCAGATGAACACCAACCCGATCGTCGGCAGGTACCACCAGGTCAGGCTGCCGCCGATGCCGAACAGCCAGCGGCCGACCGCCATCCACAGCGCCAGCACCACTCCGACGATGACGATCACCGAGCTCCGCACACCTGCTCCTCACCTGTTGTCAGCACTCTCGGCGGAAGACCCGCCCGGGTGCGCAGTACTAGCCAACCAGATTTCACTTTGGGCCGCGAACAGTGCTATTCTCTAACGGTTGTCATCGCAAGGTGGCCACGCCCCGATAGCTCAGTGGTAGAGCACTTCCATGGTAAGGAAGGGGTCCCGGGTTCAAATCCCGGTCGGGGCTCTGACTCTCTGGCTCGCACTTGTGCGGGCCAGTTTGGCTGAGTAGCTCAGCTGGTTAGAGCGCACGACTCATAATCGTGAGGTCGCGGGATCGAGCCCCGCCTCAGCTACAGAGAGTCTCTAAGAAACCCCCTCTTCGGAGGGGGTTTCTTGGTTTCCGGGCGAGTCGACCGGTGCTACTCCAGCTGTGCCGTGCATGCGCCATGTTGAGAGTCCGCGATGGGTCGCCGCGCTTTTACTCCGGAGTCGAAAAGAGCCCGCGAAAACAGGGCGATCCGGCCATTGCATCGAACGGCGTAGGGATCATTTGAGCTGTCTCGCCAAGTCGAAGTTCCCACCATCCACCTCGGCTGTTCGATTCGCGAAATTGAACGTAGATGTCTGCTCCAGCATTATCGTCCCTTGATGCGGGAATATTGACGCTGCGTTCATCCCCGGCTGCAATGGCATCGAGTTTTGTGACAACTTGGCCTGTCGCTTGGTCGGGACATGCTTCTATCGCCACGTTGGGGTCAAAGTGAAGCTGGGGTGAGTTTATGTCGGAGGTGTCAGTTTCGTTGAAAGAGGGTCCCGGACGTTCCACATAGCTATAGACGACTCGCGGTTCAACAAGTGGTGTATGTCCATGGTTCTGAATAACGAGCGACTGCAGGCCGTCTGTTAAGTTCCGCGACAATGTCAAGACTGTTGAATGCGCGTTTGCATCAATGGCTGCGTTCTTTGCGCGCTCCGCGGCCTAAAGTTCTTCCCTGCGTATCTTTTCGTCCTCGATTTCCGTGAGAAACACCGTGGCAGTCGTAGCGACTCCGAGCACGAGAGTAAGCGCCGCAAGAATGACCCCCGCTCTGGTCCACCACCTGTCAGGTGCGGGTTTCTTGGACACATTGACCTACTTCACATCGTGTGAAAAAGTGAGTTTCGTGAAACTCGACGGTGGCGATCACTTCGAATCGGCAGGCGCGGCCGACTCCATCTCAGCGAGTCGACTATCGACGTTTTCGAGACGGTAGAGCACGTGGTCGTTCGTGGCAGCGATCGACTTCACGACGTTCGAGAGCTCGGTGTTCTGCTTCGACAGCAGCTTGATGCCGGCGGTCACGCCGAACGCTACGGCGCCGAAGCATCCCAGCCACGGTACCCAGTACACGGCAGCGGCGATGACAGCAGTCAAGAATGTACTCCTCAAGAAAAAGCAAGACACGAGCAACCGAATGGGCGGGGAGCGTTTGCCCCGAGCCTCGGTGCGCGCGCCACTATGCGGTGGGAGTGGTGAAGCGGTCGAAGCCGGTGACGGCGATGCACTCTGGGCGAGAAGTGGCGACGCCGAGCATCGGAATCCCGGGGCGGCGGCTGTGCAGCAGCCGGTGCAGTGACGCATCGAACTCCGTGCAAAACGGAAGCATTACCGGCTCGAGGTCGACGAAAATGAAGCGACCACGTGCGTTCGAGTCGCGTCCGTCGGCAAGCGAATCCATTACCTCGAGAGCAGCTGAACCGTAGAGGGTTTCGTAGTAGTTCTCGTAATGGTCGAGCTGGATGTCGTCGGGCAGCAGCACCAGCGGCTCGAGGGCGCAGGCATCTACGACGGTTTCGAGAATTGATCGGCAACGCTGCTCCCACAAACGGTCGAACGCGCCGTTGAAAAGAATGCGTGTGCCCTTGGTCCACTCGGGCACGCACGTTTCATCCTCTGCGTTTGCGTTCGCATCGGCAGGAGGAACGGATTCCCGGTCGGGAGACTTCTTCAACAGCATTTGCGAACACACTCTCGATATGCACGTGGATGGTACGAATTCTGGGTGGGCGAGCGCCAGGTTCAGAACTCCCGGACACGTGGTGTCACAACGAGACTCGGGCTCGACTCGTCCGCCTAAAACGGCAGTTGGACGAATAGTGAGGGCGCCGACAAGTACACCAGTCGCGAATGCACAGGAAGACGTCGCGGCGCGCGGTTAGGTGCTGCCGAGCAGGAATGCCGTATCGGTGGGTGTCTCTTTGCGCGTCGAGAATGTCACAGTGCGCAATTTCATGCTGCGGGCTGGGAGAAAGACCCCGAAGCTCAGTTACGCGTCAACGTGCCGATCTCGGCGCCGGGATCGTCGAAGATGGTCAGCGTGGTGCCGCTGAGTGTTGCCGTGTCGAGTCGCGAGAGCCAGGGCGTGAAGTCGAGGCACGCCCTCTGCGTGAGTGCGACGTCTTCGAACTCGATCTCGACCTCGTCGGCTTCCCAACGTCCGGTGAGGGTGTTGCAGCCGTCGGTGCCTGAGAACGTGCCGTCGTCGACAAAGGTCAGTTCGGCGGGTTCGCCGCCCGAGACGTCACCAGAAGTGTCGCCGGTCCAGGTGCCGACGATTTCGGCAGCAAGGGCAGCCTCGGCAGCATCATCGCGGTCCTCCGGGGCGTTCATCATCGGCATGCATCCCGTGATGGCGAGCGCGACACCTGCGATTGCGGCTGCTCCACTCAACGATCGAACGGCGTGATTGCGTTGCGACATTTGGCCCCCTCGCTCATGCTGCATCCCTGTGCTGCACAGCGTAGGTCGAAAGCGTCGCTGACTCAAGAAGTGATCCCGGCTCCGGATCGCAGATCCCGTCAGATTTCTGCGATCCGGCCGGAGGTTCACAGTGCTCGGTCAGTCGTCGATCTCCACGACGTTGCCGGTGAGTGCATCAACGTCGACCTCTCGATCCGAGGTCGAAAAATCAAACTGAAACACGAGCCGACCGTCCGAGAAACCGAGTGTCCAACTGTCGACGGGTGCATCGACTTCAGCAGTTGCGCTCGACATCGCATCCGCAACGTCGATGACGTCCGACAATGAGATTGCCGGGTCGGAGGCGTCGTCGCGGTCCATGGGTTCGCTTCGCGTATCGAGCACCGAGCCGTCGGTAGCGTCCACGGTGATGTCGACTTCATCCTCGCTCGTGGCGAGTTCGATCCGGTAGACCAGGTCGCCGCGCATTTCCGTGAGTTCGACCGACCGCAGGTCGCCCGCCGATGACTTCTGGGCCGAAGCTACAGCCTCCTGCAGCGATATGCCGGGAGCTTCAGTTCGCAGGTCGATGCGCGAGGAGGAACCGCCCTGCGGCGCATCCGCCGAGGTCGAGGGTTTCGGCGGCGCGACTCCCTGATCGCCGGTGCTTGGGCCGCAGCCCGTGAGCAAGAGCGCCGCGACGAGAGCTGCGGGGGTGGCAAGAGAGATCAATCGATGTTGCATGTGTGTTCCTTTGTGGTGGTGTCGGTAAATGTTGGGGCAGCAGCGCACGTTCGTTCGATGAAATCGAACGGAGGGCACTGTCACATGAGATCAGGGTTCTTTTTGAAGTACTTCGCAGCATCTTCCTCAGTGATCGCCACGAGGCCGCGAGGGGTGTGAGAGAGGGCCTTCAGCGCGACCGCCCAAGGCTTGCTCAACGCGGGCTCTCGGCTCCCGGAGAAGCAGAAGGTCATCGGTATATGGGGCGAAAGCCAGATGGCGGTGTTGCCGGCGCCCTGGCCGCCAGGCGCCTCCCAGCTCAGAAAGAAGCACTCCTGCGTCTTCAGCTTTTGCCCGATGACGAATTTCAGGTGAGCCAACAACCGGTCTTCGAACTCGTATTCAGTTCCGCCGATTATCAGTTTTCCCATGGCATGAAGTCCTTTCGGTCCTTCCACCCCCAGTTTCGAGCATACAATCGCGGGTCGTCGGCGAGCCGCGGGCGGGCTGAGCGCCGCTCGCCTGCTCAGGATGCAAGGAGTGTCAGCGTCGCGAGCGACGGATGAGCCACCACAGGAGCAAGGTTCCTGCCAGCACGAGTGTGCCGAGTGCAGTGAAGAGGTACGCGGGCAGACCCGCATTCGCGCCGCCCTCGATGAGTTCGGGAGCTTCTTGGAGGTGGGTCGTGAGCGAATGCCACGCAGGAAGGTGAGTCATGACGTTTCTGGCTCCGTTTCGTTCGAGGAAGTGTTCATGGCGGGATGCCCTTCGCGTCTGGCGCGGCGTCGAGCGCGTATGCCGAAGGCCACGTACGTCACGCTGATGGCCGAGCTCGATCCGAGGATGACTGCCCACCATGGAAAGCCGGGCAGCTCCGGGCTTTTCGCGGGATCCGCTGCCACGGGAGCGGGGGTCATGCGTTCGGCGTGCACGAGCAGGCGGTGAGAGTTGATGCCGACGGGTGTGCACGTCACGAGGGTGACGAGATCCTTGCCCGGCTCGATTGCGAGCGACTCGGTCTCGGTGGGCAGCACTGACTCGACTTCTGCGACGCGATACGCCAGCGTCTCGCCATAGACGTCGATGTAGAACTGGTCACCCGTCTCCAGTTTGTGCAGGTCGGTGAAGAGCGCTGCCTTCGCGAGCCCAGAATGCCCGGTGAGCACGCTGTGGGTGCTGGGCCCGCCAACGGGCAGAGCCGTTCCGAACAGGTGACCGATGCCCTGCAGCAAGACACTGTCGGTGGTGCCATGCATGATGGGGAGATCTACATCGATTTCGGGAATGCGAATTCGCGCCATCACGCCTGTCGGCAGCCCTTCGAGCTGCTGCGCATAGGTGCGGTAGGCGTCTGATTCGATGTCATTGACCGACATCGTGAAGGGATCGTAGGCTCCGCTGTAGCCGAGGTGCTCGTTGTACTCGTGTGCGGATCGGAGCGATTCCTCGCGAGCCTGCTCGGTGAGCCCTTCGACGGTGTGGGAGTAGTCGGTACCGACCGCGGACTGATTTCCCTGCGAGAACCAGCCTGCAATCTGGGGATAGAGCAAGAGCAGCAATCCGAGATGCACGAGAACGACCAAGACCACGCGGGAGCCGGTCGGGATCGCCGCACGCTTGTTCTTCGTCGTGGTGGTGCGCTGCTTCTGCATGCTGAAAGGTCCATGTCTGGTGAGGGGTGTACACGCGTCAGTGGGCGATCAGAAGTCGTGCTTCCGATCGCCCACTGATGTGAATGAGGCTGCTACGCCGTTGCCTTGCGCTTCATACGAGTTGCGACGAAGACGGTGCCGCCGAGCACGAGCAGACCCGCGAGCGTCAGCATCGCAGTTCCGGCCCCACCGGTAATGGGAAGGTTCGGAAGAATTGTCTTCTGGTTCTCGACGACCTGGACAGTCGGAGTCGCGGTGCCCGAGGTCTGCACCGTGACTTCGATGGGGTCAGCAAGCAAGACGTAGCCCTGGGGCGCCTCGATCTCCGCGATCCAGTAGGTGCGCTCGTGCGTTGCCGAATCGGTGGCGAGGCTCGGGATGAGGGTCGAACCGTTGTCATCGGTGACGAAGACCGTATCGCCTGCATCGTTCGCGAGCGCGTTCGTCTTGTTGCGCGCGTCAGACTCGCTCGCGTAGACACTGAACTTGGCGCCGGCAAGTGCCTGGCCGTTTGCCCCATCGGCCTTGTCGATGCGGATGCTGCCGAACTCGCTCACTGCAGGATCGGAATCGATCAGATTCTCGATGTCGTTGAGGTTGGTGTAGTACTCGACATCGTTCGTGATGACGCCGTCGTCGCCGAGGTCGACGACCTTGGTGTGAATCGTGTAGGCGAGTGGCTGGCCCGAGTTGTCGGCTACGCGCGCAAGTCCAGCCGCGGTGAGCGACAGTGTGACCTTCTGACCCTGCGCCTCGACCGTGTAGTCGGTGCCTTCGATGAGCGCAGCGCCTGCGTAGGTCACGTCGGCGATCGACTCGAAGCTCAGTCGGGCGTCCAGCGTGTCAGAGAGTGCGAGTGCCTTGAGCACATCGCCCTGGCCGAGTTTCGGCGCCGTCGCAGTGATTCCCCACGCGCGGTGCGTCTTGGCGTAATCAGGCGTTCCGGGGTCGATGAGCTGCTTCTCAACGGCGTTGGTTGAGTTCTTCGGGTAGGTGTGCACGTCGTACACCCACTGATCGTTGATCACGGTGGGCAGGGCCACGAGGTAGGCAGCCGCGGGGGCGGTGATGTTCGCCGGTTCGCCATCGATCAGGCCGCCGGTGATGTCCGTCTCTTCGACGATGTAGAGGCCGACAGGGAGGCCCGCAAAGGTGTACGACCCGTCCGCCGCGGTGGTGGCGGACGTCGCGGATCCGGTGCCGAGCGCGCGAGCGGCGTCGACCGTGAGTTCGCCGATCCCTTCCCAGTTCGCGGGGACGCTGAGGTCGAGGCCGGTGACCGGCGTGACCGAGAATTCGACGCCCTCAATGGGGAGGGCACCTGCCGGAAGGATGTCGAGCTTGCTCCCGTCCCCAGGCACTGAGCCGGGGTTGTCGGGCTGCGTGAACTTGTTCACGGTGATGGAGCCGATGCGGTCGGGGTCGATGTTGCCCGGGGCTGCGTTCGCCGTGGCGGCGCCGAGACCCAGGGTCGAGACTGCGACCAGCGCAGCAGCGACGCCGAGGAGGCTTCGCTTGAGGTGTGATCCTCGCATGGTCATGTTACCTTTCCTTCTTCGTTGGGGCATATATAGGGGAGTGGGACAAATGGTCGAGAGGATCATTCGCTCCGTCTGCGCGCGCGGGTCATCCACCACGCTGCGCCGAACAGGGCGACCACGGCGGTAGCGCCGACGACGAGCACAGCCGTTTCTGCGCTCGCTCCGGTCAAGGGGAGCGTGGGCTGGAACGAGGAAGTGTTCGGCGGAACTTCGAGTTCGGCGGAGTCTTCGGGGGAAATGACCTCGGGCGGGCCCGAGGGGCTCGTCGAAGCGTTCGCGACCGCCGTATTCGTGACACTGCCTGCGAACGCGTCGTCCATCGTGATCTGATAGGTCGCTGTACAGCGCTGTGATTCTCCGGGCCAGAAACCACCTGACGGGCATGAAATCTTGCTCATTTCGCCGCTTCCGGTGAAGTCAGTTTCGGTGATTTGGGTGTTCCACAGTGGAACGTTTCCGGTGTTCGTCACAGTGAAGGTGTAATTGACGGTGTCGCCCACGGCGGCCTCTGGACGGTCGACCTGCTTGACGAGTTCAATCGCCGGTTGCGCGGCTTGCAACTGAGTTTCCGTGCTCGACTCGTTCGATGTGATGTTGTCAGGCACCCCCTGGGGCATGGCTATCGCCACTGCGGTATTGATGACGCGACCTACATCCTGATCCGCTTTGCTTACGGGGTACCCCTCAAATGCGATGCACCGTAGCTGCTCCCCCGGCTGAAGTACGTAATTGCTGCAGGACACCTCGATACCTGCCTCAGACAACATCGGGTCGTCGATGCGTACGTTCGAGAGCGGGATCTCACCGGTATTCGTGACGACGAACGAATACTCGATAAGATCGCCGGAGTCCTGGAGCCCATTCGTGTTCACGTCTCTGACACGGTCGGCTGACTTCTTGAGTGACATGCCCGTAGGTTTAGTCGTGTTCGTGATGGTGCATGACACCAGATCCCCGAGACCGACATGGATCGTTTGTTCATATCCAGCACCGGCGCCGGTCGGCAGCGTCGAATCTTCTAGTCCATTGCGGGTGCAAGCCCACGATGCGGTGTAGTTCTCGAGGCGACCCGTAGAAGTTTCGGAGAACTTCGACGGAGATCCGCCCAGCTGGACAGGGATGTTCTGGCGCCCGGTGGTCGCATAGCTCCCGCCGGGCTCCGTTGTCGCGGATGCGGGGACGCTGTTGCCGTCAGCATTGCTGACGTTGATGGTGAAGCTGTCGTCGGCGTAGACCGATGTGACCTGCTTCGTCAGTTCGACCTGCGAGATCAGGAAACCGAAGGCGCCGGCCTCGACGCCGCGCTCGGCGTACAGCGTCTGCGTCATGCGTTCGGAAGCGGCTGATGCCACGATGGCGGCGCCCGTGCGCGCCTCGACTTCCGTGTTCGCCCCGTCGCAAATCACCCGGTTCGTGCCGACGCCGATGAGGACCCCATTGCACGCATTGCCGAGCGCATCACCATCACCAGAGATGGCGTAGATGGGGTCGCTCGACTCCCACGTGATCATCTCCTTTTTCTGACTCATCGGTTCCCAGTCCGTGGTCTCTGCATCCGCGCTTACGAGGGAGTAGCCCTCAACTGGTTGGCCGGTCGCGTCTTTGACCACGACCCCTTCGATCGCGATGGCTGATTCGAGCGGCTTATTCGGGCCGGTGTCTTGCAGAAGCGCCGCGGAGCCGGCCACGCCCGTGTAATTCTCATTTCCGAAGTACGCGTTGATATCGGCCGGAAACGGGGTCGCGTGCAACGGGTGTCCCGTGGTCTTCAGAATGAACGACGCGCTCCACCCGCCGGGCAGGGGAAGCGTCATCGGCTGCCCCTCGGAACTGACGGCCTGGTAGTGGTCGTACCCGGAGAAGTCGATCCAGCACAGCGTTTCGGCGTACTTGCCAGAGCCGGGGTCTGCCGTCGAGCAGCTGGTCATCGTCTCTGCCGCATGCGCTGGGGGCGGAGGCAGCAGCACTGGGAGACTGAGTGCCGCGACCACGGCCGCTACCCCGAGCTGTAGGAGGCGCTTGCCGCGGCCGGCGAACGTCTTCATTGCGGGTCCACGCTTGGAC
This sequence comes from Leucobacter sp. NPDC077196, assembly GCF_040687075.1. Taxonomy (NCBI): domain Bacteria; kingdom Bacillati; phylum Actinomycetota; class Actinomycetes; order Micrococcales; family Microbacteriaceae; genus Leucobacter; species Leucobacter sp. NPDC077196. Next base: position 24,075 of record NZ_JBFBML010000002.1, read on the forward strand.
AGCGGACGCCGCCTGATTGTCTGATCGCTGATTTGATGCACAATCAACAAGGATGCTGTGACGCATGGTCCACATCGACGCTTTGTGAGCGCACGTCGAGCTCTTCAGTGCGCCCCGCACTGAATTGCGTAGAGGTCTGGATGCTTTAGGTAGGCGGTGTCTCGTCTTGGCGCTGCGATCGAGCTCTCAGGACCGCTGATTCATCCGATGTTCAGTAGTTGAGTGAGTAGAACTGCGGTTGTCGAGATCGACCACTGCTGCGCCTCAGTGTCGAGCTCGGCCCCATTCAATGGCTACTGAATGAGGAGGGATCGACTACTTATTGCGCGTTGATTCGATGCTGAACGCAGGCAGGGACTCACCCAACACCGATTCACCTGCTTACTGTTACGGGGTGAAATTCGCCCTAGCAACGGGTGAGATCGCTATCTACACTGGGCGCCACACGGTGTCACGCAGCCTGAATCGCACGATGCGCTCACCAGCGTCCGCGTCAGTTCGGCTCGACACCCCCAGTTGAGATTGGGCGGTACTCCATGGTCGGACGCTTTGACGTCAGGGTTTTCGGTGCGCCCACACCGCAAACAGGCCAGATCTCACCCGTCTCACCGGCGATCGCCTCACGAGCGCGCATCAACGGTGACCCGACCTTCTCCCACGCAGGCCAGCGACCGAGAAGCGACACAGTAATCGCAGGATTGTCGCGCGTTTCTCATTGACGAACACCCATGGAAACGGAGCATCGAGACATGTCACAGCGGCCCACCCCTCAGAAGTTCTCACGCATCACCGCGTTGACTGCCGCGATAGCAACGGTAATGCTCGGACTCATCGGAATCGGCACCGCCCCGGCCGCCGCGCTCAACGTGCCCGAAGATCGGCCACGCGTCACCGAGACACCTCAACAGGCAGAACCCGACACGAGCGCACCTCAAGCTGAGCCCGAATCAATCGAACCGCAAGAGATGGCTCCGCTCGACGAGGTCGTGCCGTTCGCCAACGAGACCCTCGAGATCGCTCTGCAGAGCAAGACGGGCGTCGACGATGCCGTGAATGATCCCCTCGACGGGAGTACCACGAATGACCTCATTCGCACCAATGACATCTGGACGGTCACCGCAAAAGCCACGCAGCGCGGTACCGATGCGCAAACAAATGTGGTCGTCCGGATCGACGCACCGCAGGGTGCGGAGTTCGTCTCCCTGCCGCAGTACTGCGACGCGTCGGGCAGCTCGCTCGATCCTCAGACGCTCCCAGAGCCCGCGGCACCGATCACCTCGTCGTCATGGACATCGCTGCCGGCCCAGACCCTCACCTGCAAGCTCACTCCCGAGTTCGTCGGCCCCGAAACCACGTTCGACTTCCCCTTCGAAATCCGCGTGCGCCCCGAAGTGCCCGCCGGTACATCTCTCACGACCGTCGCCGCAATCCGTTCCGACCAGGTCGCCGAGGTCACGGCTGAGGCGACCGCGAGCGTCGTCACCGCACCTCGATACGACATTTCTAAGAACGCGTACCGTACGACTCCCAACACGAGCACCGTTTCCGCAGGGCGATATCCCTGCACCTGGGACCAGACCATCGGGTGCCGCCTGTTCGCCTTCCCCATCAACGTCTCCCTGCCCTTCGCGGGCGCGGGTGTCAGCCCTGCCACGCAGATCACGCTCGTCGACGACGTCTCCCCGGAGTCGCTCTACGGCGTCTCCGTCGACGACCTCGAGAAATACGGCGCGCGGCTGCGCGACTGCTATGCCCCCACCGTCGCGTACGACGACACTCCCTGGGCCAGAATCGGTACGGGCGACCGTGAAGGAGAACCCCACAACTCCGTGCGCAACAGCGGCACGATGAGCTGCACGCAGGCAGCCGGCCCGGGCACCGACATCGCCGTCACCTTCGACAACCCCGACACGACCGCTTGGACGTATCCGTCAGAAGGCATCCGAGGGATCGCCATCCCGGCAGACCGCGCCGCCGTGGCGTCTGGCATTCTGCGCTTCGAGGTGCCGAACTCCGTGATTCGGGACTACGGTACGCAGACCGGCGCCAGTGCTTGGAGGTTGAACGTCACCAACACGTTCACCGACTTCGACATCCGCGACATTGTCGGGAACCAAAACGATGCAGCGTGGGACGACCAGGCGAACAACACGCGCACGGTCGAGCTCAGCATTACGGCAGGGGTTGGGCAGGAGAAGTACTTCGCAGGAGTGCCGGGTGCCGCAGGCAACATGCCGGCTGCCGACTATCGACCCTATTTCTTCCAGGGCCCTCCGGGGACCACGGGTCGAGACAACGGTGACGGGCAGCTCTTCCCGGGGGCGACACCATCAGCATGAATTTCTACTCCCCGGCACCGATCGTTGACCAGGAGTCGGAGCGGCTCATGGCCGGCTGTGATTACTGGGACGGAACGAAGCTGCACCTCAAAGCGCGGAACTGGCCGGGGAGTCAGGCAACGCCCGAGGGCGGATACGCTCAGACCATTCCGTCGAACGGTGCAGCCGTATGGGTGAGCGGCGCCGATGCCGGCGATGGTTGGTTGCCCCCGGGCGCCAGCGCGATACCCGAGCTCACGGCGCAGTACTCAAACGGCTCCACGGGCACCGCCGGCGGCAACTGCGGTCAGGGCGAGTGGTTCGCCGATCCTGCGGATGTGCCTCGCAATGACCCCGAGAAGGCCGCCGAGGGCGTCTACACCGCCGTGAATCAGGTGCGGTGGATGGCGGTGATGCCGCTCGATCACGCCGTCACCACTCGGTATGGCGTATCCATCGGGCTGACCGCCGCTGACGATCTCGAACCCGGCGATATCGTTCCGAACTTCGTCGACTGGTACTCCACGACAAACGTCACCGGCAACGAAACGCTCGAGCAGATCTCTCAGCGCTCGTGGGCGACGAGCACCTACGATCCGGTGACGAACAGCGGGGATCGAGGCGACCGGCTCATCGTGTCGAGCCTGAATTCCTCGATCAACAAAGAGATTCTGGGCAACGACGGCAACTGGACCTCGGGCAACACCGAGACCACGGCGGGACAAGAACGACGGTTCCGGATCCAGCCCTACATTCTCGCGGGTGAAACCATCGGCAGCACCAGCAACCTCTGGGTGGAAGACTGCATGCCGGAATCGCAGATTCTGCTCGACTCGAATTACTCCTACACGACCACGCCCGTCGACGGGGCCCTGGAGTGCGCGCCCGAAGAGAACTACGTGCGCTGGGATCTCGGCCCCCGCAGCACCGACGAAACGATCGAGCCCGTCGAGTACACGGTTCGCATCAGCAGTCTCTCCGCATCCGGAGAGTACGTGAATCGGGCGCGAATCTCCGCCGTCGGCGACAATTCCGATGAGAGTCTGCGCACGGACAGCCAGACGATTCGCATCATCAACCCGGCCGGGGTGAAGATCGAGAAGACTCCCGCGACTCCCCAGGTGCAGGTCAACAACACCGGCGCCACGAATACGGAGGACATCTCGTGGACGATCGGCGGAGCCAACATCGGGCCCGAGGCGAACGTCTTCAACCTCGACCTCGTCGACATCCTTCCCGCCAGTGGCGTCGACACCGAGCCCGAAGACGGGCAGTCCGCATCTGACTTCTCCGGCACGCTCGACCTGCGATCCGTCGAGATCCCTGCCGGCGTGACGGTCTACTACTCGACCACCCCGGCGAATGAACTCTCCATTCACCCCGACCACGCGAGCAACACCGTCGGCGGCACGAACCCCGACGGCACACCGCACGTGGTGAACACCGACAACTGGACGGAGTGGGGCGACAGCGGACCCGCCGATCTGAGCGCCGTGACCGCACTCAGATGGAAGGTCGACGGCGAATTCACCGGCGCATCGAACTTCTCCTCGACCGTTGTCATGACCCCGATCGGCAACGCGCCTGGTGACCGTTACGTCAATGTGCTTCGCGGCGAAGCCGTGCTCAAGACCGATGCCGGGGCGGTGGGGTCGATTCGCGAGCTCGGCCCGATCTTCGCGACGACCAACGTCATCGGATCCACCATCGGAGATTACTTCTGGTTCGACGCCAACGGCAACGGTATCCAGGACGAGGATGAAACCGGTGTCCCGGACGCAGAGGTCTCGCTGACCGGTACCGATGACCTCGGAAATCCCGTCAGCGCGACGACATCGACCGACGCCGACGGGTGGTACGAGTTCGCGAGTCTCCGCTCGTCTGACGCCGAGGGGTACGCGGTCACCTTCGATATTCCCGACGCCCTCGAAGAGAACGGATATGAATTCACGGTCACCGAAGCCGGTGACGACCCCGCGCTCGATTCGAACGCCGACGGTGATGGCGTGACGGCGCCGGTGATCATCACTCCGGGGATGCCCGACGCGACGATCGACGCGGGCGTCTCCCGCTCGGACATCGAACTCGTCAAGACGGCGGACCCGCAGAACGATGTGGACGCTGACGAGATCGTCACGTACACCTTCACTGCAACGAACACGGGTGAGACCATGCTCGACGGAATCGCGCTGCAGGAGGATTCCTTCACGAACCCGCAGGGCGACGACATTACCCTCAACGGTCCTCCGGTGATCGATGAGGATCAGTCCACCGGCACCCCCGAGGCGCTCGAGCCCGGCCAGCGCGTGGTCTGGACCGCGCCATACACCGTCACTGCTGCAGACCTCAGCGATGACGGCGGCCTCCTCGCGAACACGGCGAGCGTCAGCGGTGAAAGCCCGCGGGGCAATACCGTCACCGATGAAGACTCGGAGAATGTGGCACCGGTCGGCGTCGGCGCCTTCACCTACGCGAAGACCTCCGACCCCGAGTCGGGTTCGAGTGTTCTGGTCGGAGACACCGTCACGTACACCCTCACGGTGCGGCACAACGGAGCCGGTGACGTGCGCAATGCCACGATCACCGACGATCTCTCCGACGTGCTCGACGACGCCGAGTACAACGACGACGTCGAACCCTCGGCAGGGAGCATCACGTACGTCGATGGGGTGCTGACGTGGGCTGGCAACCTCAGTGATGGGGCGGAAGTCACAATTACCTATTCTGTGACGGTCAAAGATGGTGGCGACGGCATCGTGCGCAATGCGGCGACTCCGGATAGTCGCGGGCAGTGCGACGACAGTGTCGGGTGCGAGTCCACGCTCGACATCCTCCCCGGCGCCTACACGTTCTCGAAGACCAGCGATCCCGAATCGGGGGTCGAGGTCGCGGTGGATGATCGCATCGCCTACACGCTGACGGTGCAGCACAACGGCGGCGCAGCGGTCGCGGGTGCCGGTATCGTCGACGACCTGGCTGCCGTGCTCGACGACGCCGAATACAACGAGGACGCAGTCGCAACCGCTGGTGACGTGAGCGTCGAAGACGGCGTGCTGAGATGGAACGGCGATCTCGCAAGCGGTGAACAGGTGGACATCACGTACTCCGTCACCGTCACGGGCGGGGGCGATGACGTCATACGGAACACCGTCGCCGCGACCGACGGCCGCGGCGCATGCGCAACGGACACCGGCTGCCAAACCGTACTCACGCTCGGGGCTGGAATGTTCGTCTACTCCAAGTCGTCGGACCCGGCCTCTGGTACGGAGGTTCGGCCGGGCTCGCCCGTCACCTATACCCTCGCCATCGAACATCGGGGAGAGGGGACGGTGCGCGACGCGACCGTGAGCGACGATCTGGCCGACGTGCTCGACGACGCGAGCTACAACGATGACGCGACCGCCAGCAGCGGAACGGTCGATGTTGCGGACGGCGTGCTGCACTGGACCGGAGATCTCGCACCCGAGGATCGCGTCACCGTGTCGTACAGCGTCACCCCTCACGAGCGAGGCAACGGCACACTTGCCAACTCGGTGACCAGTGTCGACGTGCGCGCAGCCTGCGATCCTGAGCAGGAGTGCGCGACCGAACACCCTGTCGCAGCGGAGGGTGCCGAAGATCCGGGCGATGGATCGTGGCTGTCCGCCACCGGCGGGCCCCTGCCCTGGGTCGGCGTCGCTCTTGCGGCGGTGCTCGTGATCGGAGGCGGCGTACTCCTCGCCGTTCGTCGAAGGCAGCAGCGCGTGGAATGAGCGGCAATTCGAGGCACGGTGCGATTACCCAACGCGCCGGGCCTCGACTGCTGTATCTCCGATGAGCCTGTGCGCGGAATCGCCTTCCACCTACCGCAATTCGTGTCGTGACCTGCGGGTTTGGCCTCGGATCACCCGGGTCGTCGTTCCTGACGAATTAGCGTGATTCCAGCGCGTGCGGGTTACTGTGCCCGTTTCTGATCGCGCAGAAGACTCTTTCGGAACTACGACAGGCCGTGACGATACTCGTGAACCCACCCCTCAACTCTGCGCCCGAGAACGACACCGCGCCCGAGCGCGCATCCGCGTGTGAAAACGCCTCTGCTCCTGAGAAAGCGAGCCGAACCCCGGGGCGGGTCACCCGGTTCGCGCCGTATCTGCTGCTTCTCGCGGTCTTCCTCTGCGCGCTCTACTCCGTGGTCGCGATGGTCATCGATGAGGAATCGGGATTCGAGCGAGCGTTCGATTCCGTGCTCGCGGTGGCGGTGTTCACCGGATTGGTCTGGATCGACACGCTGATCGGCAAGCGGCGCCCGCTGTGGTTCAGAACCATCTCCTACGGCAGCAGTGTCTTTCTGCTCGCGTTCTGGGTAACGGATATCTGGGCCGAAGACATCGGCGGCCCCCTCATTGTCTGGTTCGCCCACCCCGCAATCCTCATCTTCATCCGACTGGCGCTTCTGTATGTCGACCTCATTCGAGTGATGCTCCGCACATGGAACGTCCCGCTGACGGTCTTCACCGGAGCCCTCACCGGTGTCACAGGAGTCGCTGCCGCAGTGCTTCTGACGATTTCGCTGCACACGTGGGGGAAGCACTTGCTTGAGATTGAGATCTACGGGCGGATCTGGGCGGCAACCGCGCTGCTCTCAGCGTTCGGTATGGTCGCGCTGCTCCTCGCCGGAGTCATGATGAGGTCGCGCGCGCCCCGGATCGCGGTCCCGGAGACCCAACCAGTTTCGCCATACAGACCGCCACTCATGTGGCCCACGCTGCACGATGGGACGCCGTTGCGCGCGACGCCGAGCGGCGCCCCCGACTTCGCCTCACTCCCCGTAAACGCTGTGCTCGCCTGGCCGAGATATATCGACGGCACGCCCGTTCCTCCACGGCCAACTGGCGCCCGAGACCTGCAGCACACCGAAATCTCAGAACATCAGAAAGCATCGATATGACTTCCCCAGCCCCCAGTGACCCCGTCAATTCCCAGCCGCTGGGTGACGTCGCCGCATCAACTGATCAGCCGGGTTTCGCCCCGCAAGATCACAACACCCCCTTCAACACGCTAGCAATCGTCGCATTTGTCTCGTCGTTCTTCGTGTCGGTGGCCGGCATCGTATGCGGGCACATCGCCCTGGCGCAGCTGAAGCGACAGCCGGCACGCGGGCGTGGATTCGCCATCGCTGGCACGATCATCGGCTACGTCGGCTTCGTCTGCACCGTCGCTTGGCTCGTACTGGTGCTCGTCGTCGTCAACAACTCAGTACTTGGCAACGTCAATTCGAGCGAGCGGGATAACACTCCCTCGGTCGGCGAGTACTCAGAACAAGACGCGGTCGACACTCCCGATCCTGACGACCTCGACGACTTTGCCAGTGACGGCACCGGTGCCGGTGCGTCGAGTGGCGAAGCAGTGTGCGACGCCATCGACGAGCTTCTCGAAACCAGCTTCGAGGCGGAACATCTCGAACCAGAGGCGCTCGGGGCTTTACGGGTGCTCAGTCGATCCGAGAGCGCCAATGCCGCCACGTACGCAGCAGTCTTGGAGCTTCTCGATTCCGGGGACTCAGCTCAGAGCGATCGGCCAGAGCTCGCGGATGAATTCACGCTCGCACTGACGGACGACTACGTCATGTGTACCGCCTATGGCGATGACGTTCTCTGACCCAGCGGCATCTCCCCTGAAATTTCACCGAACTAAGGAACACGCATGAAGAAGCACACTCTCCGTCCCATCGCGCTCGCTGCGGCAAGCGTTGGACTCGCCCTCACGCTCGCCGCCTGCGCGCCTGCGCAGAACGCCGCGCCCGAGAAGAACGAAACGACGAAGTCAGAAGATACGAAGCAGAACAAGGTCGAGGCCGAACCGCCCGCACCCAGTGAAGCGGAGAACCCGGACTCTGCTGTGACGCCGGCGGGCTGGTCAAAGCCCATCAACACCGACGGTGAACTGATCACGACTTACGAGAACGAAAGTGTGCGAGTGGATCTCTACGCCACCGCATTTGGTGAGGCCCCGGAAGATGAGGGCGTCGAGGACCCCGACACCGGAGAATCGCTGGTGCCGGCAGGCTCCCCGGTCGTGGTGCTCAATGCAGTGATTACGAACATCACTGATGAAACCCTGCCGATCGGCGAATCATCGCACCGTTTCTCCATCGACAATGAGGGCTGGCCATTCATGGGTCTGCACGAGGTTGAAAGCGCAGTGGACTGGCGTGACAGCCTGGGGGCCTTCTACAGCTCCATCGATTGGAACTCCGGCTCCGATATCAGTGAGCTGGAGGCGGGTCATTCCTTCTCCAACGCACGCGTGGTGCCCTACCTGGAAACACCCTACGAGGTGGAAATCACTCTGACCCCGGAGACCGATGACGGCCTCGACCACGACAACCCGGTGCTCGAAGAAAGCCAGACGTTCACCATCAGCCGCTAATTCCGTCTGCGGAGGGGCGGAGGGGCGGAGGGCCGGGGCCGAATCGATTCCGGATCGGCTTCACTCCTCTGCGGCTCAGCTCAGCCCCATCTGCATCCGCCCAGGCGCCCACATGACGTACCCGGCCATCCCGCCGTATCCGCACGACCACGAGCAGCGCATCTACGCCCCGCCGCTCGATGCGACACACACTGATCCATCGCCGGGCACCCACAGTTTTATAGACACCTACGGAGATGATCCCGCGATCGACCGCCTATGGAACCAGTGCGACAGAGGCGACGAAGATCGAGCTGCGACACCGTGCCCTGCTGATCGATAGCGAGTGCAAGCGCAATGAGCATCGTTGGAAGCACCGAGACAGCTGTACAACAGGAGTTCACATGACATATCCCGCCCCGCCGCCGAACCAGTACGAGAATAACGAGCCGCACACGTATGCACCGCCACCGTCGCCCGGCTGCACCGCGCCACGCACGAATACGATGTCGATCATCGCGTTCGTCGGTTCCTTCCTGCTGTCCTTCAGCGGAATCATCCTCGGGGCAATCGCCCTGCATCAGATCAAGCGGACGCGAGAGCAGGGACGCGGTCTCGCCATTGCGGCCATCATCATCGGGTCCGTAGGCGCTGCGATCGCGGTCATCTGGAGCGCGTTCATGATGGTGCTGATGTTCTCAGATGTCCTGGCTCCCTCAAACGACCCGACATGGGATTCCCCGCCCAGCATCAGCAGCGATCCCTACAGCTACGGAGACGATGTACACCTCGACCGCTTATGGGACGAATGCGAAGCAGGCGATGACGACGCGTGCTGGGACCTGTTCATCGAGTCCCCGTGGGGGTCTGAATACGAGCAATTCGGTCGCAACGACGGGCGCCTCGACAGCACCGATTGAGCGAGCGTTCAGCCACTACTGCTCGATGATGCGCTTGAGCGCAGCGAGCGTCACCGGAATGTCTTCCCGCGCCGCCGCTGTTCGGGCTGCGATCTGCGCGGCAGCGTGCTCGCCGAAACGCTCGGCGAAGTACGCCTGCCCCTCCGGCGTGAACTCCCATGATTCGCTGAGCAGGGTCCCGTCCCCTGAGGGCTCCATGCGATACGTCCAGACGACGCGGCCGGGCCCCACGCTCCACCCGAAAGCCGCACCGGGATCGGCGACGACCACCTGACTGCGGGTTTTCCACTCGCGTTCAGCCGTCACGTTGCGCCCGGTGAACCAAGCACCGGCACGCGGGCCCTGGCCCTCGTCCCACCAGCACTCCTGGCACGTCGGCGACCACTCACCGGTGCGGGTCACGTCTGACACGACGGCGTAGACACTGGCGGGGTCAGCGTCGACGTGAATGGAATCGGCGAACGTCAGCGGTGCAGACATGCTGGCAAGTATAGAACTCACGGCATGCCCGGAGAGGGGTGCGGAAGCACGCTCGGCTACTGCGACTCCTCGCTGCTGGAGTGATGCGGCATGCCCACCGGCTTCGATTCGCTCGAACCCCGCTGACGCAAGTAGATAGAGAAGGCCACCATCGCGCCCACGGCCAAGAACTCCGACTGCCAGTTCTGCAGCGTTCGGTTCCAGAACTCGGCAGAGACCACGTAAGCGCCCCATGTCTCAGGAGGCATGCCGTGCTGCGCATTCTCCTCGTTGCTCACGATGTGACCGGCGAGTGACTGGGCGAACCAGGAGAGCAGGAATATGCCGCCCATGACGAGGAGCAGCGAGTTCGAGTAGATCCACAGCCGCATCCCTCGTACTCTCGCCCAGCGCGGGGAATCGGGCCGCGAGTGGGGCCCCACGAGCTGATCCTCGTCAGATCCCACTCCTTCGTCGCCGGGCTTCTTGGATTCGGGCGAACCTTTCTGAATGAACCAGATCGTGGCCAGGATGAAGAGGAAGAACTGCAGAAACTCCGACTGCCAGTTCTCGGCCACGTCGACGATGAAGGCCGAGGTCGTCACGAACTCGACGTAATCGATGCTGGGCTGCCCATGCTGCACCAGCTCTTCGTTGTTGTAGATGAAGCCCACGAACGACTGCCCGAGGAGCGTACCGACGAAGATGATGATGAAGACGAGGCTGAGCCTGGTGTTCCGCAAGAACTCGCGCACCGGTCATCACCGGCCCGTCAGCGGGAGGGCGATCATCACGCCGAGCCCCACGACGACGATGGTCATCCAGGCCCAGAACGGCAATGCCTGAGAGATCCTTCTGCTTCGATGCTGCTGCACGGGGCCTCCTCGCTCTTTCATCACAGCTTGGCGCAGTGATCCTCGGTTCGCAGGGGGATTGACGCGGTCGTTGCTTCAGTGGGAACGGAGACTCACGAGGCCTACGCAATCAAGGCGGCTGAGCACAAGCCGGTGGCTCAGGGGATGCGCGTTTCAGTACCCTCGTGGGATAGGCGGTGCAGTCTGAAGAGGGGAAGTCTGAACGATGGTGGTGATCGGGTACCACGCGTCCCACGAACAGCACGCTCCTCGTGAGCTTCTCACGGCAGTCAGACTCGCCGAGCAAGCGGGATTCAATGCCGCGATGTGCTCAGACCACCTCGCTCCCTGGACTCGGCAGCAGGGCGAATCGGGATTCGCATGGGCTTGGCTCGGCGCTGCGATGGCCACGACGAACATGAGCTTCGGTGTGGTGACTGCGCCCGGGCAGCGGTATCACCCGGTCATCGTCGCTCAAGCGATCGCAACGCTCGCTGAGATGTTCCCGAATCGTTTCTGGGCGGCGCTCGGCAGCGGGGAGGCGCTGAACGAACACGTCACGGGCGACGCGTGGCTCGAGAAGCCAGCGCGCCAGCAGCGGCTGGTCGAGTGCTACGACGTGATGCGCCGCCTGCTCGACGGCGAGCAGGTGAGCGCGCGAGGCACCCACACGCTCGTGCACAACGCGCGGCTCTGGAGTCGGCCAGCCGAGAGCGTGCCGTTGCTCGGTGCGGCCGCGAGCGCTGAGACCGCCGAGTGGATCGGCGATTGGGCCGAGGGGCTGATCACGGTCGCATCGACCGTGGCCGAGACCCAGGGCATCCTCGAGCGCTACCGTGCGGGAGCCGGCAGAGGAAGCGCGCGACTCCAGGTGCATGTCAGCCTCGGCGCGTCGGCTGAGCAGGCGCGTCGCGACGCCGAGGATCAGTGGGCGCACAGCACCGTTCCGAAGGATCTTATGTGGGAGCTCGAAGATCCAGAGGACTACGAAGCGGTCGCGCGCCTGTCGGAGGGGTCGCTCGAAGCAGCGGTCGTGATCTCGGACTCGGCGGGAGACATGGCCGATCGCATCGCGCAGCTCGCTGAGGGCTTCGATCATGTCTACCTGCATCACGTTGGACCCGACCAGGGAACGTTCTTGCGGCGGTGCGAAACCGAACTGCTGCCCGAGCTGCGGAGGATTCTATGACAGCACCCCGGTTCGAGGTGGACCCGTGGAGCCTGAGTACTGGTGCCTTCGATGCGCAGAGTCTCGCCCACGAAGAGTCGGTGTTCGGCCTGTCGAACGGTCACATCGGGTGGCGCGGCAATCTCGATGAGGGCGATCCGCGCGGCGTGGCGGGCAGCTATCTCAATGGCGTGTTCGAGGAGCACCCGATGCCGTACGCGGAAGACGGCTACGGGTACCCGGACTCGGGTCAGAGCGTCATCAACGTGCCGAACGGTCAAATCATTCGGCTTCTGGTGAACGATGAAGCGTTCGACGTGCGGCATGGGACGGTCGACGACCACGTGCGCCGCCTCGACTTCCGCCATGGCACCCTGAACCGCAGTCTCACGTGGACGACACCGACCGGAAGCGCCGTGGAGATACGATCCACCCGGCTCGTGTCGTTCGCGCATCGGTCCATCGCTGCCGTGCGCTACTCCGTTCGTGCGCTCGACGAGCCCGCCGAAATTACCGTGCTGTCTGAAGTGCTCGCGAACGAGCCGCTTCCGACTGAGCACGCCGATCCACGCGTGCGCGAAACCCTGGCCCAGCCGCTGGTCGGCTTAGCCAGCGAGGTCTCGGGCACAGCGGCGACGATGGTGCACCGCACCCGGGAGAGCGGACTGACCGTCGCGACCGGCATGGACCACGTGATCTGCGACGATGGATCGCCCGACGGCCCGTCCGCGAGCATTCAGACGCATGCCGAGGGCGATGTCGCCCGCTCGACGATTCGAGCGTCGCTGCGGGCAGGCGAAACGCTCGAGTTCGTGAAATTCGTGGGCCATGAGTGGTCCGCTCGTGCGTCGGACACCACGCTGCAGGAACAGGTGGCGCACGCCGTCGCCGATGCCGTGCAGGAGGGCTGGGAGGCGATCCTCGACAGTCAGCGACGTCGCCTCTCCGACTTCTGGAGCAGCGCAGACGTGCTGATCGACGGGGAGCCCCGGTTGCAGCAAGCGGTGCGCTTCGCACTGTTTCAGGTATTCCAGGCATCGGTGCGTCTCGAGATGCGCTCGGTACCGGGCAAAGCTCTCACCGGCTCGGGGTACGAAGGGCACACGTTCTGGGACTTCGAAGCATTCGTGCTGCCGGTGCTCAATTCAGCAATGCCCCACGCCGCAGAGCAGGCCCTGCGCTGGCGGCACTCGACGCTGGCTCACGCCCGAGACCGCGCGAAGCTGCTGCGGCTCGACGGTGCTTCATTTGCGTGGCGCACGATCGACGGGCGCGAGAGCTCGGGCTACTGGCCGGCGAGCACGGCGGCATTCCACATCAACGCCGATATTGCGGCAGCGATCGTGCAGTACGTTCGCACCACGGGTGACACCGCGTTCGAACGGGAATGCGGTGTCGAGATGCTCATGGAGACCGCGCGCTTCTGGCTGTCTCTCGGGCGCCGGGATGCGCAGGGCGTCTTTCACATCGATGGAGTGACCGGGCCAGACGAGTACTCCGCGATCATGAACGACAACGTCTACACGAACCTGATGGCGCAAATGAATCTGCGCGCCGCCGTGGCGGCCGCTCGCACACACCCAGACGTGGCGCGCACGCTCGGCATCGCCTCCGAAGAACTCGCCGACTGGGAGGCCGCGGCGGCGGCCGTGCACGTTCCGTACGATGCGGAACGCGAGGTGCACCCTCAAGCAGCGGGCTACACCGACCTCGAACGGTGGGATTTCGCGGCGACGCACCCCGAGCAGTATTCGCTGCACAGCCACTTCCCCTATTTCGATCTGTACCGGAAGCAAGTGGTGAAGCAGGCGGACCTCGTACTCGCGCTCTTCTTCGCGCATGAGGCGTTCACACCTGAGGCGAAGGATCGCGCCTTCGCGTATTACGAGGCTCTTACCGTGCGCGACTCCTCGCTTTCAGCCGCAGCGCAAGCAGTCATCGCCGCCGAAGTCGGCCATCTCGAGCTCGCCTACGACTATCTCGCGGAGGTCGCGACGCTCGACCTCGACGATCTGCACGGCAACACGCACGAGGGTGTGCACCTCGCCGCGCTCGCGGGAGTGTGGACGGCGCTCGTCTGCGGATTCGGGGGCTTGCGAGATTCAGCCTCCGGCCCGATCCTCCGGCCCCGCCTGCCCGCCCGCTTGAGTCGCGTGCGATTCGGAGTCCGCTTGCACGGTTCGGTGATCGACCTCGATATCGCGCCGACAGAGGCAACCTATCGTGTTCGTTCGGGCCCGCCACTGCGCATTCGACATTTCGATGAATCGGTGCTTCTCGAATCAGGCCGCGAGATCCGCCTGGCGATCCCCGCTGCGCCGGAGCCGGCAGCGCCCCCCGAGCAACCCCGCGGCCGAGCGCCGATTCCCGCGAGCCGTGCCTTTGGCGAGCACTGACGAGGCTACGCGAGGTCGGTTTCGGGGAGCACCTCCTGCCCGCCGGCCTCTTCGTCGTCATCCGAGCGATCGGAGTCCTGCTGGGCGGAGGTGTGCTCTTCGGCGTTCTCCAGATCGTCTTCGGCCTGATTCGCGCTCTCGCGGATCACTTCTGGGTTCTGATCTTCCATCGGTTTCCCTTTCTCTCGTTCAGGTGATCGAGTGTTCGGGTGATCGAGCACCGTATTCGCGAGTGTAGGTGGCTCACCGCGATGCTTCAAGGCCATCGCGAAGTCGCCACTCAGACCCCAGGTTAGAGGTGCAGCTCCGAAGCCGGAGCGCCCGAACGACTGAGGGGAGCGCACGCAATGACCGTAGGAAAAGATCTTCGCGAAGCAGTACAGACTCCGGGACCGTGGACCACGTTGTACACCGATGGCACGAGCGACGAGCCGCAAGCGGTAGAGGAGGCGCGAGAAGAGCGCACGCTCCGGCAGTTGGCTGATGCGGGTGCCCCAGCGGCCGACCTCGACGCCATCCGTGAGATCGTGCGGGATCGCACAGGCGCCGCAGATCCGTCCACCCTGTTCGTGCTGGTGCGCGACGGCGAGGTCGCCGTGCGAGAGCAGCTCGCCGGTCGGCGTCATGGGCCGGAAGTGTTCGCGCATGATCCGCTGCCCGTCGTCGTGCCGCTTCTGCGGCATCGAGGAACGATGCTGCGGTATCTCGTGGTTGAAACTGCGCGCGACGGCGCCGATGTGCGGCTCGAGACTGCCGGTCACGGCGGGGTGGAGACGGCGGAAAGCGTGGAAGGCCGTACCGATTCGCTTCCGAAGGTGCAGGCGGGCGGTTGGTCGCAGCCGCGCTGGCAGCGTCACTCGGAGGAGATCTGGAAGCAGACGCAATCGGAAGTGGCAGAGGTGGTCGAGCGGTTGACGCGACAGGCGTCTCCGGCCTTCATCGCGCTCGCCGGTGACGTTCGCGCGCGCCAGTTGCTGCGCGACCAGCTGTCTCCCGACAGCTCAGCGCTCGTGGTCGAAGTCGACGCGAACACCCGGGCCGACGGTGCCGACGACGGCGCACTCGTGCACGCCATCGAGTCGGCGCTCGACAGCACCATCCAACGGGAAATGGCGACGGCGATCGACGCTTCGCACGCGGAAGACGGCCGTCTCAGGGCGGACGGTGTCGAAGCGGTGGTTGCATCACTGCAGCAGGCGCAGGTCGCTCAGCTGTTCATCGATGCGCGCTTGCTCGAAGCACCGACGGGCGACGCGACCGATACCCTCAGCGCCCTGGACGCCGAGCCCTGGGTAGCGCACTCGACTGACGCCATCGAAGGGGCGAGCGAAATCGCGCGGCTCCCGCTCGCCGAGGCGCTCGCACGGGCGGCGCTGCTCACCGATGCGCAGGTTCGCATCATCGAAGAGGATTACGAGGCCGACGAATCAGTGCGGGAGGAGCGGGATCCTCGCCCGCCGTTCGCCCTCCTGCGCTGGTAGCAGCGCGAACTCGCCGTCGTCCACGTACACCGAATGAGGAGGTCACACCAGTGGCGCAATCACAGCAGCGAAGCACCGTGGCGGACGCGATCGTCGACCGCCTCTCCGCCTGGGGAATCGAGCGCTTGTACGGGTACTCGGGCGACGGCAATAACCCGTTGCTCGGGGCGCTCAACCGTGGCACGCGCGCGCCGCGCTTCATCCAGGCGAGACATGAGGAGAGCGCTGCGTTCATGGCGGTCGGTGACGCGAAGTACACCGGTGGTGTCGGCGTCGTCACCTCGACGCAGGGGCCGGGCGCGATCCATCTGCTCAACGGGCTCTACGACGCGAAGCTCGACAGCGTTCCGGTCGTCGCGCTGGTCGCGCAGCAGCACCGCAGTGTACTCGGCTCCGACTACCAGCAGGAGGTCGACCTGCAGACGCTGTTCCACGACGTCGCTGCACCCTTCGTGCAGCTCGTGAGTTCACCCGAGCAGATCTATCTGGCGCTCGATCGAGCCTTTCGATCCGCCCTGGCCCGGAAGCAGCCGACGGTCGTCATTCTTCCGCACGACGTGCAGGAGGCCGATGCGCCTGAACTCGGCCAGGAGCACGGCCACGTGGTCACCGCACCGCTCTCCACACGCGGAGTGCCACGGCCGCTCGCGGAGGATCTGGACGCCGCAGTGGACGTGCTCGCGGCGGGAGAGCGCATCACGATCCTCGCGGGTCGCGGGGTGGCGCATGCACGGCCCGAGGTGCAGCGTCTCGCAGACCATCTGGGTGCGGCCCTCACCACCAGCCTGCTCGGAAAGCCGTATATCGACGAACGGCTGCCGCTCGCAGCCGGAACCATGGGGCACCTCGGCACCGACGCGTCGGAGTTCGCGCTGCAGGAGTGCGACACCCTGCTGATCGTCGGCTCGAACGACCCGTGGACGGAGTTCTACCCCGCGCCCGGCCAGGCTCGCGCAGTGCAGATCGACATCGACGCCGCGGTGATCGCGAATCGGTACCCGGTCGAGGTCGGTCTCGTCGGCGATGCTCGAGACACGGTTGTCGCGCTGCTCTCACGACTGGAGCCGCGCGGAAGCACGCCGTGGCGCGAGAGCGTCGAACGCAGCGTGCAAGAGTGGCGGGAGACGGCGCGGCTGCGCTCCGAGGTCGCGGCGCCGCCCCTCAACCCCGAGTTCATGGTGCGCGAATTCGGAGCGAGACTCACGCCCGAGATGCGCCTCTCGAGCGATGTGGGCAGCTGCGTGTACCACTACGCGCGCCAGATTCGCCTGCCCGGCTCGATGCAGGCGCACCTCTCGAGCACCCTCGCGAGCATGGGCTGCGGCGTGCCGTACGGCATCGCCGCGAAGGAGACCGGTTCGGCACGCCCCGTCGTGGTGCTGGCCGGAGACGGCGCGATGCAGATGCTCGGCAACGCAGAGCTCATCACCGTTGCGCAGCGGTGGAGCAGCTGGGAGAACCCGCAGTTCGTGGTGCTGGTGCTGCAGAATCGCGATCTGGCCGAGGTGAGCTGGGAGCAGCGGGAGATGGGGGCGCAGCCGCGCTTCGTCCCCTCGCAGGAACTGCCCCAGTTCGCCTACGCCGACTACGCGAAGCTGCTCGGATTGCACGGGATCCGCGTCGACGCGCCTGACCAGGTGCCCGCGGCGTTGGACGAAGCTTTTCGCGCGGACCGGCCAGTCGTCATCGAGGCGATGGTCTCGCCGCATGTGCCGCTGCTTCCGCCCTTCGCCGCTGCGCGGGAGAAACTGCGGCCGATGCGTGAGGGCTTGCGCGCAGAAGGTGAACGAGGCGGCGAGGCGCTTCGGCTGTTGGAGGAGTACGAGCGGATCAGTACCGAGAGAAAGGGCGCACGTGCGCACGAGTGAGACCATTGCGACCACCACGGAAACACTGCACATCACGAACCCGAGCGACGGGTCGCACGTGGGGAGCATGACCACGAGCAGCGACGAAGAGATACGCGAGGCGATCCAGGAGGCTCGCGATGCCTTCGCCGCGTGGAGGAGCACGCCGGCCGCTCAGCGCGGTCAGGCGTTGCGGGCGGCGGCGCACGCCCTCGCAGAGCGTGAGGCTGAGGTCGCAGAATTGCACCACCGCGAGACGGGTCGTGACGTGGAGAGCGCGTTGGGAGGCGTGCGGGCAGCGGTCGATACGCTGCTGCAGTACTCGGAGCTCGCGCCGGTGCACCGTGGCCGGAGTCTGCTGGGGGCTGGCACGGCTCTCGACGCCATGCGTCCCGAACCTCGTGGGGTCGCCGCCATCGTGACGCCGTGGAACGATCCGATCGCGGTGAGCGCGGGCCTGCTCGGCGCGGCACTCGCCATGGGCAACACCGTCGTCCACAAACCGAGCGAGCGGTGCCCGCACCTCGGCGCGCTCCTCGGTGCGATTCTCAGCGAGCACCTGCCCTCTGGGGCGCTCGCGACCGTGACGGGTGGAGCTCGTGAGGGGGAGCTGCTGGTCGGGTCGCCGGAGGTCGACGTCGTTGCCCACGTCGGATCGACGCATGCAGGCGAGAGGATCGCGCGCAGCGTCGCGCTCACGGGAGCGCATCTGGTGCGCGAGAACGGCGGAAACGACGCGCTCATCGTCGACGCGGGCGTGCCGGTGCAGTGGGCTGCCGAGCAGGCCGCGATCGGTGCGTTCACCAACAGTGGTCAAATTTGCACGTCGGTTGAGCGCGTGTTCGTGCATCAGGAGATCGCAGACGCGTTTCTCGAAGCGCTCGTCGCCGAGACGGAGCGGTGGAACAGAGAGGGTCGCGTGGGGCCACTCGTCGACGACCGTATGCGCGACTCGGTGCACGAACAGGTGCAAGCGGCGGTGGATCGCGGCGCGCGCCTGCGCGTCGGGGGCGTCGTGCCCGACGGTGCCGGTAGTCGGTACCCGGCCTCCGTGCTCACCGACTGCACACCCGACATGATGGTGATGCGCGAGGAGACCTTCGGGCCGGTGGCGCCGGTGATGGTCGTCGCGGATTTTGCGGAAGCACTCGAGCGCGCGTCGGCTGACGAGTACGGGCTCTCTGGCTCGGTGCTGACTTCGCACATGGGTCACGCTCATGAGGCGATCGATCGTCTGCGGGTCGGAACCGTGAAGATCAACAACGTGTTCGGGGGTGCTCCGGGAGGGGCAGCTCAGCCCCGTGGCCGGAGCGGCGCGGGGTTCGGGTACGGCCCCGAGCTGCTCGACGAGATGTCGACCGTGAAGGTCGTGCACCTCGAGCCGGTGCCTGAGTAGTGCCGCTCGGGGGAGCCCGAGACGCGACAGAGGCGCGAAGCTCACGCTTCGCGCCTCTGTCGGTTCGGCACCACCTGCGTAACTCCAGGTGTGCGCTATCGCAGAACGGCGATTACTTCAGTGCGTCCTTTGCCTTCTCAGCAGCCTGCTTCACGTCGGCCTTCGCCTGATCCGCGCGTCCCTCTGCCTCGAGCTTTTCGTTGTTGGTCGCCTTGCCAGCCGCCTCTTTCGCCTTGCCGGCGAAGTCTTCGGCTGCGTTCTTGATCTTGTCGTCGAGTCCCATGCAAAGCACCTTTCGTCGGTTGGACCAGATCGGCACTGCGAGCGCCGCCTCACTGCGATGGGATCACCGCGAATCCAACGGTTACTTTCTAACACATAATCTTTGTAATTTACAGAATGTCGGAGATTCCCAGTTGCGATGCTGTCTCGGGCGGGAGGCTGGGAGGGGCGTTGATAGATCAGATCTATGCTGAATGGAGCAGGACTGACGGGAGGATCCGAAATGGACAGTAGTGACGCATTGTTGGGCGGGAGCGGGACTGAAAGCGAGAGTGCTGCGGGGCCTTCGGCGTACCGACCGACGGGTCGGCGAGAGACCAAGCCGCCCGCCGCGACGACGGTGCACCTCGCTCCGGGCGCCCGTGTACCGAGTGCCACTTCGGCCACGAAGGATGGGCCGGAGCACACCTCGGTGCCCTTCGCCTACGATGCGATCCTCCTCTCGGGGTTCGGCGGGCCGGAGGGTCAGGACGACGTGCTGCCCTTCCTGCGCAACGTGACGCGCGGGCGCGGGATCCCCGATGAGCGACTCGAAGAGGTGGCGCATCACTACCGGCACTTCGGCGGTGTGAGCCCGATCAACGATCACAATCGCGAGTTGCTTGCGTCGCTCCGCGTAGCGCTGGAGCGGGCGGGTCTCGATCTCCCGGTGTACTGGGGCAATCGCAACTGGGCTCCCTACCTCGACGAGGCGCTTGCAGAAGCGGCGAGCGACGGGGTGCGTACGATGCTTGCGATCCCTACGAGCGCCTACTCGTCGTACTCGTCGTGCCGTCAGTACCGCGAGGACTGGGCCGACGCGCTCGAGAGCACGGGTCTGCAAGAGTCGCTGAGCATCGACAAGGTGCGCCAGTTCTTCTCGCACCCGGGGTTCTTGCAGCCCTTCATCGAGGGTGTCCGTGCGGGCGTCGAGCAGGCGCTCTCGGCCGGCAACGACGCCGACAAGATCGAGATCATGTTCGCGACGCACAGCATACCGACCACCGACGCCGAACTCTCGGGCGCCGGTCTCTTCACGGACACCGACGGCGGAGGGTATGCGGCACAGCATTTGGCTGCCGCGGCAGAGATCATCAAGCGGGCCGCGCCAGAGAGCTCGTGGCAGCTGGTGTACCAGTCGCGGTCCGGCCCTCCGTCGCAGCCCTGGCTCGAGCCCGACATCAACGACGCGATCACCGAGCTCACCGGCCGCACCGCGGTGGTGATCGTGCCACTCGGATTCGTGAGCGACCACATGGAGGTGATGTGGGATCTCGACGAAGAGGCGACGGAGACCGCGACTGAGCGCGGCCTCTGGGTGACGCGCGTGCCCACGCCTGGCGTTCACCCCGCGTTCGTCGACGCACTGGTCGATCTCGTGCAGGAGCGCGTGGAGGGGCGGCCGGTGGAGCAGCGCGCAAGCGCGACCTCCATCGGGCCCTGGTTCGATGTCTGCCGGCCAGGATGCTGCGAGAACCCGCGACTCGGGTTCAAGCCCGCGATCGCGGGCTTGCAGCCCTAGGCTGCCGACCGACAAGCGCCGTCCTGCTCACGTTCGCGAGGCGGCGGCGCCTCTGTCTGTGCTCGAAACTTGGATGTGGTTTAAGAAAGAATTAAAGTCAACTTCTTACCTTTCACGGCGCGTCGCGTGACGTGGCGAAGAACTCCTGGCACGCTACCGGAGGAGTCGGTGACGGCGACTTTGATCCGCGGACCACTAGGGAGGTGCGCGGCGACCCATCAATGGCGCACCGGCAGGGCTTCACCTAACGGTGTGCCCGAAAGGAGACGTTCGTTGCAATACCCGATGAGTCCCAGTGAGCTTGCCGAAGAACTCGGCCACACCCCCGGCGTGCATCCCGGGCACCGAGTGCGCAAGTTTCTGCGCCTGCGGTATCCCGATCACCCGAGCCACCAGCCGTGGGTGCTCGATGAAGACATGGCGAACGCCGTGCGCGCGCACTTCGAAGTGCGCAATCACTTCGACCGACGTGCAGGTCGTCGCCCGCGATTGCTCGATCGCTAGTTCGACCGCGTCTCGTTCACGCTACGTCGTTCAGTGCTGCGGTGAGATCTGCGAGAACGCGAATCGTTGTCTGAGCATCTGCGGCAGTGATGCCGTTCGCGGCTGAGATCAATGCGGCGTGATGCTCTTCGAATGCGGCGTCGACCTCGTTGACCGCGACGCCCGTGGGCTTCAAGAAACGTGCGCGTCGATCGGTCGGGTGCGGGTCGCGTGTCACCAGCGACTTCTTCACGAGGCGATCGATCACGTTCGTGACGTTCGCGCTCGAGGTCTTCAGTATGGTGATGAGGTCTTTGGGGCTGATCGGCTGGTCGTTGCGGTCGGCCTGCACGATGTATCGCAGGGCTCGTAGATCCTGACTGTGCAATCCCGAGTGATCGAGCGACCGCGCCTCTTGTCGCTGCTGGGCCGCTCGGAGCTGCTGCATCGCGGTGATGAGCGCGCGCCCGGAGTCCGTGATGGGCTCAGAGGAGTAGAGATGCTCCGCTTCGCTGCTGACGATGCTCTTCACGACACTTCCTTACTGCACGTATTCTTGGTCCCTTGACCATTTTAAGACAGATTTTAATACAGAACACGACTAGTACAGGCGGAACGAACTTTCTGCGGTGCGAGCCGCACTGTCCCGTGTCAGCGAGCCGAGCGCACCTTGAACCAGAAGGCGAGCTCACGAGCGGCCTGCGCGGTGATCACGTCATCCGCGCCCTGCGCGAGATCGGTGAAGGTGTCACGGAAACCCTGGGGAGCCGGACCGTCGGGCGTGCGCATGCGGTGGTACCCCATGGTCCAGCTGGAGAACTGACGCTCGGAGATCTGCTCATCGATGAGGATGCGAATGTCTCGATGCCTCGGGTCGGCCTCGATGTCAGACATCAGCTCGGCGAGATGCGCCTCGCTGCCCTCGAGGAACTGGACGAAGCTGCCGTTGCGATACGACAGCATGCCGGTCACCCCCAGAGCGTCGTTGCGGGATCGCGCCTGCAGCAGCAGCGCGTCGAGCTCCGCGTCGCTGAACGGGTGCACGGCAACGCTCGAATACACCAGTGACTGCAACGTCTCGGTGCGGGTGGGGGAAGAAGCGACATCGCTCTGCATATCAGGCGGCTCCTGTCTGGTCGAGTGCGTCTGCGGACGCGGCGTTCAATGCCGTCATCGCGCCATCGAGTTCGTCGTACTGCCCGATCGGGCGGGAGAATTGGTCGCAGACAACATACCGCCCCGATTCTTCAACATCGATGAACCCGAGAAACTCCCCGTCGCGGCTGCCCACGAAGAAATCGTCTTCGATTCTCGCCCACGTGATCGCGTGCGCGGGGCGGTTCAACATGACACTCATTGCTTACCTTTCAAAATGCCATCGACATGAAGTCGCACAGAACACGATGGGTGACAGCGAGGGGACGGCGTGCAGCATCCGTTGTCATCTTAACGCCGCTGCTGCTCGCGCGGGCCTGTGTTTTCGCCACCTTGTGGACCCTGCCGAGAGCGCGCTACCGTCGCTCACAAGCAGGACAGCGTTGGCACGGGAAACGTCACAACATCGCGTGAAAGACACTTCGGAGGATGCGACGAACGCGAACGCGAATGCAGGGGCGCTGCGGCGCCTGGCCTGGTGGCTTGCCGATTACGCCTACGCCCTGCGGTGGCAGGCCCGTGCGCTCTGGGATCCTTCGGGTCCTCGTGACTTTCTGAGCGGCTCGGGATCGCCGGTCGTGGTGATTCCCGGCGTGTACGAGCCGTGGCGGTTCATGCTGCCGCTGATTCGGCAGTTGCATCGAGACGGTCACCCAGTGCACGTGCTGGATCCGCTGCGCAACAACCGGGTTCCGGTGAGCGACGGCGCGCAGATCGTTGACGACTACCTCGCGGCCGCCGGGCTGGCCGACGCGGTGCTCGTCGCCCACAGCAAGGGCGGGCTCATCGGCAAGCATGTGATGGCGTTCGGGCAGCACGCGGATCGCGTGCGCAAGATGGTGGCCATTGCTGCGCCGTTCGGCGGCTCCCGATACGCGCGATACCTGCTCGGCCGCACTCTGCGCGCCTTCTCGCCGGTCGACCCGACCATCGTGCTGCTCGCCGAGGCCCCGCAGGTGAACACGAGGATCGTTTCGGTCTACGCGCGTTTCGATCCGCATATTCCCGAGGGCAGCGGGCTCGCGGGTGCGCGCAACGTGCTCGTCGAGACGGGCGGGCACTTTCGCATTCTCGAAGCTGTCAAGACCGTCGCGGTGGTGCGCGCTGCCGCGGATGATGGTGACGAGGCCCGAGAGCGCGCAGCGTCGGGCAAGGAAGCGGGGGACCGGATGAAGGGGGATCAGTTGATCGAGGATCGGGTGAAGGGCAGTGCACAGCATGCGGGTGGCGACGAGAGCCTGAGTGCCCCGACCGGCCAGGAGGCGGCGCTTCGTGCGATTCCGCGACCCGACGGGGAAGCTCCGCGAGTACTCGTACTCGGCGCGACCGGCTACCTCGGTGGTCGGCTCATGCCGCGACTGCTGAATGCGGGGTATCGCGTGCGCACGCTCTCGCGCTCGGAACAGCGAATTCGGGCGTACCCGTGGGCGGAGGAGACCGAGATCGAGGTGGGGGACGCCGGCGACGCCGAGGCGATGACGCGTGCGGTGCGCGACATCGACATCATCGTGTACCTGGTGCATTCGATGTCGAGCGGTCCGAGATTCGCCGAGCAGGATCGCGAGATCGCCGAGAATGTGGCGGCCCGAGCGCGAGAGGCCGGGGTGTCGCGCATCGTGTATCTCGGAGGTCTGCACCCTGAAGGTGTGCGTCTGTCGCCGCATCTCGCCTCGCGGAAGGAGGTGGGGGAGATCCTGCTCGCCTCTGGGGTGCCGACGCTCGAACTGCAAGCGGGGGTGGTGATCGGCTCGGGTTCTGCGTCGTTCGAGATGGTGCGCCACCTCACCGAGGTGCTGCCGTACATGCCGGCCCCGAAGTGGGTGCGCAATTTCATCCAGCCGATCGCCGTGCGCGATGTGCTGCATTACCTGCTCGCCGCCGCACGCGTCGAGGGCGACGTGAACCGGGCGCTCGACATCGGCGGGCCCGATGTGCTGCGATACGGGCAGATGATGAACGGCTATGCCGTCGAAGCCGGGCTGCCCCAGCGCGGGATCGCCTCCCTGCCGGTGCTCACCCCGAGGCTCGCCTCCCACTGGGTGGGGCTCGTCACCCCCGTGCCGACATCGATCGCGCGCCCGCTCGTCGAATCGCTGCAGCACCGCTGCGTTATGCAGAATCACGACGTCGATGCGATTCTGCCCCAGCCTGAGCAGGGTCTGACGTCGTACCGAGAAGCCGTGCGGCTCGCGCTCGGGCGCATTGAAGTCGACGGCGTGGAGACGAGTTGGGTCGACGCCCGTGTCTCCGCCCCGAGTGAGCCGTTGCCGAGCGACCCCGAATGGGCGGGGCGAACCGTCTTCACCGATCGCCGCGAGCGCGAGTCCTCGGCCCGGCCCGGCGCCGTTTGGTCAGTGATCGCGCAGATCGGCGGCGAGACCGGATGGTACTCGTCGCCGCGGCTCTGGGCGTTGCGGGGCTGGTACGACCGCATCACCGGCGGCGTCGGGCTGCAGCGGGGGCGACGCTCGAAAACGCGGCTGGTCGTCGGTGACGCGGTCGACGTGTGGCGCGTCGAGACCGTCGATCCGGGTCGGCTGCTTCGGTTGCGCGCGGAGATGCGAGTGCCGGGACTCGCTTGGCTCGAGCTGGGAGTCGAGCCGACGGCGAGCGGCTCGATCTACCGGCAGCGCGCGGTGTTCTTTCCGCGAGGGCTCACGGGGCGGCTCTACTGGCTCGCCATGCTGCCGTTCCACGGGCTCATCTTCAGCGGAATGGTGGCGCGAATCGTCGGCCTTGCGGAGGAGGAACTGGCGCGCGACGAGGCGAGTTGATGCCACAGGAGTGCTTCAGCCGCTGAATTGCACATGGATTGTGTAATATATGGAGCATCGCCCGGCATGGCATGGCGTGACGAGGGAGGGAAGACGATGCCGCAGAACATCATGCGCAACGAATCCGAGCATCTGTACGCACCGGAACCGGCGTCGGAGCCGGGGAGGGAGCTCTCGGCCGCGCTGCTCCGCATGCGTCGAGCGGAGCAGCGGCAGGAGGCCCGAGCGCTCGGTCTCTCGGGTCTTTCCGGCATCGACCTCCGTGCGCTGCGGTACATCGTGCAGGCGTCGCGAGACGGCCGCAATCTCGGACCGAAAGACCTGATCGGCATGCTCGGTACCTCGAGTGCCAACGTGACGAACGTGGTCGATCGTCTCGTGAAGCGGCGGCTCGTCTCCCGCGTCGGGCATCCGACCGATCGCCGGGCGCATTATCTGCAGCCGACGGAAGCGGCGTTCGCTGAAGTCGACGCCATCTTCATGCATCATCATGCGGCGCTCGTCACCGAAATCGATGCCATCGATCCTGCAGACGCCGCCGCGGCAGCGCGGGTGCTCGAGCGACTCACGCGGGCGCTCGATACCCTCGGCTGATCTGTTTCGCAGCGCACCCGCTCCTCAGCCTGCTCCTCAACCCAAGACTCAGACCATCATTCACGGTCTCGCATTCGCCTTCGACAGATGCGAAATCCGAAGGAGGACCGAATGCCCACCGCTCCCGACTCGAACGGCGCCGGAGCCTTCTGGCGCGCCTGGCTCTCACGTTTCTCCCCGAAGCGCCGCGAACCCCGACGTCTCACGGTCGACGACGTGCATGTGGTCGACCGCCCCATGCTGAAACGCGCCATCGCAGGAACCGTCGTCGGCAACCTCATGGAGTGGTACGACATCGGCATCTACGGCTACCTCGCGGTCATCATCGGACGGGTATTTCTGCCCGACGCATCGGCCGGGGCGCAATCGATCTTCTCCCTCGGGGTCTTCGCGGTCACGTTCGTCGCGAGGCCACTCGGCGGCATCGTGCTCGGCCAGCTCGGCGACCGAATGGGGCGGCAGAAAGTGCTGGCCTTCACACTCATCATGATGGCGGCTGCGACCTTCTTGATCGGCGTGCTCCCCGACTTCTCCGTGATCGGAGTCTTCGCCCCGATTCTCCTCATTGTGCTGAAACTCGCACAGGGCTTCTCCACGGGCGGCGAATACGCGGGAGCCACGACGTTCATCACCGAGTACGCGCCCGACCGCAAGCGCGGGTTCTACGCCTCGCTCCTCGACATGGGGTCGTACCTGGGATTCGCCATCGGCGCCGCGTTCGTCTCGATTCTGCAGCTGACCGTGTCGGCCGAGACGATGGAGGGGTTCGCCTGGCGCATTCCGTTCTTGGTCGCGCTGCCCCTCGGGCTCATCGCGATCTACTTTCGACTCAAGATCGAAGACACCCCGGCCTTCCGCGAAGCGCGTGACGCGGCGGATCGCGCCGCTGACGCAGCAGAAGCCTCGGTCGAGGCGCCGAAGGGGGTGATCGCCCTGGTGCGTGCGTACTGGCGAGAACTGCTCACCGCCTTCGTGCTCGTCGCCGCCGCGAACACGGTCGGATACGCGCTCACCTCGTACATGCCGACGTACCTCACGCAGACGCTCGGGTACGACGACGTGCACGGCACGCTGCTGACGCTGCCGGTGCTCGTCGGCATGGCCCTCTGCATTCCGCTCACGGGCAGGCTCTCCGACCGCATCGGACGCCGCAAGGTGCTCTTCATCGGCGCGATCACCGCGATCGTCCTCGCCGTTCCGGCGTTCCTCGCCATGATGCACGGTGAGACCTGGTCGACACTGCTCGGGCTCGTACTGCTCGCCGTGCCGGTCGCGTTCTACGTCGCGAATCTCGCGTCCTCGCTCCCCGCCCTCTTCCCGACCTCGTCTCGATACGGCGGCATGGGAATCTCCTACAACCTCTCGGTCGCGCTGTTCGCGGGCACGGCTCCCGTGATCATGGAATCACTCGTGCAGCTCAGCGGATCGGCTCTCGCGCCGGCGTTCTACGTGATCGGCACTTCGATCGCCGGCTTCATCGCCATAGTCCTCCTGAAAGAATCGGCGCGACGGCCGCTGCCCGGAGCCATGCCGAGCGTTGAAACTCCGGCAGAGGCGGCCGCACTCGTCGAGGGTCAAGACACGAACCCCGATCTCGACCTCGACGAGCTGTTCCCCGAGCGCACTGCGGATCAGGCGTAGCCGTGCACACCGAACGCGATCCTGCACCGCCCTCATGACCGCACCTGAGCGTCCCGGCCCCGAGCGTCCCGGCCCCGAACGCACCTCAGATGGCCGCTACATCATCGTGGGCGGCCGTCGCTGGCGCGCTATGGACCCGGAACTTCCCGACCGTTTGGCCGAGCCGTTGAAGTCAGCGCTCGGGAGCGCCCGCTCTCGCATTCGCACTGCGCCGGACAATGCTGCACGTGAGACACTCAGGGATCGGGTGCAGCTCGCCAAGGAGGGGCTCGGTGAGCGCGGCACCGCATGGTGGGAGCTCGACCGCGATGCCCGCCTGGCGCGGGCGGAGGATCGGCTGCGGCGCCTCGATGACGTGTGATCGCAGTGCTCCGGTAGCACGTTCGGGAGGCTATCCCAAGGGCCTGTCTCGAAATCGCTTGGACCAGGCATTCTTTTTACGTGGTGAATGGTGAACAGGTCGAGACGTCACGCGTAGCGATCACGTTGCGGCGCGGGCTGAATATCGCCAAGCCGGTCTTCACGCGCTTTCGGCTCCTGCTCGCGCTCAAAGCCGCGATCGGCGTGACCGCGGCATGGCTGATCGGGCGGGTGCTTCCCGGCGAACTCAACGAGTACGCCTACTACGCGCCGCTGGGTGCCCTGCTCGGCGTCGCACCGACGATCGTGAGCTCCGTGCGTACGAGCGTCGAACTCATCACGGGCATCGTCATCGGCCTCGGGATCGGCTGGGTGCTCGTGGCGACCGGCACGCCCTGGTATGTTCGCGCGCCGGTCGCCGCAGGCACCGGCATGCTCATCGCTGGTGTGCGCAAGCTCGGCGAGGGCCGGGCCTACGTGCCCATCGCCGCGGTGTTCGTAGTGATCATCGGCGCGGGCGACCCGGATTCGTACGTCGCCGGGTATGTCGCACAGTTCGGCATCGGCCTGCTGGTCGGAACGCTCGTCAACCTTGTCTTCATCCCGCCGCTCACCTACCGATATGCCCGCGCGCGGATCGCCGATCTGAAAAGCGATTTCGCCGCCGCCACCGATGACCTCGCGACGGTCCTCACCACGGCTTGGCCGCCGGATCGCGCCGACTGGCTCGAGGACGCCCGCAAACGGCAGCGTTCGGTCGACGACGCCGAGGAGCTGGTGCGAGAGGCCAAGGAGAGCGGGCGCGGCAATCCTCGCGCACTCTGGCGTCGGTACGATGCGTCGAGCGATGACGCCGACATCGAGGCGCTGCGGTATATCGGGCTCAGGCTCGCCGACATCTCGGATGCGCTGGGCGGTGCCATCTGGCATGAGCCGGTTGCGGTGACGATTCCCGACGAGGCGATCGAGTCGCTCGGGCGGGCGCTCGGCGAACTGGCCGAGTACATTCGAGCCTGGAACACCGGGGTCGATCTCGATGAGGCACGAGAAGAGTGCGCTTCGGCGGTGCGCGATGTGGGCGAGGTCTTTGCAGAGGCCGAGACCGAATCGGGCTTCGGCACCATCGTGTTCGCGCTTCGGAGCATGCTCGGGCGCATCAACGAGCGGATCGCGAACGCGCGCGCCGAGGAGGAGTGACGGGGCGGCGGTGCGGGGCCGTTCGCTACCGCTGAGCCGATCCACCGCCGGTCGGCCCGACCGCTGCCTGATGGGCCCACCGCCAATCGACCCGACCGCCGCTTGATGGGCCCGCCCCAACTGCGAGCGGGGTCACTTTCGGAGGGTGTCGCTCCGCTGAGATGGCGCAACACCCTCCGAAAGTGACCCGGCTCGCAGTTGGGGCGGGCCAGGCGGGCGGAGGGGCCAGGCGGCGGTGAGCGGCGAGGCGGGGCTACCCGGCGGCGGCGATGCGCACCGACTCGAGCTGCTCGGCGCGCGTCGGCGCGATGTGCACGGTGACGAGTTCGTCGACATCGGCGAATTTCGCGAACGCCTCGAGCTCCTCGCGCACGCGCTTCGCTCCGCCGATGGCGGTGTACTGCATCATGCCGCGGATCTCGCGACCGGCCGGGGTGTCGATGAGCTGCGACGCCTCATCGGCGGTGAGCTCCTGCTCCCGACCACGTGACAAGAAGCGGCGCACCCGGTCGACTTCGGCGCGTGCGAACAGCGTCTCGGCTGCGGCGTCCGTGTCAGCGGCCACCACGTTGATTCCGGCGCTCGCGTAGGGCTCGGGGTGGGCCTCGCTCGGCACGTACTGGGAACGGTAGTGATCGATGGCCGCTTTCAGCGCCTGCGGCGCGAAGTGCGACGCGAACGAGTAGGGAAGGCCGTACTGGGCGGCAAGGCTCGCACCGAACAGACTCGAACCGAGGATCGTCAACGGTACGCGCGTGCCGCGCCCCGGGTACGCGTTCACCGCCGTGCGCGGCAGTTCGTCGGAGAGGTAGCGCTGCAGCTCGGCGACGTCGTTGGGGAAGCCCTCCGCCGCCTCGTATGTGCGGCGAAGTGCTCGGAAGGTCGCGCCATCGGTTCCGGGCGCGCGGCCCAGGCCGAGATGAATGCGCCCCGGGTGCAGTTCGGCGAGCGTGCCGAACTGCTCGGCGATGACGAGGGGAGCGTGATTCGGCAGCATGACGCCGCCCGCGCCGAGGCCGATCGACGCGGTCTGCGAGGCGATATGCGCGATGAGCACCGAAGTCGCGCTCGAAGCGATCGACGGCATGTTGTGGTGCTCGGCGTACCAGATGCGGCGATACCCGCTCGCCTCAGCCAACCGTGCGACGTCGACCGAGTGTTGAAACGCGTCGGCGATGGTGCCGTCCGCTTCGACGGTGGCCAGATCCAGAATCGAAAGCGGGGTTGCAGTCATGGTGAGTGCAACCCCGCGTATTCGGCCACTATTCCTCAGCGCACGGCACAGCCGTACGCCGACAGCTGAATCAGGCCGGGTCGATGATTCAGGCCGCGTCGATGATCGACAGCAGCAGGTGCCCGTTCGAGACCGTCTGGCCGACCGGCGCGTCGACGCCCGCGACGACGCCCGACCGGTGCGCGTAGATGGACTGCTCCATCTTCATGGCCTCGAGCACCAGCAGCAGATCGCCCTCTGCGACCTCCTGCCCGTCTGCGACCGACACCTTCACCACGGTGGCCTGCATCGGCGCCGCGACGCCGTCCCCGGCCGAAGCGGCGATGCCGGCTCCCTTGGCGCGGCGGGGTGCGGGCCCGCGCGTGACTTCCTGGTCGACGAGGGGCAGCAGCGTGGCGGGCATGGTGACCTCGACACGGCGGCCCTCGACCTCGACGGTGACGCTGCGGCGCTTCGGATCCTGCGCGATCGGCGGCACCTCGCCCTCCCAGGGCTCGATGTCGTTCTCGAACTCGCGCTCGATCCACAGCGTGTAGACGCCGAAGGTGCCGTCGGGCGCGGTGAACGCGGGATCGCGCACAATCTTGCGGTGGAACGGAAGCACCGTGGGCAGGCCCTGGATCTCGAACTCGTCGAGGGCGCGCCGTGAGCGCTCGAGCGCCTCCTCGCGCGTCGCACCCGTGACGATCAGCTTGCCGAGCATCGAATCGAACGCACCCGAGACGACATCGCCCGAGGCGACACCGGTGTCGATGCGCACGCCGGGCCCGGCGGCCGGCTTGAAGAGCGTGACCGGCCCGGGCGCGGGGAGGAAGCCGTGACCGGCATCCTCGCCGTTCAGACGGAACTCGAAGGAATGCCCGCGGGGCTCGGGGTCGGCGTAGTCGATGGTGCCGCCCTCGGCGATGCGGAACTGCTCGCGCACGAGGTCGATGCCCGTGACCTCCTCGGAAACCGGGTGCTCGACCTGCAGTCGTGTATTGACCTCGAGGAACGAGACCGTGCCGTCGTTCGCCACGAGAAATTCGCAGGTGCCTGCACCGACATAGCCGACCTCGGCGAGGATCGCCTTCGACGCGGAGTAGAGCTTCTCGTTCTGCTCATCGGTGAGGAAGGGGGCCGGAGCCTCTTCGACGAGCTTCTGATGCCGGCGCTGCAATGAGCAGTCGCGGGTTGAGACGACGACCACATTGCCGTGCTGGTCGGCGAGGCACTGCGTCTCGACGTGGCGCGGCTTCTCGAGGTACTTCTCGACGAAGCACTCGCCGCGGCCGAAGGCCGCCACCGCTTCGCGCGTCGCCGACTCGAAGAGTTCTGCGACCTCATCGCGTTCGTAGGCGACCTTGAGGCCGCGGCCGCCGCCGCCGAACGCCGCCTTGATCGCGATGGGCAGGCCGACCTCATCGGCAAACGCGAGCACCTCCTCGGCGTTCTGCACCGGGTCGCTCGTTCCCGCGGCGAGCGGAGCGCCTACCTTCTCGGCGACGTGCCGAGCCGAGACCTTGTCACCGAGGCGTTCGATCGCGTCGGGGCCCGGACCGATCCAGGTCATGCCCGCATCCATGACGGCGCGCGCGAAATCGGCGTTCTCGGCGAGGAACCCGTACCCGGGGTGCACTGCATCTGCGCCGGATCGCCGCGCAACGCCCAGCAGCTTCTCGATCACGAGGTAGGTCTCGCCGCTCGTGGTGCCGCCCAGGGCGTACGCCTCATCGGCGAGCTGCGCGTGCATCGCGTCTCGATCCTGGTCGGCGTAGACGGCCACCGAAGCGATTCCGCTGTCTGCAGCAGCTCGGATGATACGGACGGCGATCTCACCGCGGTTGGCGATGAGCACTTTACGGATGCGCGACATGAGGTACAGCCTATTCGAGCGCTGGGGTCGAGCCTTGGATATATCGCACAAACCTTTTGCCGAATCGTTACCGGTCTCGGCCATCATGCCGGTCGGAAGCGTGCTCGCTACACTGGCAGCGTGGTGAATCCAGAGATCCAAGGCCGGGTGTATCCGTCGACAGCTCCCTATCTCGTCGGGCGCGAGAAGGTGCGCGAGTTCGCGCGCGCCGTGTTCAGCGCGTCGCCGCTGCATCACGACGCAGAGGCGGCTCGCGCGGCGGGCTTCGCCGATGTCGTGGCGCCGCCGACGTTCGCTGTGGTCGTGCAGGAGGCGACGCTCGCGCAGTTGCTGGCCGACGACGACGCCGGCGTCGATTTCTCCCGCGTCGTCCACGGCGACCAGCGCTTCACCTACACGCGGCCGATCGTGGCTGGAGACGAGCTGACCGCGACTCTGACGATCACCGCCGTGAAACAGCTGGGCGGCCACTCGATGGTGACCGCGTCGAGCAGCGTCGTCGATGCACTGGGCGAGCACGTCGTCACAGCGGCCTCGACGCTCGTCGTTCGCGCTGCAGAGGAGGAGACCGCATGAGCACCCCTGATTTCGCATCCCTCACCACCGGTGACATCGTCGCCGAGCGCGAGTTCGAACTGACCCGGGATCGCCTGGTGCGCTATGCGGGCGCATCGGGAGACTTCAACCCCATCCACTACCGCGATGACATCGCCGCCTCGGTGGGGCTCCCCGGTGTACTCGCGCACGGCATGCTCACGATGGGAATCGCCGCGTCGGTCGCGACCGATTGGCTCGGCGTCGCCGGCAGTGTGCGCGACGTGCAGTCCCGTTTCACCCGACCCGTGCCCGTCGACGCCGTTGACGGCGCGCGCCTCACGGTGACCGCCACGGTGGGCGCGGTCGACACCGATGCCCGCACGGCGCGGATCGACCTGAAGGTGACCTTCGACGGGGCGACCGTGCTGGGCAAGGCGCAGCTCGTGGCGGCCTTCGCGTGATGCTTCCCGAGATCGGACCGGAGCCCGCGGGTGACGGCACCCCGTTCTCGGAGCTCACGACCATGCGCGTGGGCGGACCGGCGGAACGAGTGCTCGTGGCGCACGCCACGGACGAGCTCGTCGCGTATGCGCAGGGGCTCTGGGACACCGACGAACCGTGGATGCTGCTCGGCGGCGGCTCCAATACCGTCATGAATGACGAGGGGTTTCCGGGTACCGTGCTGCTCGTACGCACGAACGGCATCGCGCCGGTCGCCGACGATGCGCTGCCCGACGGCAAGATCAGATTGCGCGTGCAGGCCGGCCATGATTGGGATCACCTGGTCGCGACCTGCGTCGACAACGGCTGGTCGGGCGTCGAGGCGCTCTCGGGCATTCCGGGTCTCGCCGGTGCCGCTCCGGTGCAGAACATCGGGGCGTACGGTCAAGAGCTCTCGGATGTGCTCCACTCGATCGAATTCCTCGATCGCGAACGCGGGCACGCCCGTCGCATCCCGGCCGATGCGCTCGGGCTCGCCTACCGCGATTCGGCGATCAAGCAGGGTCTCGAAGGGGTGGTCCTCTCGATTGACATCGTGCTCAGCGTGGGCGAGGAATCTCCGGGTCGCCGTGCGCACGCAGCGCCCGAGGTGCTCTCCGAACCCATCGCCTACGCGCAGCTCGCGAACGCGCTCGGTGTCGAGCTCGGCGAGCGGGTGCCGATCCGGGATCTGCGCGATTCGGTGCTCAAGCTTCGCGCCTCGAAGGGGATGGTGCTCGACGCCGACGATCGGGACACGTGGAGCTGCGGATCCTTCTTCACGAATCCGATCGTCACGGAGCATTTCGCGCGCGATCTGCCCGAGAACGCCCCCACGTTCGCGGTCCCGGCCCCAGAGCCAGAGGACGCGATCACCACGTTCGCGGAGCTCGAGGCCGGATTCCCGGTGCGCGTTCCGCAAGCGCCGCCCGAGCGCATGGTGAAGCTCTCTGCGGCGTGGCTCATCGACCAAGCCGGGGTGCGGCGCGGCTTCGCCCTGCCGGGGTCGGGAGCCGCCATCTCGTCCAAGCACACGCTCGCCATCACCAATCAGGGCGGGGCGACGGCCGAAGACGTGGCCGAGCTCGCCCGTTTCGTCGTGCAGCGGGTGCAGCAGGAGTTCGGCGTGATTCTCGCCCCCGAACCGAACCTGTACGGTCTCGAGCTGTAGCGCGGGCAATGCGCATCCAGGTGGTGGGCCGTGGCCGCATGGGCAGCGCGATCGATGGTGCGCTGCGTGCCGCGGGTGCCGCACTGCTGCCGATCGCTGGGCGGGGCGCTGATGGGGCCGGGGCTGACTTCGTGCTCCTCGCGGTGCCAGACGCAGCGATCGCGGAAGCCGCCGAGAGGATCGCTCCCGGGCCGATCGTGGGACACCTCTCGGGCATCACCACGCTCGCGCCGTTGGCCGAGCATGAGGCGTGCAGCCTGCACCCGCTGCTCTCGGCTGCGGGCTCCCGCACGCAGTTCGATGGTGCGTGGGCGGCGATCGACGGTTCCACCGAGCGCGCCGTGAGCGCTGCGGGAGAGATCGCCGGGATCCTCGGCATGCGCACGTTCCGAGTGCGCGACGAGGATCGCGCGGCGTATCACGCGTCGGCGTCGATCGCAGCGAACTTTCTCGTGGTGCTCGCGGCCACTGCAGAGCGGCTCGCAGCGACGGCCGGGGTGCCGCGAGAAGCGCTTGTTCCGCTCGCGGAAGGGGCCCTGTCGAACTGGGTTCGCCTCGGCGCCGGGCAAGCGCTCACCGGCCCGGTCGTTCGCGGCGATACTGCGACGGTCGCGCTGCAGCGCGCAGCGGTCGCCGAGCGCGACCAGCAGAGCGTCGCGCTGTACGATGCGATGGTGGCGTCGAGCCTGGCGCTGATCGATGAGGGCGCCGCAGCGGCCGAGGGAGACGAATGAAGATCGTACGCACGGTGAGCGAGCTTCGCGGCATAGTGCGCCAGGCGCGCACCAACGGAAGCGCCCTCATCGGCCTCGTGCCGACGATGGGAGCGCTTCACGACGGCCACCTCTCGCTCGTGCACGCTGCTCGACGCGACTGCGGTTTCGTCATCATGTCGATTTTCGTGAACCCGAAACAGTTCACGGAGGCCGCCGACCTCGAGGGGTACCCCAGACAGGAGGCCGCTGACACGGCGCTCGCGGATGCCGCCGGTGTCGATGTCGTCTTCGCGCCGGATGCGTCTGAGTTGTACCCCGACGGCTTCGCGACGACCGTGCACGTGACCGGCCCGCTGACGCAGACGCTCGAAGCCGCGGGCCGGGGGCCAGAGCACTTCGACGGCGTTGCCACCGTGGTCTCCAAGCTGCTCATCGCCGCGGGGGCCGATGCCGCATTCTTCGGCCAGAAAGACGCTCAGCAGGTGCTGGTGGTGCGGCGTATGGTCGCCGATCTCGGTATCCCGACCGACATCGTCGCCTGCCCGACCGTGCGCGACAGCGACGGTTTGGCGAAGTCGAGCCGCAACGTGCGCCTCAGCGGTGCAGACCGGGCGCAGGCCGTCGCGATCCCGCGCGCTCTCGAGGCGGTCGAAGCCGCCCTCGCGCTGGGGGAGACCGGCACCGATGCCCTGCACTCGCGCGCGACGACCGTGCTCACCGCCGCGGGCATCACTCCCGAGTATGTGGCGTTCGTGGACGCGCGAACGCTGCTACCCGCGACGGACATCGCGGAGCCGGTGCTGTGCGCCATCGCGGCTCGGGTCGGATCGGTGCGGCTCATCGACAACACGCTGCTCACCCTGCCCGACACGATCGAGGAGAACTGACATGCCGCAGGTAACCATTCCCGTGCTCGCGCAGAAGCGCGCGAGCGGCGAGCCGATCGTCATGGTGACTGCGTACGACTTCCCGGGGGCCCGTGCCGCTGAGCGCGCCGGGGTCGACATGGTGCTGGTGGGCGACTCGGCTGCGCAGGTCGTGCTCGGATACGGCTCGACGGTGCCGGTGTCTCTCGATGAGATGCTCGTGCTCGCCCGCGCCGTGCGACGCGGCACCGAGACCGCCTTTCTCGTCTGCGATGTGCCGTTCGGCTCGACCGAGGCCTCGGATGCGCAGGCCATCGAGACGGCTGTGCGATTCGTGAAGGAGGCGGGCGCTGACGCGGTCAAGCTCGAGGGCGGATCAGCTCCTCGCTTGAGCCGCATACGCGCCATCGTCGACGCCGGCATTCCCGTGGTCGCCCATCTGGGGCTCACGCCGCAGACCGCGGTCGCGCTCGGCGGACTCCGCGCGCAGGGCCGCACCGGTGCTACCGCCGCCCGTCTCGTGAGAGAAGCGCGAGGCGTGGAGCAGGCCGGCGCGTTCTGCCTCGTCGTCGAGGCGGTGCCCGCGGAGATCACGGCGCTGCTGCGGCGAGAACTGAGCATTCCGATCATCGGCATCGGCGCGGGGGACGCCGACGGTCAGGTGCTCGTTGCGCACGATCTGCTCGGCATCACTGAGGGGCGCACGGCGAAGTTCGTGAAACGGTACGCGGGCATCGGCGACGACACGGTTGCGGCCCTCGCCGCCTACGCGGCAGAGGTGCGCTCCGGCACGTTCCCCGGGCCAGAGCATCGATACGCCGCGACCGATGAGGCCCTCGCCGCCGCCCGCGCAGAACTCGACAACTGACGTTCAGCCCGCGAAGGAGATCGCGGGCGAGGCTAGCGCGGCCACGCGATCGAGCCCCGCGCGGAGATCGCGCACGAGGTCGTCGACTGCTTCGAGACCGATGGAGAGGCGCAGCAGGCCGGGGGTGATCCCCAGCCCGTCGTTGATCTGCTGCGGGAATGTCGCGTGCGTCGACGTCAGGGGGTGGATCACCATCGAACGGGTGTCGCCGATGCCCGTCATGCGTGAGAAGACGCGCAGACCGTTGACGAATGCGCGAGCACCGTCGATGCCGCCGCGCACGGTCACGCCGAAGACGGATCCCGTGCGGCCGTCGTAATCGCGCAGGGCGAGGCGGTGCAGGTCACTCGACGGGAGCCCGGCGTAGTCGACCGACTCGACCTCCGGCTGCTGTTCGAGCCAG
Organism: Leucobacter sp. NPDC077196; assembly: GCF_040687075.1. Taxonomy (NCBI): domain Bacteria; kingdom Bacillati; phylum Actinomycetota; class Actinomycetes; order Micrococcales; family Microbacteriaceae; genus Leucobacter; species Leucobacter sp. NPDC077196. The sequence goes on from NZ_JBFBML010000002.1 coordinate 61,418, forward strand.
GCGGCGATCGTCAGCGACGAATCGACGTGGCGTTCCATGCGCAGCGACAGCGTCTCCATGCCCTGGTGCAGCAGGAACCCGTTGAACGGAGAGAGCGACGGGCCGATGTCGTTCACCACCGCCTCCCGCACGGTGCGCGCGTAGGCTGCCGATCCGAAGCGGTCGAGCAGGGACCCGAGCCCGGGTCGCGGCGCCGTGGTGATGAGCGGATAGGCTCGCCCCGCGCGCTCTGCAGCCTCCCAGTCGAATGTGCCTCCGTCGACTACGGCTCCTCCCACGGCTGCCCCGTGCCCCGTGAGAAATTTCGTGGTCGAGTGTACGACGATGCTGGCCCCGTGCTCGAACGGGCGGATCAGCGCCGGCGTGCCGACGGTGTTGTCGACGACCACCGGCAGGTGATACCGGGCGGCGACTTCCGCGATGCGCCGCAGATCGGTGACGTCGTTGCGGGGATTCGGAATCGTCTCGGTGAAGATCGCCTTGGTATTGGGTCGGATCGCGCGCTCCCACTCGGCGTCATCGTCCGCGTCCCACACGTAATCGAACTCGATGCCGAACCGCTTGAAGCTGCGCCCGAAAAGAATGCGCGTGCCGCCGTAGACGGATGCCGTCGAGACGATGTGGTCGCCCTGCTGCGCGAGCGTGAAGAGCGCTGAGGAGATCGCCGCCTGACCGCTCGACACGGCGACCGCCGCGGTGCCGCCCTCGAGTGAGGCGAGGCGTTCCTCGGCGACGGAGTTCGTCGGGTTGCCCTGACGCGAGTAGATCGGATCGATCGATCGCCCGGCGAAACGGTCGACCTGATCGTCGAAGTCGTCGAACACGTACCCGGCCGACATGGCGATCGGCGGCACGCGAAGCCCCGTGTTGAGATCGGGATACTCTCCGGCGTGCACCTGTCGCGTGTCGAATGCGAAGCCGTCCCAGTCGGTGACCGGCTGCGCGGCGTCGAGTGATGGATCGCTCATCGAGAGACCTCCAGATCGGGTGCGTTTGGGGACGATGCGGCGGTGCGCTCGCGATCGGGCGCCGGCAGGATCGACGCGATGCGATCCACCGCTGATCGGATCGTCTGCGGCGCGCACGCGATGTTGATGCGCGCGTGACCAGCGCCGCCGAGACCGAAGTCGGCGCCGTCGTTCAACGCAACGCGCGCATCGTGCAGGATCCGGCTGTGCGCATGCTCGCCGAGACCGGCTCCCCGAAAGTCGAGCCAGACGAGGTACCCGGCCCGAGGGCGCGTCAACCGAACTCCGGGAAGACGCGTGGCGACGAGGTCTGCGAGCAGTTCGATGTTCGCCTCGATCTGCGCGATCGCGCGGTCGAGCCAGTCCCGAGCCTCGGTGAAGGCCGCGACGTTGGCGTGCAGACCGAGAATGCTGACTCGCGTGACGGTCTCGGGGGGCAGCCCGAGCAGCAGATCATTGGCGCGCGCATCGGCCGCGACGAGCACCGCGCACTTGGCACCCGCGAGATTCCAGCCCTTGCTCGCCGAGAGCGTCGATACCGAGAGCGCGCCGGCGGCGGCGGCGATCGGTGCGAACGGCGTGAAGCTGACACCGGAGTGGATCAGAGGCGCATGGATCTCGTCGGAGACGACGAAGACGTCGTGCGCTGCGGCGAGTCGTGCGAGCTCGGCGAGATCTGCCGGGGAGTGCACAAGACCGTGCGGGTTGTGCGGATTGCAGAGGATGAACGCGTCGATGCCCGGCTCGCTCGCAAAGGCGCGTTCGATCGCCGCGAGATCGAGGTGCGCCTGGTAGGCGGGCTCCGAGAATGCGAGCGGCACCTCGACGACCTCGAACGGCACCTCTTCGAGCATCTCGAAGAATCCGGGATAGGTCGGGGTGGAGATCGCGAGGCGGACTCCGTCTGGTCGCCCGACGCGCAACGCCTCGACTACGGCCGTCGCCACATCGGTGGCGAGATGCACGTGATCATGGGGCACGGACCAGGCCCAGCGATCCTGTGCGAATGCGGCGAACGCGGGGGCGAGGCGGCCCGGACCGTCGACGTAGCCCAGATCTGAGGCCTGAACCCGCTCGATGATGGCCCGCTGGATCTCTGGGGCGATGGCGAAGTCCATCTCTGCGACGAACAGGGGCAGCACGTCTTCGGGATAGCGCGTCCACTTCAGACTTGTGCGCTCTTGACGCAACAGGCTCGGGTCGAGCGCCGCGAAGGGAACACCAGAGGGATCGACGGCAGTCGGGCTCGGTGCACAGTCTGCGTCGCTCATGCACCCATGCTCTCGCGGGGCCGTTGCCCGCGCGAACCGCGAGGTAACGGACTGTCATCTAGCCTCTCTCGCCGAGCACGAGCGCGGCATACGACAGCGGGCCCCGATCCGAAGATCGAGGCCCGCTGTGGTGTGCGACTGGGTCAGCCGGCGTGCGGATTACTCCGCAGCGGTGGCCTGCAGGCGACGCTGGGTGAAGACGATCGCGCCGCCACCAAGCACCAGCATGCCGAGTGCTGCGAGCCCGAAGGGCAGCATCGAGAAGCCGGTACCGGTGTTGACGAGCTCGGCTCCGCCGGTGCCGCCCTGTCCGCCCGGAGCTGCCGGGTTCGCGGGGTCAGCCGGAGCGCCCGGGTCGACCGGTGCGACGGGCGCGACAGGTGCTGCCTCGACCGCGAATACGATCGTGGTGACAACCGAGGTGACGCCGTTGACAGTCTGCGACACATCGACGGTGTGCGTGCCGGTGGGGAGCTGGCCACCGAAGTCGACGGTCCATGCGCCATCGACGACCTCTGCCAGTGCAGCTGGGGCGGCGGCGGGATCGGTGATGAGCGTGCCATTCAGGCTGAGGTTGATGGCTGCACCTTCGACGCCGGTGCCCGAGATCTCGGTCGGAGCGTCAGCAGCTGCGAAGCTGCTGCCGCCTGCGATCGAGAGGTCGCCGACCGCAGTGGGCCGCACGATCACGTTGCCCGTCGCGTCTGCCGAGGTGTCGCCCTCGAAGGTCTGGCTGGCGGTCACGGTGTACTCGCCGATGGCGAGGTCTGCGACCTCGACCGACCAGTTGCGGTCTTCGCCGACAGTGGCGGTGTACGAAGCGCCATCGAGCTCTACGGTCACCTCGGCGGTGGGAATACCGGTACCGGTGAGGGTGACGTCGTTCTCGGTGGTGTCGACGTCTGCGACGGTCGGTGCTGCAAGCACGACCTCGAAGTTGACCTCAACGGGCTCCGACTGGCTGAACCCGTTCTGGGCGAACAGCGTATAGGAGTAGTTGCCGGGAGCGTCGGGCGCCGTGAACGAGACCTCGGTGCCCTCGACGGGGATGGAGTCGCTCGGCTCGCCCTGGCCGAAGGAGAGCTCCTTGGCGTTGCTCGGAACGGTCACGACGATGTCGCTGCCGCTCGGTACTCCCTCGGAGACGTCGGTCTTGACGACCGGCTCGTCGATGTCGAGGGCGATCTCGTAGCCCGGGATGTGCGGAAGCGTGTGCTTTAGCGACGCCGTCCAGGTGAACTGGGGCAATGTTTCGGTGGCAGGCGAGCCGCCGCTGATCACGCCGATTGCGCTTTCACCCTGGAACACGGCTCCGCCGGAGTCGCCGGGAGCTGCGAGAACGTCGCTCTCGAATCCGCGAACCCAGCGTGGCTCACCTTCGGGAGTGGAAATGCGAGCCCATCCGTCGACGAGTGCGCCGACGGACCCCGAGGTGTAACCAGTGGTGCGTCCGCTCTTGGAAACAGTCGAGCCGGCGACCGGGTTGCCCAGATTTGCCGACTTCACCTTGATGGTGCTCGCGGCGAGGTCATCATCTTCCGCGGTCGTCCAGTCGGTGATTTCGGGAAGCAGATTGAAGTCTTCCCCAATGTCCTCGATGATCGAAATGTCGGTTCCCTCGGGGTCCGGCGTCTCGGGGTCGGCTTCGGTGTTTCCGACTCCGCCAAACTGCGAGAAGCCGAAGGCTCCCAGAATGCCGGTGCCGTTGCTGGTTCCGCCAGTGTTTGACGCACCGCCAGTGACGGCGGGCTGGACTGACGGGAGAACGAGCCCGGTGTCGCTGAGTTCGCCGTCACGCGTGCAGTGGCCTGCGCTCAGAAGCACGGGATCGCCCTCGGGGCTCCAAGCTGTGAAACCGACCGAGCAGAAGCTGATGGGGGTCTCGCCTTCGAACGCCAGGTACCCGGCGCCGCCGACAACATCATTCGCTGCATAAGCAACAGGAGCGGATGCAACAGTCTGCACGGTCGCATTGGGTGCGCCGAGATCGGCTGCATATGCGCTCACAGCTGCGTCGACGTCGGGGCCGCTTTCGCTGCCTTCGGTCTGAATGATGACGGGCAGCCCGTCTGCCCCGACACCTAACGCGACAACTTCGACGCCAGCCTTCTCGAGTGCTAGGGCAGCATCGTCGGGGGCTGTGTCAGGAACCTGAGTTTTCTGCTGCTGGTCGGTTGGAGCCTCTACTTCTTCCGCGAAGGCGGGAGAAGCGAAGAAGAGGCTTCCGAAACCGATCGTAATAGCCGCACCGAGTGCAACTGGACGACGTTTCGTCACGTGTGTTCCCCTATGTGTTCGAATGGTCAAATATGGGCCACTGGAGCAGGTGTAACGTGGAAGCCGGTCGGATGCACGCGCGTTACCCCTGCGCGAGCACCCTGGTCCGACACCAGGGGCCTCGGTAAACGTAACCTGATAATTAGCACCATGCAAGGGGCGAGACACCTGGGTGACGTACTGATTCGTTATAAACCCCAGATGCCCGTTCGAATCGACCAATTTGGATCGAGTCCGCATCTCGCGTCGTTACGATACGTCTATAAGTACGGAGTGATGCGTGATCGATGCGGGGGAGAGCGATGAAGCGACGCACGAGATTGACAGCGGGCTTTTTCACCATGATCGGCGCCGTTGCGATGCTGACGAGCTGTGCGGCGTTGAACGGCGGCGGATCCGGAACGGATGCAGGAGCGGGGGAAGCGGAGATGGTCGAACAAGCCGATGTGGTCGGAACATGGATGTCTGACGAGAAGGGCAATCCGAAGCTGACGTTCGAGGAAGACGGAAAGGTGTCGGGCACTGATGGGTGCAACGGCATCGGATCGACCTACACGATCGAGGGCGACCGGGTGGTCATCGAGAGCTTCGTCTCGACCATGATGGCGTGCCCCGGAGTCGACGATTGGCTGCGCGGGGTTCGCGAGGTGCAGCTCTCGAACGACGAACTGCAGGTATTCAACAGCGAGGGCGCTGAGATCGGCACTCTGCAGCGGGACGCCTAGGAGCGGTCGCGGAACGCGTCCCATGCGCGTTTGCACGCGTACGCAATAACCTCGACGCGCTCGTGACCCTCATCGATCCATGACTCACCAGGCTCGATCAACTGGTCTACGGCTTCAGGGCCGATCAGGTACTCGCGGGAGAATTCGACCTGTACGGCGCCGAGCGTCAGATCTGCGGGCGCGGTCTCACCTGCGACCCGGGCGAAACGAGCGGCGACATCGAGGATCTCGTGGCTGCCGAGATAGGGGTCGTTGAGTGAAATCGCCTCGGGTTCGGCGACCTCGAACTCGGTACGGTGTGCCTCGGCGAGCCTTCGCAAGTCGTCGGGATCCATCGTGAGCCGGTCTGAGAGGCTGCGCGGCTCGCCCGTTGTGTCACCGTAATTCGACAGCGTCGCAACCGTCGGCATGTCCACATGAGCTGCCGGGTCGAGGTTCAGAGCACCGTCGGCACGCATCGTCGTGTGCATGGAGTCGTGGAAAGACAGGCGCGTGAATGAGCCGCCCTGAGCGAGACCCTTCGCGAGGAAAAGCTCGGTGAGTTCCTCGCGCATCGCCTCGTACACCTCGAGTCCCTGCGCGGCCACCCGCGAGAACGCGTCGACGAGTCGGTCGAGGCCGGCTTCGGTTTCGGGGAGCTCGAGAATCGGGAAAGAGGAGTAGGTCACGGGCCGGATCGCATCGACGTCGGTGAGGTCGACCGTATCGCCAGGGCTCGCGGAGCGCACGCGCTCGATCGCCCGCTGCAGATCTGCACGCACGTCGACGGGCTTGGCCCGGTTCGCGTCGCGCACGAGCCGCGGATGCGGATTGATGACGGCAACCACGCGCGGGTCGATCTCCGCCCACCGCTTGACGACCGCCGCCGTAGCGACATCAGAGAAGTCGTGCTGCAGACGGGGCGTGAGGTCGGGAGAGAGGAACTCGACGAGTTCCTCTGGAATCGCTGCCGTCGAGTGGGGCGCGGTGATGAGCAGGTCGGCGTCGGAGATCGCCTGGGCGAGATCCCGCATGTCTGGGTCGGCGTAGTGGATGATCTCGGCCGGCGTGAATACCGTGCCGGCTGGGATCAGATCGAGATCATGCGCGCTCATGGCACCAGCGTACTGGGGTGAGTCCACGGCAAGAAGCTGATCACGCAGCCGTTTCAGGCGCGCCCGCGATTGCGGCGCCGCGTCTCGCGCGAGGGGCGCCCTCCGAGATACGACGCGGCCGAATCGACGACGAAACCCTGTCGCAGGGCCTCGCGGCCGATGAGCATGCGGAAGACCATCTCTTCGCGATCCGTCAGCGTGACTTCAGCCTCGATCTTGCGGCCCACGAGAGAGATCTTCATGAGCACGACCGGACGCAGCTGGGCATGACCAGACGAGCTGCGCACGGTGCGGCGATCATGCACCGGCAGTTCGACCTCAACTGCGTCGTCGTCGGTCACCTGCCACGGCTGCACCAGGAAGCGCACCCACGGCGCGCCCGAGCGTTCGAACTCGGTGATCTCGGTCGCGTGCATCGCCGACGTCTGTGCGCCCGTATCGATCTTCGCCTTGATCCACGGCACGCCGATGCCATTCAGCTTCACCCATTCACGCCACCCGGTGAGAGTGCTTGAATGGTCGGGTACGGTCACGCATCTATCTTGGCAGGAAATCACGATGAAACTCGCGATTCTTTCGCGCGCCCCGCAGGCGTACTCCACCCAGCGCCTGCAGTCGGCTGCGCTCGAACGCGGGCACACGGTGCGCGTGCTCAACACCCTGCGTTTTGCGATCGACCTCGCGGGCGAAGCGCCCGACCTGCTGTATCGGGGCAAGCAGCTCAGCGACTACGACGCCATTCTGCCGCGCATCGGCAGCTCGATCAGCTACTTCGGCACGGCCGTCGTGCGCCAGTTCGAGCAGATGGACGTATACACGCCGAACACCTCGAACGGTATTGCGAATGCGCGCGACAAGCTGCGCGCCAATCAGATTCTCTCCCGCCACAACATCGAGATGCCGGCCACCGCGTTCGTGCGCAATCGCGCCGACGTGCGACCCGCGATCGAGAGCGTCGGGGGTGCACCCGTCGTCATCAAGCTGCTCGAGGGCACCCAGGGGATCGGCGTGATCCTCGCCCCGCAGGTGAAGGTGGCCGAGGCGATCATCGAGACTCTGCACTCCACGCGTCAGAACGTGCTCATCCAGCGCTTCGTCTCAGAAAGCCGCGGTCGCGACGTGCGCGCCCTCGTGATCGGCGATCGCGTGGTCGCTGCCATGCGACGCACCGCGGGCGGCGACGAGTTTCGGTCGAATGTGCACCGTGGCGGCACGGTCGAGCCCGTGCAACTCGACTCGGTCTACGAGCAGACCGCAGTGCGCGCCGCGCAGATCATGGGACTGCGGGTCGCAGGTGTTGACATGCTCGAGGGCGAAGAGGGCCCGCTCGTGATGGAGGTCAACTCCTCACCGGGCCTGCAGGGCATCGAGAGCGCGACCGGGCTCGACATCGCGGGCGCGATCATCGACTTCATCGCCAACCAGGTGAACTTCCCCGAGATCGACCTGCGGCAGCGACTCAGCGTTTCGACCGCGTACGGCGTTGCCGAGCTGACCATGCACGGATCGGAATATGTCGGCAAGACGCTCGGTGAACTCGGTCTCTGGGATCGGGACGTCACTGTGCTGACGCTGCATCGAGGCGTGCAGGTGATCCCGAACCCGCGCAAGAGCATCGTGCTCGAAGCCGAGGACCGGCTGCTCTGTTTCGGAAAGCTCGAAGAGATGCGGTCGATGCTGCCCGAGCGCCGCCGACGCCGCACGCGTCTGCGCAAGCTCTCGAAGGCCGCGCGGGAACTCGCGGACGGCTGACTGCCGCTACGGCCGACCTGCGGTGAGCTGAAACTCGACCGCCCCACTGTCTTCGACCGATACGAATCCGAGACTCGGTGCCTCAACGCCGAAATCCGAGAAGGTGATCGGGATCGAGCCGGCGATCTCAGCAGTCTCGCCGTCGCTGCGCAGTTCGATCTCGGCGGTAACGGTCTGCGTCGTGCCGGCGATCGTGAGTTCACCGGTCGCCTCGGTCTGCACGACGTCGCCCGACGCCGGTGCGCTCTCGAGGGTCACCGGCTCGCTCAGCGCGAAGGTGGCCTTGGGGAACTCGTCCGTGCGCAATGCCTCGCTGCGGAAGTACTCGTCTCGATTGCTGCTGTCGGTCTCGATGGATGCGACGTCGACCACGAGTTCGGCGGACTCGAGCGTGAGCCCGCTCTCACCGATGGTGAAGGTGCCGGTGACATCGTCTGTGCGCCCGGTCACCGTAACATCAGTGCCGTTGAGCACCTCGTCGACGCGGTAGCCTGCCTCGGAGTCTTCCGCGACGGACCAGGTGCCGACGAGCGAGCCGGGGTCGATCTCGGCGCCGGCGGCGGCGTCACTCGTGCTCTCGTCTTCCTCGCCCGTCTCCTCCGACGTCAGCGACGGGGCGTCTGCGGCCGGTGCGGCGATCAGATCTCGATAGATCATCGGTCCGGCGATGGCGGCAGCCGCCGCGAGAGCCAGCGCCCCCGCTCCCACGCCGATGAGTATCTTCGATGACTTCTTCACGGTGACTCCCGGGGCTGTAGCGAAGGGGTGCACCCGAGCGCTGCGGTCGATGAACTTCAACCATGGCAGCGGCGGCCATGAGCGCCCCCGGGGAACCCGGTGAAGAAGCTGGGAAACATGGTGATCGCCGGGGATCAGCGCAGGCGCAACGCGCCGGGGATCAACGCAGGCGCAACGCGCCGGGCAAGATTTCCGCGGTGAAGGCGGTGACCTCGCCCACGTCATCGCCGTCGACCTCGAACGCAAGTGGCGCCGGCAGCTCGACCGAGAGCGACTTCGCCGTGAGGTGCTCGATCGCCTCGGTGCTCTCGGCCGACTCGGCGCGCGTGAGTATCCGCTTCAGCCCGTTCTGCCACACGAGATTGTGCATCGTCTCGAGCCACGCGGCCACGCCGTCGGCGCGAAGCACGAGCAGATCGAGCGATCCGTCGTCGGGCTGCGCGTCGGGCAGAAGCGTGATGCCGCCCTGAATGGACCCGCAGTTCGCGATGAGCAGCGTGTGCGCTTCGACCGTCTCGGGCGCAGCGTCATCGATGGTGAGCGAGAACTCGACGACCGCGGCCCCCGATGCCGCCCGGCCGAGCGACTCGACGTAGGCGAGCCAGCCCGCTTTCGCCTTGAGCTCGTCGTCGGTTTCGACGATCATTTGCGCGTCGATGCCGAAGCCGACCATGACGACGAAGCCGTGTCGCTCTTCGACGCCAGCAGCGTTCGTGAACGTCACTCGGCCGAGATCGAGCGGCGAGGCGTGCTGCGTCAGCACGCGAGCGAACGCCGCGCGCGGGTTGCCGAGCGGTATGCCGAGATTGCGGGCGAGGAGGTTGCCCGTACCCAGAGGCACGACACCGAGTTCGGCGAGGGGTGATCCGGAATCGCCGAGGGCCTCTGCCACCGCTCGCACCGTGCCGTCGCCGCCGGCGGCGATCACGACATCGCATCCCCGGCCCACCGCGGCCGCGGTGGCTTTGCGGCCCGCATCTTCTGGAGCCGACTCGAACCACAGGTCTTCGGGCAACGGGCCGCTGACGCTGGATGCGGCCGCATCCCACGCCGCGCGAATCTCGCGCTCCGCGACCTTTGAGGGGTTCCACACGATGCCGATGCGTTCAGCGGCCATACTGCTCTTCTCTCTTCCCAGAATGTTCCATCGACGTCAGAGCGCTGCGAGCAGCGACTTCCAGTGCGCTCGCCAGGCTTCGATGCCCTCGCCGTCGGCCAGGCCCTCCTGGCTGACCGCGAGCACCACCTTCTCACCCTTCGGCGTTGCCGACACCTCGACCTTGCCCGCGCCCTCGAGCCCGAACCGCCAGAAGCTGCGCTTCTCGGTGCGCGACGTTCGGGGTTCGGTCGGGGCGTGGCCGAGATGCTCGGATCGAGAGCCGTGCGCCGTCGCCCAGGCCTCGATGGCGGCGTCGCGATCGAGCGGCAAGGTGCGGCTCGCGCTGACGCGGTACGTGCCCGTGGACGACTGCCCGGGAACGCGCAGCCCGGCGTGCTGCTCGTAGGCGATCGCGATGGCCTGCGCCCACCACTCAGGATTGCGGAGGTCGTCGGTGAGCGCCGCGCGAGCGATCTTCGCGATCTCGGGGTGGGTCAGCGTCGGGGCGCCCTGCGCTTCGAACAACGACACCCAGGCGCTCCACTCGCGCCCCGAAGCTCGCTCAATCGCCGGGATGTTCTCGGCTCGGGTGCGATTTGTCGCGCTCACGTGCTCACTCGCCGACTCATCAGCCGATTCGGCGGAGGATCGACCGTCGCTCGAGGATCGCCGTGCGCCGCTCATGGATGACCCCTTTCGCCGTTGCGCTCAGTGTAGCGGCGCGGTGCGTGCTTGAATGAGTGTCATGCAGGGAACGGGGGCCGGACGAGAAGGCAGACGCTATGTGGAGCACGTATCTTCGCAGCACCGCCCGGCCGGCATCGCCGATTCGCAGTGGCCGGCCGATGTCGACGGAGCCGCGGCCGAGCCGCAGGAGTATCGCGTGGACCTCGAGCGCATCCGATTCTCGTCGTACTTCGCCCGACTCTCAGACGTGACGCAGGTCGTGCCGCAGACGGGCGTCGGGCCCGTGATGCACAACCGCCTCACCCACTCGCTGAAGGTGAGCGCTGTCGCCCGAGTGATCGCGGCTCAACTCGCGGGGCGGGCGGCCCAGCACGCGGAGTTCGTGCGCGGTGGTCGCAGCGAAGACGACGCGGTCGGGGCGATCATCGCGCGCCTCGGCGGCTGCGACACGATCGTCGCTCAGGCGGCAGCACACGCTCACGACCTCGGCCACCCGCCGTTCGGCCATCTCGGCGAGCGGGTGCTCGACCGAGTCGCCCGCGAACGATTGGGATTGGCCGAGGGCTTCGAGGGCAACGCGCAAAGCTTCCGCATCCTCACCCAGCTCGACACGCTCGGGCGCGACTTTCCCGGTCTCAACCTGACGGCGGCCACGCGTGCGGCGACGTTGAAGTATCCGTGGACCCGAGGTGCTTGGGTAGGCATCTCCACGAGTGAGCGGCCGGCGCCGGATCGCCCGCGCGGCGTCGGGGTCGACGTCGACGGCGGGGCCGAGAAGTTCTCGGTATATGCACTCGACGCTGTGGATATGGAGACGGCGCTCGCTCCGTTCACCCATATCGCGGACGGTGTGCAGACGGTCGAATGCGCGGTGATGGACCTCGCCGACGACATCGCCTACGCCGTGCACGACCTCGACGACTTTACTCGGGCAGGGGTGCTGCAGCAGTCCTCGATCGCCGGGGAGTTTCGCGCCTGGCTCGATCACGCCGGAGCGCTGGCGACCGAGAGCGACGACGCGGTCGCCTCGGCGTGGCGCACTCCGGGGCGCTCGCTCGAGCTGCTGTGGCGCAGGCTGCACGCCAAAGACGCCTGGATCGCGGATCGCGACGCGTTCCGCGCCGCCGTGCGCCGGGTGAGCGAAGAAGTGGGGGAATCCCTGCTCTCGGCCCCCTACGACGGCGGCATCGACAGCGAGCGATCGGTCTCCGACTTCACCCGGCGCTGGATCGACCACCTGCGCACCTCGATCGTGGTGGAGGAGCACCCGCACGTGCGCAGCGGTCACGTGCGGCTGAACACGCAGGCGTGGCACGAGGTGATGGTGCTCAAGTTCGTGCACGCGCACTTCGTGCTCGAGCGCCCGGAGCTCGGGCAGCCGCAGCGCGGACGAGCACGGATGGTCGAACAGCTCGCGCTCGGGTTCGATGCCTGGCTCGCCGACCCCGACGACGCCGGGCGCGCGCCGCGCAGACTGCTGGAATGGGCTGATGAGGCCACCGACGCGGGCTTCGCGGTGCGCCGGGACCGCCCCGAGCTGTTGATGGGCGACACGAGCGACGCGGGTATGCGCCGACAGGGGCGCAGTCGCGCGATCCTCGACTACGTCGCCTCGCTCAGCGACCAGCAGGCCGTCACCACCTATCGTGCATTGACCGGAGGAACGACCCATGAGTGAGCAGCTGCGCGATCGAGACCGCCTCGTCGCCGAATTGATCGACGTCGGCCGCGATGCGGTCGGCCGCGGGCTGGTGCTTGCGAGCGCCGGCAACCTCTCGGCCCGCATCTCGGATCGCGAGTTCGTGGTCACCGCGTCGGGCACCTGGCTCGACCGCCTCACCCCCGAAGATTTCGCGGTACTCTCGCTCGATGCCTCCGAGTCGGGGGACGCAGCGCTTGGTGGGCCGCGCCCCTCGAGCGAGTGGAAGCTGCACCATCGCGCCTACCTCGCGCGACCCGACGCGGAGTGCGTGCTGCATCTCCATCCGCGAACGGCCGTGGTGCTGGCGAGCGTCGGCACCCCGATTCGCAGGCTCACCCTCGACCACGCGTACTACCTCGGCGAGATCGCCGTCGTGCCGTTCTACCACAACGGCACGAATGAGCTCGCCGACACGGCCGCGGAGGCGCTGCGCGATCACAACTGCGTCGTCATGCAGCACCACGGATGCTCCGTGGTCGCCGACACCGTGCAGATGGCGTACCGGCGAGCACTCAACCTCGAAGACGCCGCGCAGGCGACGGCCCTGGCCGTGCAACTCGGCGACACCGCCACCGTCTTCCCCGAGGACGCGGCGACGCACGCCTAGGCCCGTCCACCCGACGGGCGGCCAGCCGCTACGGGGCGACCGGGAACTCCTGCCGGGGATTCCACGGCACCGACCAGCCGAGCTCGTCGAAGAGGCTCGCGAGGGTCATCCCGGTGAACCCCCACACGAGATGGCCTCCGAGGTGCGGGCCGAGCGCGAACGCCGCTCCACGATACGTCGTCGCCTCGTGTCGCAGCACGGACGTGCCGCGCGCGGCCGGGTCGAGCATCTCGGCGACGGGGGCGCGGAACACCTCGACCGACTCCGCGTGATCGGCGGCGACGGCGCTGGCGCGGCGCCACCAGCCCACCACCGGAGTCACGAGGTTGTTGCTCACCGGGATGTGCACGGGCTGGAGCGACCCGAGTACCTCGACACCTGCGGGGTCGACCCCCGTTTCCTCCGATGCTTCGCGCAGCGCCGTGTCGGCGGCATTGCGATCGCCCGGCTCCGCGCCGCCACCGGGGAAGGCGATCTGGCCCGCGTGATGCCGCATGCCGTCGGCCCGCCGCGTCAGCAGCACGTCGAGCTCGGGCGGCACCGTGCGAGCGCCGTGCTCGGCCGGGCGGCGGTCGAGCGCCCCGAACAGAATCAGCACGGCCGACCGCCGGAGCGGCCGATCGCTGGGGGGCGCCTGCGGCTCGTAGGTCACGGCGATGCTCCGGCTCAGGAGTGCACGGAGTTCGCCTTCGGCGTCGGCAACGGTTCGCGGCATACCCGCCACCCTACAACTGCCTGCGCGACTGGCGAGAGCTGTGTCGGGGCGTGCGTGTCAGGCTTCGGCGAGCAGATCGAAGATGCTGTCGGGAACACGCTGGGAGCGCGCCCACGGCTCTCGGTCGCGCCGGGCGACTCGTTTGACCTGATCCGATTCCTCGGCTCGTACCTGCGTGAGCACCGCGATGACTGCGGCGCGCTCGGCGCTGTCGACCTCTCGCGTGATGAAACGGATGTCGTCGCCGTGCAGCACGTCTTCGAGCGCGGTGTCGCGCTTCGCAGCGTCGCGCGCGGCTGCGTCGGGGGGCAGGATCGACCCATCGCCGTCGCTCTCGACGTCGGTGGGTCGTGCAGCGTGCTTGGCCACGGGGTGCTCGCTCTCGATGCTCGTGCTCTGGGACCGCGCGGTCACAGCGGAATGTTGCCGTGCTTCTTCGCGGGCTGCTCGGTGCGCTTGCCGCGCAGGCCGCGAAGTGCCTTGATCACGGCGAGGCGGCTGCCTGCGGGCTCGAGCACATTGTCGAGCTCGCCGCGCTCCGCAGCCAGGAAGGGAGAGGTCACATCGGCGGTGTACTTCGCCGTGAGCTCGGCGCGCAGGGCCTCGACGTCGTCGCCGCGCTCGGCCGCCGCGGCGAGCTCCTTGCGGTACAGGATGTTCACCGCTCCCGCGCCACCCATGACGGCGATCTCGGCGGTGGGCCACGCGATGTTGAAGTCGGCACCCATCTGCTTCGATCCCATCACGATGTACGCGCCGCCGTAGGCCTTGCGAGTGATGATGGTGACGAGCGGCACCGTCGCCTCTGCGTAGGCGTAGAGCAGCTTGGCGCCGCGACGAATGACGCCCTGGAACTCCTGGTCGGTGCCGGGCAGATACCCCGGCACATCGACGAGGGTGAGGATCGGGATGGAGAACGCGTCGCAGAACCGCACGAAGCGCGCGGCCTTCTCGCTCGCATCGATGTTGAGGGTGCCAGCCATCTGGTTCGGCTGGTTCGCGACGATGCCGACCGTGCGTCCCTCAACCCGACCGAATCCGATGAGCATGTTGGGTGCGAACAGCGGTTGCACTTCGAGGAAGTCGCCGCCGTCGAGAATCGCGCCGATGACGGTCTGCATGTCGTAGGGCTGGTTCGCGCTGTCGGGAATCAGGGTGTTCAGGCGACGATCCGCGTCGGTGATCTCGAGCGCGGTATCGGTGTCGTAGATCGGCGCTTCAGCCAGGTTGTTATCGGGGAGGTAGCTGATGAGCGCGCGTGCGTAATCGAGCGCGTCGTGCTCGTCGCTCGCCAGGTAGTGGGAGACGCCGCTCGTCTTATTGTGCGTGAGCGCGCCGCCGAGCTCTTCGAAGCCGACCTCTTCGCCGGTGACGGTCTTGATCACGTCGGGGCCGGTGACGAACATGTGGCTGGTCTTGTCGACCATGATCACGAAGTCGGTCAGTGCGGGGGAGTACACGGCGCCGCCGGCCGACGGGCCCATCACGATGGAGATCTGCGGGATCACTCCCGAGCACATGGTGTTGAGCCGGAAGATGCTCGCGTACTTGGAGAGCGCGACGACGCCTTCCTGGATGCGTGCTCCGCCGGAGTCGAGGATACCGAGCACGGGAGCGCCGGTCTTCAGCGCGAACTCCATTGCCTTGACGATCTTCTCGCCGGCGACCTCGCCGAGAGACCCACCGAATGTGGTGAAGTCCTGCGAGTACACGACGACCTGGCGGCCGTGGATCGTTCCCGCGCCGGTGACTACGGAGTCGCCGAACGGGTGAGACTGCTCCATGCCGAAGCCCTGCGAGCGGTGCTTCACGAACTTGTCGAACTCGACGAACGAGCCGGCATCGAGCAGCGCGGCGATGCGTTCGCGGGCGGTCATCTTGCCCCGCGCGTGCTGCTTCGCGGCGGCCGCGGCATCGCGATCACCCACGGCTTCCTGGTACTTGCGGCGATGATCCGCGATGCGGTCGGCGGTCGTCGCGGGTGCGATGTTCTCTGCAGTCACGCCTGCCAGCCTAGCGCGGCGCACATTCCGTCACCCTCCGAACCTCTCCAATGGAATCGAAACTCCTTGGTGTGATTCCTACGAATCAATCGAAGATGTCGCCCAACAGCCCGCCGAGCAATACGCCGCCGATCACGGGCCCCAGTACGCCGCCTCCGCCGCCACCGCCTCGTCCCCGGCCGCCGCCACCCCACGGGCCGCCGCCACCGCCTCCGTTGCCGCCGCCCCAGCCCCAGTCGTCGTTGTCAGGGCGGGAGGAATCGATATCCCGCTGCGCGAGCCGCAGCGACTCGTCGGCGAGGTCGGACGCGCGGCGTGCGAGCTGCAGCACCGACTCGCGCGTGTCTTCGGTTTCGGGCATCGCTGAGATCTCGCTGCGGTGGCGTCGCGCTTCGGCGAGACGCGTGCGCGCGTCAGCGCCGATCCAGCCCCGGTGTCCCTCGATGAGGCTCGCCGCAATGCCGATGGCGTGGTCGGCAGCGGACACCCCGTGTTGCACCTGCGCCGCCGAAGGGACGGGCTTCGCCGCGCGAGCGCGGGCGGCGTCGAGTGCGGAGTTCGCGGAAGAGACGAGTGCGAGGTCGGCGAACGGGTCGCGCTGTCGGCCGGCACTCACCTCGGCGAGCGCCTGTTCGAGGCGCTCGATCGCGGCGTCGACGGCCTCGTTGCGGGGCTCGGTGCGCGCAGAGGCGATGTCACCGCGCGAGTCGTCGATGACATCGGCGAGCGTGTTCTGCGCACGCAGGGCCTCGATCTCGAAGCTGTCGACGCCGTCGAGAATCGAGGCGGCGCGGCGCACGGTCTCGGTCGCGGTCTCGAGCGCGAGGTTCGCGTCGGCAAGGGCTCCGGCGGAGCGCCGACGATCTGAGAGGTCGGCAGAGTGCTCGGCGAAATCGAGCAGCTGCTCCACGTCTTCGGAGTGGAGGCGAACGCGTTGCAGCGCCGAGGGGCTGTAGCGCTCGGCCAGCCGCGCCGCGGCGCGCTGAGCGTCGGGAACGCGCGCCCGCAGAGCTGCGGCATCCGCGCGCACGCGCTGCACCATCTCGGGCGCGCGGCGGGCGCGCTCGACGCGTGACTGCAACGCCGCCGTGCGTTCGTCGAGCACGGACTCGGCCCACTCGCACAGTTGCAGGATGCGCGCGTTGCGGGTGCGCACCTCGTCGGGCGTGTCGGGGATGTGGTCGTGGTTGAGCTGATGCAGCTGGAAGGCCTCGCTCAGGTGCTCGCGCACCGAGTCGAGCCCGACCTTCAGCTCGGCCGTGGCGTCTTCGCCGAGTTCCGCCGTCGCGAACGCCAGCTCGTCGCCGGTCGCCCTGATGCGCTCGTCAGCGGCGACGATCGCGCTACGTGCACGTTGCGACTGCTGCGCGTCGGAGGCATCCTGTCGCTCCTGCGATTCACGGTCTCGGCGTCCCCAAAATGCCACGGTGTGTCCTGTCTGCTGCGTGCGATGGCTGCGTGCGATGGCTGCGTGCGATGGTTGCGGGCGATGGGAAGAGCGGAGCGTTCCCCCATGGGCCCGCTCCGCTCGTCACACCCGGGAGTGGTTACTGCTCGAGGGCCTGCGGGCTCCGCCCGGCCTTCAGCGCAGCGAGCCGCGCCTCGACCTCGGTGACCGCCTCGAAGTTCTCGAGCTCGTTGAACTGCGAGTCGAGCGTCGACGCCGCGATCTCCTGCTTGCCGCGGGCAAGAGCCTCCTGCCGACGAATCTTGTCTTCGAAGCGGCCCAGGTCGCTCGTCGGGTCGAGCACGTCGATCGACTTCACGGCATCGGCAACGCGGTTCTGCGCTTCAGCCGTCTTGGCGCGCGCGACGAGCTCGGAGCGCTTCGTCTGCAGCTGCTGCAGCTTCACGCGCATGCCGTTGAGGCCGTCCTTGAGCTTCGCGGTGACCTCGCGCTGCGCGGCGATGGTGGGCTCGGCGGCGCGTGCTTCGTTCTCCTCGGTGATCTGGCGCTGCAGCGCAACCTTCGCGAGGTTGTCGAACTTGTCGGCGTCCACGGAGTTGCCGGCGCCGCGCAGCTCGTCGGCCTTCGAGCTCGCCGCGATCGCCTTGCGCTCCCACTCTCGCGCGGTGCGCACGTCTTCGTCGTAATCCTGCTCGAGCAGACGCAGGTTGCCGATCGTCTCCGCGATGGCCGTCTCGGCGTCCGAGATGTTGGTGGAGAAATCGCGGATCAGCTGGTCGATCATCTTCTCGGGGTCTTCGGCCGAGTCGAGCATCGAATTGACGTTCGCGCGAACGAGGGTGGTGATGCGCCCGAGGATGGACTGCTTCGACATGTGAGTTCCTTTCAGCGGAGCGGTTTGGATTGAGTGTAGAGATCAGTACTGGGGAAGCGCCGAGTTAGAAGCGACCGCCGCCGCTGCGGCCCGACCGTCCACCACGGGAACGGCGAGACGAGCCGCCCGAGCGGCGCGAGGATCCGCCCGAGCGACGAGACGAGCCGCCCGAGCGGCGCGAGGAACCGCCGCCCCAGGAGCCTCCCGAGCCGCTGCTCCAGAAGCCGCCGCCCGAGCCACCGAAGCCTGAGCCTCCACCGCTGCTGCCGAGGATTCCGCCGAGCACGGCCGCGAGGTCGCCCGACGACGACGGACTTCTGCCTCCGTACCCGAAGCCGGAGACGTCGGATTGAGCGGCGGAGAGTGATTGGTGGGCGAGCTGGCTCGCGCGTTGCGCCTCTGACAGCCCAGCGGCGGGGTCGGTGCCACGCGCGGCCGCGGCACGGGAGAGCGCTGCCCGTGCTTCGGAGGCCCGAGTGCGCGCGGTCGAGCCGACTGCTCCGCGCCGTGCCTCGATGAAGGACTCGGCCTGGCGCACGTCGCCATCCGCCTGGGTGAGTTGCGCGTCGAGGAGTTGTCGCGCGCGCGCCGCCTGTTGAGCGGACTGCACGACACCGTCGATGTGTGCGTTCGCGGCTTCGAGGGCAGCGACGGCGCGCGACGGTCGGCGATCGGCACCTGAGAGATCGTGCCGTGCTTCGGCGATGCGCTCCCGTGTCGCGGCGATGGCCCCCACGACGGTGCCATTCGCATCCGGGACCGACTGGGCTGCCGCGACGTCGGCTTCCAACTCGCTGATCAGCTCGGCGCATCGTGCTTCGACGCCGGCGAGTTCCTGGCCGCGCGCAGCGATGGTCTGGTGGATCGTCTCGGCCTGGGCGATCGCCGCCTCTGCCTCGCGAATCGACACTGCGGCGGCGCCGGACTCCGGTGGCGTGGCGCCGAGCGCGGATGCCGCGGTGTTCTCCCGCTCCGCGGCGAAGTCGAGGAGGGCCTCCGCCTGCTGCGGGGCGCCTTCGAGGGCGGTGAGCTCTTCAGGCGCGAACGTCGCGGCGAGGCGGGCGATCTCCGCAGCGGTTTGCGCAGCCTGTGCGGCCACCTGCTCCCGGCGAGCGGCCGCCGAGGCGAGCGCACCCGGTGCGTTCTGCTCGATCGCCCGCAACCGCTCGAACGATTCCGATTGCGCGTCGAGCTCGTCGTCGACCGAGGCGCAGAGCTCAATGACGCGCTGCAGCCATTCCCGTCGCTGGGCATCAGTGTCGGGGGTCGCATCGTCGAGTTGCTGACGCAGCGCGAAGGCTTCGAGCAGTCGGGCGCGCGCCGACTCGATCGACGTGGCGTACGCCACGACCGCCGCGTCTCCGAATTGGGCGCGAGCGAACTCGAGCTCCTGTGCGCTGCTCTTCACCGCGTCATCCGCGGCGACGAGCGCCGAACCCGAGGTGCGCTCGAGCTGAGCGAGATCTTGCTCGACGGCCGCCGCGGTGCGTCGCTTGCGCACCGCGCGCGCGATGCCGAACGCGGCGCCGCCGAGACCCAGTACTCCGGCGCCGATGCCCGCAGCGACCGCGATGTTGCGGCCGGGCGCCGCTTCCTCCGCTTCGAGCTGCTCTGCAGCTGCCGTGATCGTTCCCGCCCAGTCCTCGTCACGGAGTTCGGGAACCAGCTCGGCTTCGATGCGATCGAGCGCATCGTTGCTCAGCGAACCATTCTCGGGGGACGAGATGTAGTACTGGCGCCCTTCGGTCGCGACCGCGAGCAGATACTGCGTATCTCCGAGACCATTGCGCTGTGCGGTCTCGTCGGCCCACGCGATCCGGTCAGCCGGATCGGTGAATTCGTCCACGTACACCACGAAGAGGTCGAGCCCCGTCGCGTCGAAGGCCTCGGCGAGGCGGTCGTTCGCCGCCTGCTCCTCGGCGGGGTCGAGCACGTCGACGGCGTCGGTCACGTACTCGGTGCCGAGGGAACCTGGACCGACCGCAGCAGCGCTCGACGCTCCGATGGCCAGGAGACCCGCGCCCATCACCGCTCCGAGCCACCAGCGCCCGAAGCGACGCGGGCGCCGGTGCTGCCGGGGATGCGGTCGGGAAGATACGCCTGAATGCTCCACAGTCGGAGTGTATTCGCCTGCGGGTGCCCGGGTCCAACGAATTCGAGGCGCTAACGTAAAGCTCATGGAGCTTCTTCGTACGCGCGCGACGCTGCCCGACGTCAGGTGGCGTGCGACGTCGCCGTCGACCAACGCTGAGCTTCGTGAACTGGTGACGGAGGAGGGGGGCCTCGGTGAGGGGTCCGTGCCGCACGGCACCCTGGTGGTGACGAGCGATCAGACCGCTGGTCGGGGACGCCTTGACCGCGGCTGGGTGATGCCGCCGAACACCTCGATCGCGGCGTCGCTGCTGGTGCGCGGGTTCGGCGCGGCCGGGCTGGGCGTCAGCTGGCTGCCTCTGCTCGCCGGCTCGGCTATCGCCACCGCTCTGCAGCCCTATTTCTCGGCCGCTGCCGCTCAGGCGGGTGGCGAGGCAAAGCGCGTCGGGGTGAAGTGGCCGAACGACGTGCACGTGCGCGATGAGCAGGACGCGGTCGCCGGGAGACCGGGCAGGAAGCTGTGCGGCATTCTGTGCGAACTGCTGCCGGGCGGGGCCCCGAGTGGCCAGACCGTCATCGTCGGCACCGGCATCAATCTGCTGATTCCCGAATGGGAGCTGCCGACCGATCGGGCGTCGTCGCTGCTCGCAGCGGGAGCGGATACCGGCGGCGCCGAGAGCCTCGCCGATGCCGCAGGGGCAGACCTCGCCGACCGAGTGCTCGCCGACTACGCGAGCGAGCTGCTGCGGCTCGTGCGTCTCGCCGCCGATAATCCCGGCGCCGTGCGAGCGCGGGTCGCCCGGCACTCGCTCACCCTCGGCACCGAGGTGCGTGTGCACCTGCCCGGCGGAGAGATCGTCGACGGGCGTGCTCGTGCGCTTGCGGACGACGGATCGCTCGTCGTCGACCTGCCCACCGGCGGTGAACTCATCGTCTCGGCCGGCGACGTCGAGCACCTCAGGTAAGACGCGGGCGCAGGATCACCCGGCGCGGTGCAGTTCCTCACCGAGCACGGTGGTGCTGCGCACGCGCGACTCGAGCAGGGCCTCGGGGCTCGCCTCGAGCGGGTTCACGTCGAGCACGATGAAGTCGGCGCTCAGGCCCGGTCGGATCCGGCCCGTCGTGCCGTCCATCTCGCCGGCGAACGCGCCGCCCGCGGTGATCGCCGTGAGCGCGTCGGCGGGAGTGAACGCCCGCTCCGGATGATACGGAGCGCGTTCGGGCGCGAGCACCGAGGCACCGGTGAGCGCGATGTAGAGGTTCGGGATCGCCTCGTGCGGCGCGGTCGGAGCGTCGGTGCCGAGCGTGATGTCGACGCCGGCTGCTCGGAACTTCTGCCAGGGGAAGCCGAGTTCTTGCCGCTCGTCGCCGAGCTGCGCCTTCCAATTGTCGAGCACCGCCGGATCGCAGTGCACGGGCTGCATCGACGCGATGACGCCGAGCTCGCCCATCCGGGTGATGGTGTCGTCGGCGACGCTCTCGAGGTGCTCGATGCGGTGGCGACGGGCGCGCGGCCCGTTGACGCGTACGCAGTGCTCGACGACGTCGAGGGCGATCTGGCTCGTGCGGTCGCCGATCGCGTGCATCGCAATCTGCAGGCCGGCCCGATCTGCGGCCTCGGCGACGGGGAGGATGCGCTCCGCGGTCCAGATCGGCTCGGCGTTGCTTCCGTTCGCGTAGGGCGCGAGCATCGTGGCGGTGCACGCGTCGATGACGCCGTCCATGATGAATTTCACCCCCGCGATGCGCAGCCAGTCGGCGGCCGGCCCCGAGGCGATCTCGTCGCGGAGGGCCGCGATGCGATCGGCACCGGCGACGTCGCGCGCGGTGTCTCCCGTCGGCTCGAGAATCCAGTGCGCGGTGATCGGGAAGGGGAGGCGCCCGTCTCGGGCGATGATCGCGTGCACACCGTCGACCTCGGCGGCGTTCAGCGACATCTCGGTGGCTCTGGTCACGCCGGCTTCGAGATAACTCGCGAATGCGCGGTCGAGAGCGGCGACGACATCCGCTTCGGTGGTCTGGGAGAGCAGGAAGGCGGAGGCGTACTGGGTGCCGGCGGTTTCGAGCAGCAGTCCGGTCGCGTCTCCGGCTGCATCGCGCACGATCTCGCCTCCGACGGGATTCGGGGTGTCGCGCGTGATGCCCATCTCTCGAAGCGCCGCGCTGTTCACCCAGACCGAATGGAAGTCATTGGCATCGAGGTACACGGGAACGTCGGGAAGCACCCGATCGAGCATCTCGGCGGTCGGGAGACCATCGGAGATCGCGTCGAACAGCCAGCCGCTACCGAGCACTCGCGCCGCGGACGGGTCGGCCGCTCGGGCGGCGAGGAGGCGCTCGTGCATCTCATCAAGCGTGGCGCAGTCGCGCAGCTGCACACGGGCGAGCGACTCGCCGAACCCGACGAGGTGCGTGTGCGAATCGATGAAGCCGGGAGCGACGAACCGCCCCTCGAGGTCGACCTCGACGACCTCGCGCGATCCGGCGCCGCCAGTGACGCCCCCCACTGCCGTGCGCACGTCGTCGATCGAGCCGACGGCGACGAAGCGCCCCTGCTCCACGGCGAAGGCCTCGGCGATCGGGGTGGGCTGCTCGGGGGTGGGATCGGCGGTGAAGACGACGGCGTTGCGGTACAGGATGGTCGACACGGGGGCCTCCGGAAAGTCGGGTGAGAAGAACGCGCGGACGGGGGTGCCGCGGTTGCTCAGCACCCCCGGGCATCGGTCAGCGCTCGGTACGGGCCTCTGCGGCGTCGAGCGGGTACTCGGCGGAGAGGGCGTCGATCGTTTGGGTCGACGGGATCTCCTCCGAGAAATTGAGCTTCGGCACCGGCTTGCGGAAGAAGCCGGTCTTCAGCGCGAGAATCGCGACGCCGATGAGCATCCAGATGCCGCCGATGATCCAGGTGAGGCCCTCGAGCGAGGTCCACAGCCAGATGGTGAGCCCAAAGCCGACGAGGGGAATGACGCCGTATCGGAACCAGCCCCACGCCGAGACGGGCTCGGTGCGGCCGCCCTTCGGGAAGAGGTACGTGCGGATCACCGAGAGGTTGACCATGGCGAATGCCGCGAGCGCACCGAAGCTGATCATGAATGCCGCCTGGTCGAGGCTCACGAAGAGGCTCGCGAGTGCGACGACGGAAACGGTGGTCGCAGCGACGATGGGGGTGCCGAAGCGCTTCGAGAGGATGCCGAGCGGCTTGGGGAGGATGCCGTCGCGGCCCATCGAGTAGAGGATGCGCGATACCGCGACCTGGCCCGCAAGGCCCGATCCGAAGCAGCCGGCGACGGTGATGATCACGAAGATCGCCGCGAGCAGGTCGCCGCCGACGTGGCCGAAGAGTACGGCGCCCGCCGCGTCGAGCAGTTCGGTCGACGCAGTGCTCCAGTCGTCGAGGTAGTACGCGCGTGCGCCGAGGTACGAGACGACGATGAAGATGAGACCGCCGATGATCGTCGTGAGCATGATGGCGCGGGGGATGTCGCGACGAGGGTTCTTCGCCTCTTCTGAGAGGGTCGATACGGCGTCGAAGCCGAGGAACGAGAGCGCGAGGATGGCGGCGCCCGTGAAGATCGGGCTGTAGCCGACGGAGCCTGGAATGAACGGCTCGAGCAACGAGGGCGCATTCGGGTCATTGATCGCGGTCTTGATGGCGAGGATCGCGAAGACGATGACCGCGGCGAGCGAGACGACGACGATCACGGTGTTGATCTTGCCGACGAGCGAGATGCCGAGCACGTTGAATACGAACACGGCGATGAGGGCCGCGAGCGTGAAGATCCACGTCGGGACGCTGGGGAACTGCGTGCTGACGTAGAGCCCGAGAATCAGGAAGTTGATCATCGGGATGAAGAGGTAGTCGAGCATGAGCACCCAGCCGGTGAGGAAGCCGGTGGTGCCGCCGAAGGCCTGCTGGGAATACGTGTAGGCCGATCCTGCGACGGGATAGCGGCGCACCATCGCTGCGTAGCTCGCCGCGGTGAAGAGCATGACGACGAGAGCGACGATGTACGAATCGACGAGGTGGCCCTCGGTGAGCTGGTTCACGATGCCGTAGGTGGTGAAGACGGTGCCGACCGCCATGTACGAAAGCCCGAACAGCGTGAGGGTGATGGGGCCGAGCGTGCGCTTCAAGTGCGCCCCGGTTGCTTCGCTCACTGAATCTCCTGTGATGTGGCGGCTGATGCCGGTGTCGTGCGCCGATTCCGTCTGCGGAACGGCGACCAAAATGAACGCGGTTCTTTTTGACCTGATTAGACTAGACGGAGATCGTCGGAAACGCGAGTCAGGTGCACTGGCCCGCGCCGCGAAGCGTCGACAAAGGAGTGATGCACGTGAGTGAACCGGTGCGCCGGCGCGTGGGTCGACCGAGCACGCAGGTGCTCTCGAGGGTCAGGATCGTCGAAACGGCGCTCGACCTGCTCGACGAGCACGGCGAGGGGTTCGGCATGCGAGACCTGGCGCGCGAACTCGGCGTGCGACCCTCAGCGCTCTACAACCACGTGGAGAACAAGGAAGACGTCTTCCGCGGCATCCGCGAGGTGATCGCGGGCCGGGTGTCGCAGCGGGAGTTGGAGTGCGAGCCCTGGGATATCGCCCTCGCGGCGTGGGCGCGTTCGTATCGGGACGCCTTCGCCGCTCATCCGCCGACGATCGCGCTGCTCGCCGTCATGCCGTTCGACCCGAGTTCCGAGGTGTTTCCGTCGTACGAGCGCATCCTGGCCCTGCTCATCGGGGAAGGCTGGAACCGCGCAGACGCTCTCAATATTCTCGTGGCACTCGAATCGTTCATTCTCGGGTCGGCGCTCGACGCCGCAGCCGCTCCAGACATGCTCCACGCGGGCGACCGAGACGATGTGCCCCAGTTCGCCGCCGCGTACGAGGAGCGGCAGCGGCGCACGGCCGACACGGGCAGCGGCCCCGCTGATCAGGCCTTCGCGACGGGGCTCGATCTGATGCTGCTCGGGCTCCGGGCGCAGCAGCGCGAACGGGCCGAGCAGCAGAGCGACGCGGCCGGGGCGGGCGTGTCGCGGGTCGTCGCCCCGTGAGCCCGTGCGCCCGCCGACTCCCTGCCTGCGCGCCGATTCCCTATCGAGACGGCGTGTACGTCAGTAGGAAGTCGGCGTGCAGGCAGGGAATCGGCGCATACGCGATTCCCTGGGACGTTTACCGCGGGTCGAGCGGGTAGTCCTCCGCCAACTGATCGATCTGCTCGGTGCTCGGATCGCTCTCCGAGAAGTCCATCTTCGGCACGGGCCGGCGGAAGCCGCCGGTGACGAGCGCGATGATGACAACGCCGACGGCCAGCCAGATCCCGCCGACGAGCCAGGTGAGGGCCTCGAGCGAGCTCCAGAGCCAGATCGTCAGCGCGAAGCCGATCAACGGCATGACTCCGAAGCGGATCCAGGCCCATGCTCCCTCCGGCCGCTTGCCGTTCTTCGGGAAGAGGTAGGTGCGGATGACCGAGAGGTTGACCATCGCGAACGCCGCGAGTGCACCGAAGCTGATCATGAACGCCACGGTGTCGAGCGAGAGGAAGAGGGCCGACAGCGCGAACACCGACACGACCACCGCGGCGATCACCGGAGTGCCGAAGCGGGAGTGCAGTCGCGAGAGCGGTTTCGGCAGCATGCCGTCGCGCCCCATCGCGTACAGGATTCGCGAAACCGAAACCTGACCGGTCATGCCCGAGCCGAATGCGCCGACGACGTAGATGGCGACGAAGAATGCCGTGAACCAGCTCGTGCCGAAGCTGTCCATCACGGTCGTGCCCGCGGCGTCGATCTGCTCGGGGCTGAGCGTCGTCCAATCGGGGTTGAACGCGAGCGCGCCCGCCCACGAGACGAGGATGAAGAAGAAGCCGCCGAGCATCGTTGCGAGCAGAATCGCGCGAGGAATGTCGCGACGGGGATTCTTCGCTTCCTCCGACAGCGTCGAGACCGCATCGAAGCCGAGGAAGGAGAGCGCGAGGATCGCCGCTCCCGATGCGATCGCTCCGATGCCTCCCTCGCCGAACGTGAAGGGATCGATCAGGCCGACCGACTGATCCCCGCCGAGGTACTGCTTGAACGCGAGCGCGACGAAGACGACGACGAGCACGACGGAGAGGGCGATGATGACGAAGTTGATCTTGTTCACCAGCGTGATGCCCAAGATGTTGAAGACGAGTACGACGACGAGAGCGGTGAGGGTGAACACCCAGATCGGGATCGCCGGGAACTGCGTGTTCAGGTAGATGCCGATGAGCATGAAGTTGATCATCGGGATGAAGAGATAGTCGAGCAGCATCACCCAACCGGTCAAGAAGCCGGCGGCGCCGCCGAAGGACTGCTGCGAATAGGTGTAGGCCGATCCGGCAACCGGATACTTGCGCACCATTGCGCCGTAGCTCGCCGCGGTGAACAGCATGGTGATCACTGCGATGACGTAGGCCGCCGGCAGGTGCCCGTCGGTGACCTGGTTCACGATGCCGTAGGTGGTGAAGACGGTGATGACCGTCATGTAGGTGACCCCGAAGAGGGTCAGGCCGGTGAGGCCGAGCGCCCGCTTGAGGCGGGGTTTGGCTTGCGTATCGCTCACGGTGGTCTCCTTTGAGTCGTGCGATGTCGTGAGAACGGCGTTAGGTGGTGCGGGTGGTGCTGGTTCGGGAAGCGCTCAAGTAGGTCACATCGCCCGCGAGCCACGTGCCGTGGACGACGAGGTCGGCGATGGACTCCGGGGCGATGGTCAGCGGGTTGGCCGAGAGCCATGCCGCATCGGCGACGCGGCCCACCTCGAGGGTGCCGCGATCGGTCGCGAGGGCCTGTCGGGCGATCCCGGAGGTGTAGGCGGCGAGTGCGGCGCCGGCGCTGATGCGTTCTTCAGGCAGCCAGGCGTCGGCGTCGGGTTCGGTATGGCTGTGGCGCGTGATCGCCGTCGAGAGTGCCGGGCGCCAGTCGCGCGTCGTCACCGGCCAGTCGCTGCCGAACGTGACGGTGGCGCCGCTGCGGTGCACCGAGCCGATGAGATACTGCCAGCCTTCACGGGAGTGGCCCAGGTGCGGGATCGTGAGATCGCGCATCACCGCATCGCACTGCGCCCAGTAGGGCTCGAAGTTCGCGATGACACCGAGCTCGGCGAAGCGCGCGACGTCTGCGGGATCGAGCACGGCGACGTGAGCGATGACATCGTGGCGTTCGCGGGGAGGGTTCGTTTCGCGCGCGTGCTCGAGGGCGTCGAGCGCGCTGCGATTCGCGGCGTCGCCGATGGCGTGCAGGTGCAGCTGGAATCCCTCGGCGTCGAAGGCGCGGACGGCGTCGGTGAGTTCGGCGTCGCTCCAATTCGGCAGGCCGCGATCGTCGGGGCGGTCGGCGTACGGCTCGATGAGCGCGGCCGTGTGGCTCTCGATGACGCCGTCGAGGAAGAGCTTGACCGTTTCACCGCTCAACCGCGGGTGGCCCAGCGATCTGACGCGGTTACGATTCGTGACGAACTCGGCGACCTGCTCGCGCCAGCGGGCCGGGTCGGCGCGGAAGGCCAAGTTGACGCGCGTGTGCAGGCGCTCCTGCTGCGCTGCCTCGAGGTAGAGCTCGAGGTCGGCCGGCTCCACCCAGGCGTCCTGGATCCAGGTGGTGCCCTGCTCGGCATACCCCCGCGTCGCCCGCTCGATCGCGTCGAGGCGCTGGTCGAGCGCGAACGCAGGAACGATCTCGGCGATGAAGTCATTCGCCGCGGCCTCCTGCAGCGTGCCGAGCGGGGTGCCGTCTGCGCGGCGCACGATGCGGCCGAGTTCTGGGTCGGGGGTGTCGGCCGTGATGCCGGCGGCCGCGAGGGCGGCGCTGTTCACCCAGGCGGTGTGGTAATCCCAGGCTCGCAGAATGGTGGGGGTATCGCCGGTCACGTCATCGAGCCATCGTGCATCGAAGACGCCGCCCTCAGAGAACGTGGCGTCATAACTCGCCCCGATGATCCATTCGGCATCGGGATTGGCGGCCTTCCAGTCGGCGACCGCCGAGAGGATGCCGTCGAGGTCGGTCGCTTGCCGCACCTGCGGTCCGAGCGCCTCGACGCCCCCGAGCACGGGGTGGGCGTGACCGTCACCGATACCGGGCACCAGCGCGCCGCCGGCGAGGTCGATCACCGTCGTCGCATCTGCGGCGAGCGCACGGGCGTCGTCATCGAGCGCGACGACAGCGCCCGATCGGAACGCGATCGCGTCGCTCGTCGCTGTCGAGTCATCTCGATCGGGATCGACGATCACCGCTCCGTTGACGAAGACGGTGACGTGCGAATCAACGCTCATGCTGCATCCTTGCTGCTCGGTGCCGGTGTGGCGGTGGGGCTACAGTGGTAAACGAACGAGGTTCGTTTACCGGCGGGACGAGACTAGTACGGATTTCCGGCGAGTGCGAGCAAACGAACCGATTCGTTGCGCAATTCGTATCGGAGAGCACGAAGGAGTGGCATGGCGACCGAGGCGGCCCCGAAGCGGCGGCGTGCAGGTCGACCGAAGCAGAATGTGCTCTCGGCCCGACTGATTCACGAGACCGCACTCCGGCTCATCGATCAGCACGGGGTCGAGGGCGCTGGCATGCGCGCGATCGCCGCGGAGCTCGGCGTGCGACCTTCCTCGCTCTACAACCACGTCGCCGGTCAAGCCGAGCTCATCGCGGGCGTGCGCGACCTGGTGAGCGAACGGATCCCCACAGCTCCGTTCGCCGAGCTGCCGTGGGATGCGGCGCTCGAGCAGTGGGCGCTCGGGTATCGGCTCGCCTTCGCTTCGCACCCGCCGACGATCGCGCTGCTCGCCGTGCAACCACTCGATCCCGATTCGGGCACGTCGTTCATGTACGACGCAGTAGCGGCCGGTCTGGTGCGCGCGGGGTGGCCGCAGGAGCGCGCACTCTCGGTGATCGTGGCCTTCGAGTGCTTTATCCTCGGGGCCGCGCTCGATCTCGCGGCGGACCCGGCGATGCTCGATCCAGGGCGCCGGGACGATGTTCCGGCTTTCTCCGGTGCCTATCGCGCTCGGGGCGCTGCGCTCGCCGCAGCGGGAATCAGCCCGGCCGACGACGCGTTCGGCATCGGCCTACGGGCGATGCTCACCGGTCTGCGCGCCGAGTATGCCGCACTCACAGCGCGGGAGGACGACGCTCGACGGCGCTCCTAGAAGATGATCGTGCGGTCGCCGTCGACGAGCACGCGGTTCTCGGCGTAGGAGCGCACGGCGTGGCGCAGCACCCGGGCCTCGACGTCCTGGCCCAGCTGCGTGAGTGAGCGCACCGTGTACCCGTGGTCCACGCGAATCGTGTCCTGCTCGATGATCGGCCCCTCGTCGAGGTCGGTGGTGACGAAATGCGCGGTGGCTCCGATGAGCTTCACGCCGCGCTGGTGCGCCTGCTTGTAGGGGTTCGCCCCCTTGAAGCCGGGCAGGAAGGAGTGGTGAATGTTGATCGCGCGTCCCTCGAGCGCGGCGCAGAGCTCGGGCGAGAGGATCTGCATGTAACGGGCGAGCACGACGAGTTCGATGTCGAGTTCTGCGACGGCGTCCAAGACGCGCGCTTCGAACGCCGCCTTGTCGTCGCTGCCAGCAATGGCGCGGTGCTCGAACGGCACGTCGTAGAACTCGGCGATGTCGCGCACCGTCTCATGGTTGGAGAGCACGAGCGGCACGTCGATGGCGAGCTGGCCCGCGCGACGACGGTAGAGCAGGTCGTTCACGCAGTGCGTCGCGGTCGAGGCGAGGATCAGCGTGCGGACCGGTCGGTCCGCACGATCCAGGCGCCAGGTCATGTGATAGCGCTCGGTCACCGGGGCGAGCGCGGAGGCGAACCGCTCGTCGAACGTCTCCGGCTGCGCGATGGCCTCCACCTGCAGGCGCATGAAGAAGCGCCCGGTGTCCGCCGATGCGAACTGCTGACTCTCCACGATGTTGCCGCCGGCTGCCACGATGGCGCCGCTGATCGCGTGCACGATCCCGGGTCCGTCGATGCAGGAGAGGGTGAGCACCCACTGGGTGTCGGGCGCGGCGGAAGGTGCGGAGAGCGTAGTCACGGTGTCCAGGGTAGTGCGTGCACTGCACCGGCCCAATTTTGCTACAGTGTGCGCCGGGGGGCGTTGCCCGTGCATTGCGCAGATCAGCACCCGGCGGCGAGCATCAGCGCAATGGAGTGAGTCGATGTCGCACCCCCGTAGTCCAGACGCACCAGACCCGGTTTTCGAACACAACCCGGTTTCCGAACAAGACCCAGTTTTCGAACACGACACTGGCCTCCCGCCGGTCGCGCTCACCGACGCAGAGCACGCCGAGGACGCGGGCAGGCACCGCGGTCTGAAGATCGCGATCTGGATCGCGGTCGGCGTCCTGGGAGCGGTGGGCTGGACCATGCTCGCCCTGGCGCGAGGCGAGACGGTGAACGCCATCTGGTTCGTGTTCGCGGCGTCTGCACCTATCTCATCGGCTACCGCTTCTACTCGAAGTTCATCGAGTGGAAGATCGCGAGACCGGACGACCGCCGTGCGACACCCGCGGAGTACCGGGCGAACGGCAGCGACTACGTCGTCACCGACCGGCGCGTGCTCTACGGCCACCACTTCGCCGCGATCGCCGGCGCCGGGCCGCTCGTCGGTCCCATCCTCGCGGCGCAGTGGGGCTTTCTTCCCGGAACGATCTGGATCGTCGTCGGCGTGATCGTGGCGGGCGCCGTGCAGGACTACCTGGTGCTGTACTTCTCCATGCGCCGCGGAGGCCGCTCCCTCGGGCAGATGGCCCGCGACCAGCTCGGCAGCGTCGGCGGGACGGCGGCGATTCTCGCCACCCTCGTCATCATGGTGATCATCGTCGCGATTCTCGCGCTCGTCGTCGTCAACGCGCTGGCCGAGAGCCCGTGGGGCGTCTTCTCCGTCGGGCTCACCATCCCCATCGCGCTCTTCATGGGGGTGTATCTGCGCTACCTGCGCCCGGGGCGCATCACGGAAGTGTCGATCATCGGGTTCGTGCTGCTGATGGCCGCCATCATCTCCGGCGGATGGGTGGCCGAGACCGAGTGGGGCGCGGCCCTGTTCACCCTGGACAAGACGACGCTCGCCTGGTGCATCATCATCTACGGCTTCATCGCGGCCGTGCTGCCGGTCTGGTTGCTGCTCGCGCCGCGCGACTATCTCTCGACCTTCATGAAGATCGGCGTGATCCTGCTGCTCGCCGCGGCGGTGATCCTCGTCATGCCGAACGTCGAGGCCCCGGCGCTCAGCCAGTTCGCCTTCACGGACACCGCTCCGGTCGTGACCGGCAGCATCTTCCCATTCCTCTTCGTCACGATCGCGTGCGGCGCCCTCTCCGGATTCCACGCGCTCATCGCGAGCGGCACGACCCCCAAGCTCGTGCAGAAGGAGCGGCAGACCCGCGTCATCGGCTACGGCGGCATGCTCATGGAATCGTTCGTGGCGCTGATGGCGCTGGTCGCCGCAGTGACGCTCGATCAGGGCATCTACTACGCCATGAACGGATCCGCCGCAGCAACGGGTGGCACCGTGCAGGGCGCGGTCGACTTCGTCATGGGTCTCGGCCTCACCGGAGCCGACGTCTCAGCGCAGCAGCTCACCGACATGGCCGCCGCTGTCGGCGAGGAGAGCATCGTCTCGCGCACCGGCGGCGCACCGACCCTCGCGCTCGGGCTGGCGAACATCATGAAAGATCTCATCGGCGGCACGGCCATGATGGGCTTCTGGTACCACTTCGCAATCATGTTCGAGGCCCTCTTCATCCTGACCGCCGTCGACGCCGGCACGCGAGTCGCCCGCTTCATGCTGCAGGATTCGATCGGCAACGTCGTGCCGAAGTTCGGCGACAACTCGTGGCGTCCCGGGGTGTGGATCGCGACCGCGATCATGGTTGCTGCGTGGGGATCGATCCTGATCATGGGAGTCACGGATCCGCTCGGAGGCATCAATACGCTCTTCCCGCTCTTCGGGATCGCCAACCAGCTGCTCGCGGCCATCGCCCTCGCCGTGGTCATGGCCATCGTCGCGGCGCAGAAGAACTTCAGGTACCTCTGGGTGGTCGTCGTGCCGCTCGCGCTCACCGCCGTGGTCACGATCACGGCCTCGGCATTCAAGATCTTCTCACCGAACCCGGCGATCGGCTACTGGGCGAATCATGTCGCATTCCGCGAGGCGCTCGCCGCAGGGGAGACGTCGCACGGCACGGCGGATGGAGTCGAGGCGATGAGCGCCGTCGTGCGCAACACCGCGATCCAGGGGACGCTCTCGATCCTGTTCGTCACGCTCGCGATCATCGTCATCATCGCTGCCGTGCTCGCGGTGCTCCGCTCGCACCGAAGCCCGGAGGCCGCGGATACGAGCGATCCGCCGGTCGCATCCCGCACTTATGCTCCTGCCGGTATATTGGCGACTCCGAACGAGCGCAGGCTCGAGCGCCGTTGGGTCGACGAACAGCTGCATACGGCGCGCGCGAGCGGGCACTGAGTGCGTTGCCTCGTGCGTGCGATCGGGGCGCGTCTGCGCTGGTTCTGCCGCGAGCTCTTCGGCGACACCAAGTACGAGCGCTACGTCGCGCATCTTCGCGCCGCGCACCCTGGCGTGCCGGTGCCCGACGTGCGCACCTTCTGGCGCGAGCACTACGCCGAGCAGGATCAGAACCCCGGCGCGCGCTGCTGCTGAAGGCGCAGACGTCGGCGATGGCGGCACGCACACCGCTCGCCGCCGTCGCTCCCGCTTGCTAAGCTGAGGCCGTCGTGACTGGCGTACAGATGGTCACCATCGGGAAACGACACACTGCTTGCATGGGACGGCCGCTCGCCTGGGTCGGATCCGGAAATGTTGCCGCGCTCGCGCGCGAATCACCACCGAGGAGCATTGCATGACCACCCAGTCAGCCTTTTTCAACGAGCCGCTCGAAGTCGTCGATCCCGAGATCGCCGAGGTTCTCAAGAACGAGCTCAATCGTCAGCGTTCCACGCTGGAGATGATCGCCAGCGAGAACTTCGTGCCGCGCGCGGTGCTCGAATCGCAGGGATCCGTGCTCACCAACAAGTACGCCGAGGGCTACCCGGGGCGCCGGTACTACGGCGGATGCGAGTTCGTCGACGTCGCTGAGGATCTCGCCCGCGAGCGGGCCAAGTCGCTCTTCGGCGCAGCGTACGCCAACGTGCAGCCCCACTCCGGCGCTTCGGCCAACGCCGCCGTGCTCTCGGCAATCGCCGAGCCGGGCGACACGATCCTCGGTCTCGAGCTGTCGCACGGCGGCCACCTCACGCACGGCATGAAGCTCAACTTCTCGGGCAAGCTCTACAAGGTCGCGTCCTACGGCGTCGATCCCGAGACCTTCCTCGTCGACATGGATGTCGTGCGCCAGCAGGCGCTCGAGCACCGCCCCAAGGTGATCATCGCCGGGTGGTCGGCCTACCCCCGCACGCTCGACTTCGCGAAGTTCCGCGAGATCGCCGACGAGGTGGGCGCGACCCTGTGGGTCGACATGGCGCACTTCGCGGGTCTCGTTGCCGCGGGCCTCTACCCGAACCCGGTGCCGCACGCGCACGTCGTCTCGTCGACCGTGCACAAGACCATCGGTGGGCCCCGTTCCGGCTTCATCCTCACCAACGATCTCGAGATGCACAAGAAGCTCAACTCGAACGTCTTCCCGGGCCAGCAGGGCGGGCCGCTCATGCACGTGATCGCCGCGAAGGCGACCGCGTTCAAGCTCGCCGCGACCGAAGAGTTCGCCGACCGTCAGGTGCGCACGCTCGCGGGTGCGAAACTCGTCGCCGATGCGCTGACGACCGAGGCCGCTCGCGGCGCCGGCGTCGATGTGCTGACGGGCGGTACCGACGTGCACCTGGTGCTCGCCGATCTGCGCAACTCCTCGCTTGACGGGCAGCAGGCGGAGGACGCGCTGCACGCCGTCGGCATCACGGTCAACCGCAACGCGGTGCCGTTCGATCCTCGCCCGCCGATGGTCACGTCGGGCCTGCGCATCGGCACGCCCGCGCTCGCGACGCGCGGGTTCGGCGACGCGGAGTTCGCCGAGGTGGCCGACATCATCGCGCTGACGCTGCAGCAGTCGGGCGACGTCGATGCGCTGTCGGCACGCGTCACGGCCCTCGCCGACGCGTTCCCGCTGTACCCCGGTCTCGAGGAGTGGTAACCGGTGGCCGCTGAACTTCTGGATGGGAAGGCAGCTGCTGCGGCGATCAAAGCGGAACTCGCGGCGCGTGTAGCGGCGCTGCTCGAGCGCGGCATCGTGCCCGGACTCGCGACCGTGCTCGTCGGCGACGATCCGGGCTCGCAGTGGTACGTGGCGGGCAAGCACCGCGACTGCGCCGAGGTCGGCATCGCGTCGATCAAGCGCGATCTCCCCGAGACGGTGTCGCAGGAGGAGCTCGAGGCCGTACTCGACGAGCTGAACGCCGATCCCGCGTGCACCGGCTACATCGTGCAGCTGCCGCTGCCGAAGCACATCGACACCGACCGGATCCTCGAGCGCATCGATCCCGATAAGGACGCTGACGGGCTGCACCCGACGAACCTCGGGCGACTCGTGCTCAACGCGAATCGGCCGATCGAGTCGCCGCTGCCGTGCACCCCGCGCGGCGTGATCGAACTCGTGGAGCGCAACGGCATCTCGTGGGCCGGCAAGCACGTCGTGGTCGTGGGCCGCGGCGTCACCGTGGGCCGTCCGATCGGTCCGCTGCTCACCCGACGAGAGTTCAACGCGACGGTGACGCTGACGCACACGGGAACGCAGAATCTCGGCGGCATCCTGCAGCAGGCCGACGTGATCGTCGCCGCAGCCGGGGTCGAAGGAATCGTGCGCGCGGAGCACGTGAAGCCGGGCGCGATCGTGCTCGACGTCGGGGTGTCGCGCAAGACGGATCCCGAGACCGGGAAGAGCCGTGTCGTCGGAGACGTCGACCCCTCGGTCGCTGAGGTCGCGGCGTGGGTGTCGCCGAATCCCGGCGGCGTCGGACCGATGACGCGTGCGCTTCTGCTGCAGAACGTCGTGGAGATGGCGGAGCGCGGCTGACGCCAGTGCGGCAAGCGCTGCGCCGCCCTATTGGGGGTGCCGAGCTTTCAGGCGGGCGCGACATACTGGTGTGCGTCGTGCCCGCCATCCACTTCGACGAAAGCTGAGCACCGTACGTGAGCTTGACGACCACCGCCCTCTCCGCGATCGCGACCGTCCCCGCGCTGTTCGGCATCGACTGGCTCGACCCCGAGACTCTGCTGGAAGCGGGCGGCTGGATCGCCCTCGTGCTGGCCTGCGCCTTCGTGTTCTTGGAAACGGGCGTGCTCGTGCTCGCCTTTCTCCCGGGCGACTCGCTGCTCTTCACTGTCGGCCTGTTCAGTGCCACGGGCATCATCGACGTGCCGATCTGGCTCACCTGCACCCTGCTCTTCGTGTTCGCGTTCGCCGGAGATCAGATGGGGTTCATGATCGGCCGCAAGCTCGGGCCGGCCATTTTCAATCGGGAGAAGAGCCGATTCTTCAATCCCGAGAACGTCGCGCGCACGCATCTGTTCTTCGAGAAGCACGGTCCGAAGGCGATCATCATCGCGCGCTTCCTTCCGATCTTCCGCGCGTTCGTGCCCGCGGCTGCCGGGGTCGGCAAGATGGAGTACCGCCACTTCGTGCTCTACAACGCGATCGGCGCCCTGCTCTGGGGTGTCGGGGTGACGCTCCTCGGGTTCTTCCTCGGGCAGATCCCCTTCGTGCGCGAGTACAGCGAGGTGTTCATCATCGTCCTCGTGCTGATACCCGGCATCCCGATCCTCATCGAGCTCGCGCGAGCGTTCACCCACTGGCGCACCCAGCGACGTGCGGCGGCCGCGGCTCCCGTATCGCCGGCCGGCGACGAGATCGTCTGAAGCGAGGGTCGGGAACATGCGCATGAACACGCATCCGAGTGGCGACTACGAGGGCCTCGTCGGGTGGATCCTGAACCTGATGGAGACCATCGGCGAGCTGGGCGTCGGCCTCGCGGTGTTCCTCGAGACGTTCATCCCGCCGATTCCCTCCGAGGCCCTGCTTCCCGGCGCGGGATTTCTCGCGTACGAGGGGCGTCTCGACTTCTGGCTGGCGTGGGCCATGGCGACGCTCGGCGCGCTGGTGGGCGCATGGGTCTGGTACGCCATCGGTGCGGCATTCGGTCGCGACCGTACTCGCATGGTCGTGGGCAAGATCCCGCTGATGGATCACGATGACTTCGATCGTGCAGAGGCGTTCTTCGCCCGGTGGGGCGGTACGGCGGTGCTCGTGGGCCGCTGCGTTCCTCTGGTCAGATCCTTCATCTCGATTCCCGCCGGAATCGAGCGGATGTCGATTGTGAAATTCAGTCTCTACACGCTGCTCGGATCAGGTGTGTGGAACGCGATCTGGATCGGGCTGGGGTACGGCTTCGGGCCGGCGATCAAGCCGATTCTCGAGCAGTGGAGCGGCGTGCTCTCCGACGCGGTCATCGCGATCGTCATCGCGCTGTTCCTGTGGTTCGTGATTGCCCGACTGGTGCGCAACGCGAGGCGAAAGCGCGCGTCGTAGCCTCTCTTCGGGCTCGTGTTGAGCGGAGCGGGTGACGGAGTGCTTGACGCGTCGCGTGGTGCGGCGTAACGTGCAACCAAATGGTTGCACGAATCTCGCCCCAGCCCGACGGAGTCACCCCCGTGGAGCACACCGCTGCGCTCTCTGAGGAGCAGGTGAACCGCATTTTCCGCGCGCTTGCCGATGAGACTCGGCGCGACATCGTGCGTCGCACGTTGACCGCGGAGGCGTCGATCTCCGAGCTGGCTGCCGACTACGACATGTCGTTCGCCGCGGTGCAGAAGCACGTCGCCGTGCTCGAAGCCGCAGACCTCGTTGCACGCACACCGAAAGGAAGGGAGCGCATCATTCACGGCAACCCCGAAACCATCCGCCTGGCTCAGCAGCTCCTGGGCCACTTCGAGCAGATCTGGCGTTCGCGCATCGATCGTCTCGACGCGTTCCTCGCCGAACGTCCCGAGTAGCTGCCCCGAGTCAACCCCGTGCCGCTGCACCGACGCAGCGTTCGCCCGCACCTCAGAAAGGTCGTCACCATGCCCATCACATCCGTTGCCACCGACACCGACGCCTACACACTCACCGTCGTCGCCGACTTCACCGTCCCGCTGCGCCGACTCTGGGATGCCTACGCCGATCCCCGGCAGATCGAGCGATTCTGGGGGCCGCCGGAGTACCCTTCGACATTCACCCGTCACGACGCCGTCGTCGGCGGGGTGAGCACCTACGTCATGATCGGCCCCGACGGCGAGCGCAGCGGAGGCTACTGGGAGTGGGAGGCGGTCGATGCGCCGCACTCCTTCGTGGTGCGCGACGGATTCACCAACGAAGACGGCACGCCGAACACCGATTTCCCCAGCGTGCGCATGGAGTTCGCATTCGCCGAGACGGCACTCGGTTCGCGTCTCACCACGACGTCCCACTTCGGTTCGCTCGAAGCGCTCGAACAGCTGAAAGCGATGGGAATGGAAGAGGGTATGCGCGCCGCGATGGCACAGATCGACGCGGTCGTCGAGGATCTCCAGGCGTTCGCCGCCGGGCGTGCGACCGAGGTGCAACTGCTGGGTGACACCCAGGCACGGGTCTCGCGCATCATTCGCGGATCGGTCGAGCAGGTGTGGCAGGCCCACGTCGATCCCTCACTGCTGGGGCGATGGCAGCTGGGACCCGATGGGTGGAGCATGCCGGTGTGCGAGTACGGCGCCGAGGTCGGTCAGCAATTGCGCACCGAGTGGCAGAACGACGAGAGCGGCGAGCGCTTCGGCTTCGCCGGTGTCGTGGTCGAGGCCGCTCCGCCGCGTCGCCTCGTCACGACGGAACGCATGATCTCGCCGCAGAATCCCGACGGAGCGGGAAGCCCCGAGACGCTGAACGAGATGACGCCCACCCCCGTCGACGGCGGTACGCTGCTCGCCTATGTGATCACGTATCCCGACGCCGAGGTGCGGGAAGCCGTGCTCGCCACGGGAATGGCCGAGGGTATGGAAACCGGCTACCAGCGTCTGGAGCAGGTGGTGCTCGCGGGGTAAACCGCGAGCACGGGCGGGCCGGCAGCGTGAGCGCCGGCCCGCCCGTGCCAGGGGCGTCAGTTCACAGCGGGAGCGGCTACTCTAGGGGACTGTGCTGCTGACGGAACTGGAAAACTATTCGACCATCGCCCTGTACTCGGCGATGATCGTCTACGCCATCGCCTTCGTGTTCTACGCGGTGGATCTCGCGAACCGCAGCGGCGACGCAGCCGCCGCGGCGCGCACGCCCGCTGCTGAGGCAGATTCGGCGAGCGCTGCAGGTGGGGTGGCGACGCTCGTGCGCACGGCGCCGCCGAGCCGTGCCACCGTGGCCGGCCCGAAGCCCCGGCGATCCCGATCGCTGCGCATCGGCTTCTCGCTCACCGTGCTCGGATTCCTGCTCCACCTCGGAGCGACCGTGCTGCGCGGCATCGGTGCGGAGCGCGTGCCGTGGGCCAATATGTACGAGTTCGCGCTGACCGCCACGTGCGCCATCGTGCTGATCTTCTTGGTCGTGCAATTCTTCGTCGACCTGCGCTTCCTCGGTGCGCTCATCACCGGAATGACGATCCTGTTCCTGGGCGTGACGAAGGTGAACTTCTACGTCGCCATCGTGCCGCTGCAGCCCGCGCTCGACTCGTACTGGCTCGTCATCCACATTCTCGTGGCCGTGCTGGCGGTCGCCTTCCTGACCCTGTCGTTCGGCCTGTCGGTGCTGCAGCTGCTGCAGGCACGACGCGAGGCCCGCGAAGCGCAGGGAGGCGTGCCGACCATGCGCTTCCTCACGACGTTCCCCGCAGCGGTTCGTCTGGAGGACCTGTCGTATCGTCTCGCGATCATCGGCTTCGTGTTCTGGACCTTCACGCTGATCGCCGGCTCGATCTGGGCGGAAGCGGCGTGGAGCCGGTACTGGGGCTGGGACACGAAGGAGGTCTGGACCTTCGTCATCTGGGTGCTCTACGCCGGGTACATCCATGCGCGTGCCACGCGCGGATGGCGGGGCACGCGCTCGGCATGGCTATCGGTCATCGCCTACACGGCGGTCATCTTCAACTTCACGATCGTCAACGTGTTCTTCAAAGGACTGCACGCCTACTCGGGCCTGTAGAAGCGAATGGTCCGTACCTCTCGAGGCCCGGACCGAACTCGAGCGCCTGCTCGTTACTGCAGCACCTCGACCATTTCAGCCGGGTCGATGAGACGCCCAGCGATCGTGCCACCGCGCGCACCCGATCCTCCAGCATCGCGCAGGTGGTCGACGATCCACGCGAGCTCGTCGGCCTCGTAGGTCACGATCCAATCGGCATCGCCGATGCCGCATGCCGCCGCCGACTGGATGGCGACCGCTCCCGGAGCGCCTGCCAATCCCGGGCGCTCTGACACGGCGCTCACGGAGAGCCACTGCTTGGGCGCCTCGTCGGATCCGGTCGCATCGACCACGATGCCGAGCGCGCTCCACGTGCGGATCAGCGGCTGCACAATGGCTGCGCGACGCAGCTGACGAAGAGACCACTGCAGGTCCTCAGGAGCGACTCCCTGCAGCCAGACGAGCACGTCGGCATCCGACCGCACCCCGCTCACGTCGTACCAGCCGCGAATCACCACGCCCTCGTCGTCGATCTCGCGGGAGACGTCTTCGAGCTCGCGCACGATGCCGGGCACGTCGCGGCCATCGAGCACGACCGGGTGCGACGAGCTGACGCGGAAGGCCGCGAAGAGCGAGAAAGTCGTGTCGGGCACGCCGCTCTGCAGTGCGTCGGACGGGATGGCTGCGGGATCGATTCCGGGTTCGCTCATGTCTCCATCGTGGTGGGCGGAGCTGAGCGATGCAAGGGGCTGCGGTTCAGCGTCCGCCGACCACCGGGAAGCTCCCAGCGGGCGCCTCGCCCTCGTCGTACACGGTCGCCGGGGAGTCGATGAGGCGCGAGTCGGGAATGCCGACCACCTGCTCGTCTTTGTCGGGATAGTCGAACCGCGAGAGCACCCACCGCATCGCCTCGAGGCGTGCGCGCTTCTTGTCGTTCGACTTCACCACCGTCCA
Organism: Leucobacter sp. NPDC077196; assembly: GCF_040687075.1. NCBI lineage: Bacteria > Bacillati > Actinomycetota > Actinomycetes > Micrococcales > Microbacteriaceae > Leucobacter > Leucobacter sp. NPDC077196. Next base: position 101,506 of record NZ_JBFBML010000002.1, read on the forward strand.
CGGAGCGTGCGGAGTGTCGGTGTAGAAGAACATCGCCTCCTTCGCCTCGGTGTAGTCGTCCCACTTGTCGAGACTCGCGAGGTCGGTGGGGGAGAGCTTCCACTGCTTGACCGGGTCCTCGGAGCGCGACATGAAGCGCTCGTGCTGCTCGGCCTTGCCGACCGAGAACCAGAACTTCACGAGGTGCACGCCCGAGTTCACGAGCATTTGCTCGAACTCGGGAGCCGACCGGGTGAACTCGAGGTACTGCTGGGGCGTGCAATAGCCCATGACACGCTCGACGCCGGCGCGGTTGTACCACGAGCGGTCGAACATGACGATCTCGTCCGCCGAGGGCAGATGCTGTGCGTAGCGCTGAAAGTACCACTGCGTGCGTTCGCGCTCGGTCGGCACCTCGAGGGCGACGACGCGTGCGCCGCGCGGGTTGAGGTGTTCGGTGAAGCGCTTGATCGCGCCACCTTTTCCGGCCGCGTCGCGTCCCTCGAACAGGATCACGATCTTCTCGCCGGATTCCTTGACCCACGCCTGCAGCTTCAGCAGCTCGATCTGCAGCAGACGTTTCTCGAGCTCGTACGCACGGCGTGAGAGCTTCGTTTCGTACGGGTAGCCTTGTCGCCACGCGGCATCGGGCCCATCGCGCTCCGGTCGGCCGACGGAGAGCAGCTCGCCGATCTCATCGATCTCGGGCGTGACGTCCACGTCACCGGGCGCGGCGCGCTGGAAGGCGTCGCCCGGTGTCTGGGGAAGCTCTGCATCCATTCGGAAGCCTTTCGAGTCTGGCGATCAGGGCCCCTCAAGTGTGGTCTGCATCGGTGAACGGTGAGCGTCGAGGGGCTGAATGCGGGGTGACGGTCAGCGCACGAGGCGAGCGATGGCCGCCGACGCCTCGTGCAGCTTCTCGGCGGCGACTTCACCGCCCTCGGCCGCGGCGGAGGCGACGCAGTGGCGGAGGTGATCGTCTAGCAGCTCGAGCGCGACGCGCTCGAGCGCCTTTGTCGCAGCCGAAACCTGCGTGAGAATGTCGATGCAGTACTCGTCCTCCTGGACCATTCGCTGCACGCCCCGCACCTGACCCTCCGCACGACGGAGCCGCTTCAGGAGTTCGTCTTTGTGCTCGATGTAGCCGTGCGTGTGCTCAGCGCACACCGGATCCATGACTTCGCTCATGCGAGAACTGTACCCGGAGTTACCCGCCCGTTCGCCGACGGCGCAGCAGGCCGGCGACCCCGCCGCCGATCAGCACCAGCACGGCCGCCCAGATGGCGATGTAGAGCGGGTATTCGGCCGGGTCGATGCGCTCCCCGTTGAGCATCGATGCGACGACGAGGAGTGCCGGCTCGAGGTAGCTGAGCAGCCCGAACACGCTGATCGTCAGCAAGCGGGAAGCGAGGATGTAGCAGACGAGCGCGACGCCCGTGCCGATGCCGAAGACCGGGCCCAGCCAGACGAGGGCAGGGTTCTCAGCGAGCGAGCTCCCCGTAACGAGCTCACGACCCAGGAGGACCGCCGCGACCGGTGTCATCGCGACGAACTCCCAGAACATGCCGCCGAGGTGAGCGAAGCCGAGCGCTCGTCTCAGTACGAAGTACACCGGATAACCGACCGCGACGAGCAGCGTCTCCCACGACACCCCGCCGGCGCGCACGAGTTCATACCCGACGCCGATTGCGGCGATGCCGGCGGCGCTCCACTGCCACCACTGCAGGCGGTCTTTGTAGACGAACTTTCCCACGAGCACGAGCATCAGGGGAAGCAGGAAGTAGCCCAGCGCGACCTGCAATCCGCGTCCGTGCAGTGGAGCCCAGGTGAAGACCCAGAGCTGAACCGCGATCAGCGCGCCGCACCCGATCACGCCGAGTACGAGGAGCGGCGTGCGTCGGAGCCTGCTGGCGAGCTCGGCGACGAGGTACCACTGGCGTGCGGCGAGCAGGGCAAGCGCGATGATGGGGATGGCGCACAGTGTGCGGAGCGCCCAGATCGCTTCGGCCGGAGCCGGCGCGAGGAGCGGAGTGACGAAGTAAATGCCCGCGAACAACACGGAAGAGGCGACCGAAACGATCGCCCCTCGTGATTCGCGGCTCGGTGAGCCGGTCAACCCTTACAGATCGATTGCGCCGATGACCTCGCCGTACGGCGTCTCGCCGATCGGAGCGAAGCCGATGTGCAGGAAGAACCCTTCGGGTCCCTCCTCACCGCGTTCCCACAGCACCGTGACGCGTTCGAATCCGCGGCGGCGAGCCTCATCGATGAGTGCCCTGACGGCGAAGGAGCCCACGCCGGAACCCTGCTCCTCAGCGTCGACGTTGATGCGCCAGAGAGCAGCTCTGAACTCCTCCTGCGAAGCCTCGGTGTCGAAATTGCCGTGAATGAAGCCGACGACCTCGTCATCCCGCAAGACGACCCGCTGCCAAGCGGTGTGCGCGGGCGTGACCGCCGCTGCCGCAGCGTAAGACACGGGCGTGATGAACTGCTCCTGGCCTCGCTTCAAGCCCAACGTATTCACCGCGACGATGGTCGCTGCGGAAAGCTCTTCGAGTCTCAGGTCGCTCATGAATCAAGGCTAGCGCTTCGCGGCGTTCGCGCAAGACCCCGGTCCCCTCCTGGATCGGGGGCGATTTCGGGGCGTCGCCGCAGGGGCGAGTGCCCCGAAATCGACCCCGAACGGGCGGTCGGAGGGGCGCCGTTAGGAGAGGCGGGCGCCCGACTCTGCGTCGAAGACGTGCACGCGGGCCGGGTTCGGGGCCAGCGTGACGGTGTCGCCGGCCTCGGGGTGCACGCGCCCGTCGACCCGCGACACCACATCGGTGCGCACGCCGTCGACATCGGCGTGACCGTACAGGTACCCGTCGGCGCCGAGCTCCTCGACGAGATCGACCTCCACCCGGATGCCGGGTTCGCCCTCGGAGACGACCGCCAGGTCTTCCGGTCGCATGCCGATGGTGACGGCGCCGCTCGACGCGGCACTGCGGACGGAGGTTTCGAGTGGAACCTCGAGCGATCCGGCACGCGCCCCCTCGCCCGCGATGGTCGCCGGCAGCAGGTTCATCGCGGGCGACCCGATGAAGCCCGCCACGAACACGTTGTTCGGCGTCTCGTACAGGTCGCGCGGGGTGCCGATCTGCTGCAGCACGCCCTCCTTGAGCACCGCGATGCGATCGCCCATGGTGAGCGCCTCGGTCTGATCATGCGTGACGTACACCGTCGTGACTCCGAGCCGACGTTGCAGCGACGCGATCTGCGTGCGGGTCTGCACCCGCAGCTTCGCGTCGAGGTTCGACAGCGGCTCGTCCATCAAGAAGACCTGCGGCTGACGCACGATCGCGCGCCCCATCGCCACGCGCTGCCGCTGACCGCCCGAGAGCGCCTTCGGCTTGCGGTCGAGGTACTCCTCAAGGTCGAGCATGCGAGCGGCCTCGCGCACACGCTCCTCGCGCTCCGCCTTCGAGACGCCGGCGATCTTGAGCGCGAAGCCCATGTTGTCGGCGACGGTCATGTGCGGGTACAGCGCGTAGTTCTGGAAGACCATCGCGATATCGCGATCCTTCGGGGGAACGTCGGTGACGTCGCGCTCGCCGATGAGGATGTGACCGCCGTCGATCTCCTCCAGCCCGGCGAGCATGCGCAGCGTCGTGGATTTGCCGCAGCCCGATGGGCCGACGAGCACGAGGAACTCCCCGTCTCCGATATCGAGATCGAGCGCGTCGACCGATGGTCGTGATGCACCCGGGTAGACCCGGGTGACATTGTCGAACGTAACTGTTGCCATGATGTACTCCTCTGCCGGCAGGCACGTGCCGGACGATCCGTTGCAGTGGAAGACGGCTGCGTCGCCGTCGGTACCCGGTTCGGGTGACACCTACATTAGGGGAGCAGTGGCTTCGAGCGCCATGACTGAATTGCGGGGGCGATCGGGCGGCTGAGGGACTGCAGCGCGGCGAATGTATCTCGATGTCGAGATACTCAAACGGACTCGGGTAGGATGATTCACGGCTCATACACGACGAGAAACGGGAGAAGCGTTGGCGAAGATCAAGGTTGAAGGTACGGTCGTCGAGCTCGACGGCGACGAGATGACCCGCATCATCTGGCAGTTCATCAAGGACCGCCTCATCCACCCGTACCTCGACGTCACGCTCGAGTACTACGACCTCGGCATGGAGCACCGCGACGCCACCGACGATCAGGTGACCATCGACGCTGCGAACGCCATCAAGAAGCACGGCGTCGGCGTCAAGTGCGCGACCATCACCCCCGACGAGGCTCGCGTCGAAGAATTCGGCCTCAAGAAGATGTGGCGCAGCCCGAACGGCACCATCCGCAACATTCTCGGCGGCGTGATCTTCCGCGAGCCGATCATCATCTCGAACATCCCCCGCCTCGTTCCGGGCTGGAACAAGCCGATCATCATCGGCCGTCACGCATTCGGCGATCAGTACCGCGCGACCGATTTCCGGTTCCAGGGCGAGGGCACGCTGACCGTCGAGTTCACGCCGAACGACGGCTCGGAGCCGCAGAAGTTCGAGGTCTTCCAGTCGCCCGGCGACGGCATCGCGCAGGTGCAGTACAACCTCGATGCCTCGATCCGCGACTTCGCCCGTGCCTCGCTGAACTACGGCCTGAACCGCAACTACCCGGTGTACCTCTCCACCAAGAACACCATCTTGAAGGCCTACGACGGCCGCTTCAAGGATGTCTTCCAGGAGATCTACGACACCGAGTTCAAAGATCAGTTCGAGGCAGCCGGCCTGACCTACGAGCACCGCCTCATCGACGACATGGTCGCCTCGGCCATGAAGTGGGAGGGCGGCTACGTCTGGGCCTGCAAGAACTACGACGGTGACGTGCAGTCGGACACGGTGGCGCAGGGCTTCGGCTCGCTCGGCCTCATGACCTCAGTGCTCGCGACGCCCGACGGCAAGGTCGTCGAGGCGGAAGCGGCTCACGGAACGGTCACCCGCCACTACCGCCAGCACCAGCAGGGCAAGCCCACTTCGACCAACCCGATCGCGTCGATCTTCGCGTGGACCCGTGGTCTTGCGCACCGCGGCAAGCTCGATCAGAACCAGGAGCTGATCGACTTCTCACACACGCTCGAGGACGTGGTCATCAAGACCGTCGAGTCGGGCAAGATGACGAAGGACCTGGCGCTGCTGGTCGGCGCGGATCAGGGCTACCAGACGACCGAGGAGTTCCTCGCGTCGATCGACGAGAACCTGGCTGCGCGTCTGGCGTGATGGCTGTGCGCCCGCGCGTGAGCGCTGGTTGAGGCGGGGATCGGTGCTTCGGCGCCGGTCCCCGTTTTCGTGCGCCCGGGGGTGAGCGGGTGTGGCTTCGGCGGTCGACACGGCTTCGGTGACAGACGGGGCTTTGGTGAGCGACGAGCCACGGCTGCGCGTCTCACCGAAGCCGAATCTCACACGGCGCTGCCGCGATGGGCGGCGACATGACGGGCAGCGCCCTCAGCCCCGCATCGTCGACTCGCGCACGTCGAGCGTGGCTCGCGGCACTTCGAGCGGCACCGTGAGCGGCGTACCCTCGGCGAGGTGCACGGCGACTTCGACGGCTCGCGCCGCGATCCCCTCCGGGTGGAGGTCGAGGGTGGTGACGCTGGGCTGTGAGATGCGGTTCTGCAGCGCTCCGGAGCCCGCGGCGAGCAGCAGGTCTTCCGGTACGCGGATCCCGTGGCGGTGCGCAGCGGCATTCAGCCCGGCGGCGTGGCGGCCGGTCAGGCAGAAGAGTCCGTCGGGGCGGGTTCCGGTCGCTGCGCCGAAGAACCGTTCGATGGCGGCCTCTCCGATGCGCTCGCCCTCCGCTTCGGGGAACGCTGCGATGTCGGGTGTCTGGCCCCGACGCTCGCACCAGGCGAGGTAGGCCTCTTCCGACTCCCGGTTCCAGGCGTTCTGGTCGGTGCCGGTGAGCAGTGCGACGCGTTCGGCGCCCGCCTCAGCGAGGTGGTCGAGCGCGAGCTCCGTCTCCTCCCAGTCGCGCGTCGCGAGCTCGATGAACTGGCCGCGCCGCGCGGGGTCGGAGCCGACGGAGACGAACGGGATGTGGCGTTCGGAGAGCATCGTGAGCACCGGGTCGTTCGCGAAGGGCTCCGACACGATGTACGCGTCTGCTGCGGTGGCGCTCAGCGGCGCCCCGGGGCGGGTGGGATCGTCGACGAGCATCATGCTGTAGCCGCGCTCCATCGCCGCGAGTGAGGCCGCGCCGGCCATCCTGAGGAAGTAGTCGACGCCTTCCGGAAGGAAGGTGTCGAGCGATCGCAGCGGACGGATCACGAGTGCGAGCAGCCCGAGGCGGGAGTTCTGCAGCCCTCGGGCGATCGGACTCGGCCGATATCCGATCTTGCCCGCGACGAGGGCGATGCGGTCGGCCGTCTCCTGCCGCACGACGCCCTTGCCGTTGAGGGCGTGCGAGACGGTGGTGGGCGAGACGCCGGCGGCTTTCGCCACGTCTTTGATGGTTGGTCGCTCGCTCGCTTGCACCTCGTCAGAATAGCCGGTCAGCTGCGGGTGAGCGGAACGATTCCCAGGCGGCCCCCGGCTGATCCGTCATCAAAACGTGATAACCAAACCGTTTTTCACAAACCGTTTTGGGTGCTAGCATCGCCGGTGGGTCTTCGCTCGGCAGGTGTCGGGATGAGGAGCTTCAACGATGAAACTTCGAATGGAGAACAACGTGAAATTCGCACCGATTCGGGCGTCTATCGCCCTGCTTGCCGTCGGGGGCCTCGCCCTCGCGGGCTGCGCGACCGGAAGCCGCGGAGGTGACGCCGCGACCCCGTCGGAAGACACGGAGCTGCTGCAGACCACGCCCGAGGCCACCGCGGAGGCCGACACCGTCGCTTGGAACTCGACATACGGCGAGCTCGCCAGCCTCGATCCGGTCAAGGCCTTCAACTATCCCGAGAACACGATCGTGTCGAACCTCTGCGAGCCGCTCTTCGAGATGCAGCCGGACTTCTCGGTGCAGCCGAACCTCGCGACCGAGTCCAACACCGATGACGGGAAGACCTGGGTCTTCGGCATCCGCGACGACGTGACGTTCTGGGACGGCACGCCGATGACGGTCGACGACGTCGTGTACTCGATCAAGCGCCACCTCGATCCCGCCGAGGGCAGCTACTGGGGCGGTGGCGTCGTCGCCAATATCGTCGAGGTCGCTGCCACGGGTGAGAACGAGGTCACGATCACGCTCCAGACCCCCGACTACACGCTGCCGTCGTCGCTCAGCACGATCATCGGCGTCGTCGTGCAGCAGGCGCAGCGCGAGGCCGCGGGTGAGAACTACGGAAACCCCGAAGCCGGCGTGATGTGCACCGGCCCCCTGAAGTTCACGCCGGGCAACTGGAAGCAGGGGCAGTCGATCACGCTCGAGCGCTACGACGACTACTGGGATGCCGACGGAAAGGCGATGGCGAAAGAGGTCAGCATCGGCTTCGTCGTCGACCCGACCGCCATCGCGAACGGCCTGAGCACCGGTGAGATCCAGGGCTCCTACGACGTGCCGCTGCCCGCCCTGAATCAGCTGGGATCGAGCGAGACCGGCGAGCTGTACGCCGGCCAGGGCATGCAGAACATGGCGATCATCTCCACCGGCGAGGGCGTCTTCGGCGACCCAGCGGTGCGTCGGGCGCTGACTCGTGCCACGGATCGTCAGGCGATCGCCGACACCGTTTACGAGGGCACGGGAACACCGGCGCGCTCGGTCGTGCCGCAGTCGCCGTGGGACGCCGTCGAGGAGACGTCGCCCGGCATCGCCGACCTGCGCGACGAGCAGCTCCCGGATCTGAGCTTCGACATCGAGGCCGCGAAGGCCGAGCTGGAGGACGCGGAGGTCGACCTGACCCAGCCGATCAAGATCGCCTACCCGAGCGAGCGCAGCTTCTACGCCGACATTCTGAACGAGATGGCGAACGGCGCGAAAGAACTCGGCATCACGCTGGAACCGACCGGAGTTCCCAGCGCCCAGTTCGGCGCCTTCTTCTCCGATCCGGAGGCGCGTGCGGGGTACGACGGGTTCGTCACCACCAACTACCTGAGCGCACCCGATCCGCTGCTGCATCTCATCAGCGTCGCCAAGACCGGCAGCGATCAGAACTACTCCGGCTTCTCCGATCCCGCCGTCGATGCGGCGCTCGACGCGGCCATCGGCGAGAGCGACGATGCCGAGCGGGCGAAGCTGACGGTCGAAGCGGAGGCTCTGATCATGCAGGAGCAGCCGTGGGTGCCGATCAACGACCTCGCAGTGCGCATGTACATGGACGAGAGCATCACCGGTGCTCCTGCGTCGTTCGTGTACCTCTACTACCCGTGGGCCGCTGACCTCGGCGCCACCGCCTGAGCCGAGTACCAGCAGGAAGGGATCGTCCATGGTCTACGTGTTCAAACGGCTCGGCGCGCTGCTCGCCGTGCTGATCGTCTCGAGCTTCATCGTGTTCTCAGGCATGTACCTGGCTCCGGGAAGCCCTGAGCAGTTCCTCGTGCAGGGGCGAACGGTGAGCCCTGAGGTGCTCGCCTCGATCCGTGCGCAGTACGGCCTGGACGATCCCTTCCTTCTCAGGTACTGGCATTGGCTGATCGATGTGCTCCAGGGCAACCTGGGGCGCTCGCTGGTCACTCAGCAAGACGTCACGACGCTCGTCGCGACCCGCATCCCGACGACGCTGTACCTCGCCGGTTTCGCGGCCCTGCTCATCATCGTGTTCGGGATCGGCCTCGGCGTGCTCGCCGCGACCCGTTCAGGCGTGTTCGAGAAGATCGTCGTGTTCGGATCGAACCTCGGGTTCGCCGTCCCCACGTTCTTCGCCGCACTGGTGCTCATGTTCATCTTCGGATCCAATCTCGGCTGGTTCCCCGTCTCGGGCTCCGGCGAGGGATTCCTCGATCGGCTCTGGCACCTGACGCTCCCCGCAATCGCGCTCGCGTTCCCCGGCATCGCCGTGGTCGCGCGGATCACGCGAACCGCTGTGCGCGAGGAGCAGGGATCCGAGCACGTGATCATGGCGATCGCGCGCGGAGTGCCGAAGCAGCTGGTGCTGTGGCGGCACACGATCCGGAACTCGATGCTGCCGGTGACGACCGTCATCGGCACGCAGGTCGCGGGGCTGCTCGCCAGCGCCTTCGTGATCGAGTACGCGTTCACGCTCGACGGCATCGGATCGCTGCTCGTGAACTCCGTTCAGAAGAAGGATTTCGCGGTGGTGCAGGCGATCGCGCTGGTCATGGTGCTCGCATTCGGCATCGTCAACCTCATCGTCGATCTGCTGTACTCCGTGATCGATCCCCGAGTCCGTCTCAGCAAGGGAGTGACGACACGATGACATCCCAGAAGCCCGCGAGCGAGCCCGGCACCGGCACTCGCTCGCAGAACACCATCGCGGTGCAGCTGCTCCGCAAGCACCGGGGCGACGTGCCCGTGTCAGGCTGGCGTCTGCTCAGGCGCCGCCTCGGGCCGGTCGGCGTCGGCAGCCTCATCGTCATCGCGCTGGTGGTGCTCATGGCGATCCTCGCGCCGATCATCGCCCCCTACGATCCGTACGCCGGCGCCGTCACGGCCCGCCATGAGGCGTGGAGTCTCGCGCACCCGCTGGGTACCGATCAGTCGGGCCGCGACATCCTCTCCCGGATCATCTGGGGCGCCCGTACGAGCCTCATCGGCCCGACCATCGTCATGATCGTCACCGCGGTGCTCGCGACGCTGCTCGCACTCACGGCGGTCTGGTTCGGCGGAAAAGTGGACGCCTTCATCAGCCGCATCCTCGACATCCTGTTCGCGTTCCCCAACATGCTGCTCGCGATCCTCGCCGTCGCGATCTTCGGGCCGTCGATCCTCACCGCCTCCCTGGCGCTCGCGATCGGGTTCGTCCCGTACTCGGCGCGCGTGATCCGCTCGGTGGCGCTTCGCGAGCGCAATCTGCCCTACGTCGCCTCGGCGCGTCTGCAGGGGATCTCGGGCTTTCTCATCACCGTGCGCCACATCCTGCCCAACGTGCGCACGCAGATTCTGACGGGCATGACCATCAACTTCGGGTACGCGATGATCGAACTCGCGGCGCTCTCCTTCCTCGGGCTCGGCGTGCAACCTCCGACTCCCGACTGGGGGCTCATGGTCTCCAACGGTCAGGCTTCGCTGCAGCAGGGGTTCTGGGAGCAGAGCATCTTCGCCGGCCTCGCCATCGTCATCACCGTGGCGGCGTTCGGCTACGTCGGTGAGCAACTCGGCGGACGTCGCGCCGCAGGAAGGATCCGCTGATGCTGCAGGTCGATTCACTCGTACTCACGGTCACCGACCCGGATTCGGGTCAGGCCACCGAGATTCTGCACGGCAACTCCTTCACCCTCGGCTCGGGCGAAGCGCTCGGCCTCGTCGGTGAATCGGGCTCGGGCAAGTCGATGACCCTGAAGTGCATTCTCGGCATCGAACCCTCGAGCGCGCGCGTCGAAGGCTCCATCGAGCTCGACGGCACCGACCTGCTCGGCTCGGGCGGAGAAGAACTCCGCCGGATCCGCGCCAATGATCTCGCCCTGATCTCGCAGAATCCGCACGGATCGCTGAACCCCGTGCTGCCGGTCGGCCGCTTCCTGATCGAGGGCATGAGCGACGCCCGTTCGCTTCCCGCCGCACAGGCGCGAACGCGTGCGGCGGAGCTCCTGCGCCAGGTCGGCATCGATGACGCGGAGCGCGTGCTGCGGTCCTATCCGCACCAGCTCTCGGGCGGCATGCTGCAGCGCGTCGTGATCGCGGGAGCCATGTCGGGCGACCCGAAGCTGCTGCTCGCCGATGAGCCGACCACCGCTCTCGACGTCACCACCCAGGCCGAGGTCGTCGCGATCCTCGATGAGAAGCGCCGCGAGCACGGGCTCTCGATGATCTACGTCACCCACGATCTCGATCTCGCGGCGGCGATCTGCGACCGGCTCGCGGTGATGAAGGACGGCGAGATTCTCGAGATCGGCACTCCTGAGGAGATCCGGGATCGGCCGAAGACGGAGTACACGAGGGCGCTCATGTCGGCGCGGCCGCAGCTGTACCCCGACGGGGTTCCGCAGCAGGCTCCCGGCACCGGCCCACTGACGAACACGGAGGATCGCGCATGACCGAGACGTCCCCTGCCCAGTCGGCGACGCGGGGCGATGCAGCCTCCATCATCGAGGTCGAGCACCTCGAGCGCACGTTCCACCTCAGCCGCACCGCGAGCGTCACCGCGCTCGACGATGTCTCGTGCGCGCTGCGAGCCGGCACCTGCCTCGCGGTCGTCGGCGAATCGGGTTCCGGGAAGTCGACCCTGGCGCGCGTGATCGTCGGGCTCGAGACGGCGGACGCCGGGGAGGTGCGGATCGCAGGGACGCCCGTGCGGCCCACCACCTCGCGGCGGGCGCTGCACGAGCGCGCCAAACTCGTGCAGATGGTCTTCCAGGACCCGCAGGGGTCGCTCAACCGCTCCCTGCCCGTTGCGGCGACGATCAACGAGATGCTGCAGGCGCACCGCCCTGATCTCGACCGGGCCGGGCGCCGCGCACGTCTGCTCGAGCTCTTCGCGGAGGTCGGTCTCACCGAGCGTCACGCCGACGCCAAGCCGGAAGCACTCTCCGGCGGGCAGAAGCAGCGCGTCGCGATCGCGCGAGCCCTCGCGGCCGAGCCGGAGGTGCTCGTGCTCGACGAAGCCGTCTCCGCGCTCGACGTGTCGGTGCAGGCGCAAGTGCTGGATCTGCTGAAACGGCTGCGGAGCGAGCACGGCCTGTCGTACCTGTTCATCACCCACGATCTCTCGGTCGTGCGCGACATCGCCGACGACGTCGTGGTGATGCGCACCGGGCGCATCATCGAGCGCGGCACGGTCTCCGACATTCTCGACCGCCCCACGGATCCGTACACCCGCCTCCTCCTCGCCTCGGCGCCCCGCCCCGGCTGGAAGCCGCGTCGTGGGCTTCGCGACGCCCTCAGCGGCGGGGCTGATCGTAAGTCGTGATACCGGCGACGACGTCGCCCTCCGCACCGCGGGCGCTCGCCCGACCCTCCACAGAAAGCACTGCTGCATGACTACACAGACCGATCGCCTGCACCTCGACGTCACGGGTGCGACCGCCCATGAACTCGGAGTGAGCCGCGGCTCAGCACTCCGCGGCTCGCTGCCAACGGCATACGCGAAGTACGCCGAACTCTTCCGCATCCTGGGCGTCTCCGTGGAGATGGAACGCGATGGCGTCTCTCGTGTGGTGGCGGCGGTGGATTCGTGGCGCCCCGAGCTGCTCGAGCAGCTCAGGGGTGTCGCTTACGGAGCCGGTGTGCCGTTCGAGCACGTCGTCGCACTGAACGCGCGCACCGAGCTCATCGCACTCGGCGTCCGAGGCGCGAGCGAGTGCTCGACGGTCACGGCCCACCTCGGGGGTCACCGGCTCGGCGTGCAGACCTGGGACTGGCACGTCGAGCTTGACGCGTACTGGCACACGCACACCGTGACGGGGCATGGGCTGCGGTATGCCGGTCTCACCGAACAGGGGATCCTGTCGAAGATCGGCGTGAACGAGGCCGGGCTGGCGCTGCACTTCAACATCCTCGGTCACGCGAGCGACGGACCGGATGGCATCCCCATGCATCTGCTGTCGAGCACGGTGCTGTCGGAGTGCGCCTCGGTCGATGAGGCGGTCGCGCTGGTGCGCTCGGCGCCGATCGGATCGTCGTCGGCGTTCACCATGCTCGACGCCTCGCGCGCGGTCTCGCTCGAGATCAGCCCGGTCGGGATCTTCGAGATCCCGGAAGTCGAGGGGTCGGTGCAGCGAACGAACCACTTCCAGCACGCTGAGCCGCTGATGGCGCAGAAGAGCGAGATCTACGAACCGGATTCGACCGAGCGGCTCGACCTCGTGCGCGAGCGGCTGGCCGCTGGCGTACCGGAGTCGTCGACCGAGCTCGTGCGCCTGCTGCGCTCCGATCCCGGTCAGCCGCCGCTCACCTGCATTCCCGACATGTCGAAGGAATACGGCGATCGGTGGGGCACGCTCGCGACGATCGTCACCGACCCCGACGTCCGGACGATTCGGATCTTTGACGGGATGCCCGAGGCCAGTGAAGCCGGGGAATGGCGCGTGCTGACCGTCTGAGGGGTGTGCGACGGAGCGGGCGACGCCCTGGCTCCTGCGGGATGTTCGGCCTCTGTGCGAGATCGGCCTCGGTGAGACGCTTCGTGAACCGAGCGTTTCACCGAGGCCGATTCTCGCACCGGCGAGCGCCGTGCCAAGCAGTGCCGGTCAGCGCGACACCGGCTCCCCGTCCACGTACGTCGCGACGACGTCGATGGTGGCGAGCTCCTGCGCCGACATCGTCAGCGGATCGGCGGCGAACACCGTGAACGCCGCCCGTGCCCCGGGTCGCACCGCGCCCTCGTCATCGACGCCGATCGCTCGAGCGGCGTGCGAGGTGTACCCCTCGAGCGCCTGCTGCACGGTGAGCGCCTGCTTTGGCTGAACGGGCGCGAGCTCTGGGCGCGCCACGGGGTAGCGCAGGATCGACTCCGCCATCATCACCCGAGGGTCGTACGGGGTCACCGGCCAGTCGCTGCCGAGTGCGAGTACGGCGCCCGACTCGCGGATGTCGCGGCAGCGCCAGCCGTGGGAGGCTCGCTCCTCGCCCAGACGCACCGACCAGTTATCGGTGCGGTCTGCGCGGGTGTGGCGCGTGCCGTGGATCGGCTGCATGCTCGCCGCGACGCTCAGTTCGGCGAAGCGGGGCACCGTGCTGTCGGGAATCGTCTCGATGTGCTCGATGCGGTGCGCGGAGCGCTGCGCGACCTCGCCGAGCGACTCGATCGCGTCGAGCACGAATGCGACGCCCTGATCCCCGATCGCGTGCGTTGCGGTGGCGATCCCGCGCTCAGCGAAGAAGCGGAGGGCGCCGCGGTAGGCCTCGGTGTCGGTCCAGATGGAGCGGCGCCCCTGCCCGTAGCAGTCGGGCTCGCGCAGCCAGGCCGAGCCGTTGTCGACGGTGCCGTCGATCATGAACTTGACGCCTTCCACGCGCCACCTGCGGCCGTGCAGGCCCTGCAACGCCGCGGTCTGCTCCAGCGTCTCGTCGGTCGCACCGGGCAGCACCATGGGCGAGAAACGAAGTCGGATCGGCAGGTCGCCGCGCGACTCGAGGATCTCGAGCACCTCTCGGCTGCCTGCGTGGAAGTCCATGACGTGCGTTCCGGTGATGCCGCTCGCCGCCATCCCGTTGAGCACGACCGCGAGGCGATCGGCGAGCTCCTCGTGGCTCTCGGCTGGGACCTGCCCCAGAGCCAAGTCCATCGCCGAGAGCTCGAGCAGGTAGCCCGTCGGCTGGCCCTGCTCGTCGACGCCCACGGCGGACTCGTCGGGGAACGTCTCGCGCCCTGTGAGGCCGATCGCTTCGATGCCGGCGCTGTTGATCACCGCCGAATGCGCATCGCGCAGGCGCAGAAACACGGGGTGGCCAGCAGCGGCCTCATCGAAGAGCTTTCCCGTGAAACCCGATTCGGTGAAGATGTTCGGATCCGTGCCCCACCCGAAGAGCCACGTGCCGGGGGCGGCCTCGGCAGCGGCGGCGGCGATGCGATCCTGCGCCTCATCGAGAGTGAGGTCGGTGAGCTGCACGCCGCGCGTCAGCTCGAGCCCGAAGACGATGTGCGTGTGGCCGTCGACGAGTCCGGGCACCAGCGTCGCTCCCGGGTGCTCGTCGATCACGGTGTCGTCGCCGACATGGATCGCCAGTTCATCTCGCGAGCCCGCGGCGATGACGCGGCCGTCTCGGATCGCCACGGTATCGAGACCCGCCGGTTGGGGGCTCGCGCCATCGGTGAAGGGGTGGACGCGATCCACGACGACGAGGCGGTCTGCGATCTCGACGGGTCGGGCCGTTGGCGCCTGGGAAGTGGTGGTGTGAGTCATGCTGGCCTCCGGGTCAGTGCTGCTGCGCGGGCGCGGTGTCGGAATGTGCGGCGGCTGCCTGGGCGACGGGCACCGCGGCGGTGTTGCCCTGCTCGAACTTGCGGCTGCGGCGCGCGATGACGAAGAGCGCGGCTGCGAAGATCACACTGGGAATCGATACGGTAATCGCGTACTGCAACGGGGTGAGGATGCCGACGAGCTGGCCTCCCACGAGCGGGCCGAACGCCACTCCCGCGAGGTAGAAGCCCGACACGAGTACTCCGGTGCGGCCGGTGACGTCCATGATCGCGGCGAGGCCGGTGAAGAGCACGAGGATCGCGCCGTACATGACGCCCCAGATGAGGATCGCGACGGTGTACGCGAGCGGGGTGGTGCTCGTGACCATGATGAACTTGGTGATGGTGCTGATGGCGATGATGATCGCGAACGACCAGCTGCGGCCGAGCCAGCGCAGTGCCAGGGGTGCGAGCAGCGCGCCCACGAGACCGCCGAGCACCTTGCCGGCGAGCAGCGAGCTATTCGTCTCCGGGCTGATTTCGGACTGCTGTGCAAGCACACTCGTCATGGAGTAGACCATGTCTTCGGTCAGCGACCAGAGCAGGATCGAGATCGCGAAGACGAGTGCGGCGGCCCCGATCGTGGAGCGCACGCGGCCGTCGCTGGTATCGATCGCCCCGGTTGCGTCGAGAGCGTTTGCGGGGAGGTTCGGCAGGCCGCCGGCGAGCAGGAGCCCGACGACGCCGAGCGCCGCGATGACGATGAGCACGGTGCGCAGGTCGTTGTGGAAGATAGGGGCGATGGCGAGGAGCGCGGCAGCGCCGAGGCGGTTGATCACCATGATCGTGGTGACGGTGCGATCGGGGTTGCGCGTCGACGAGGCGGCCGCGGTGCCGGTGGCGATCATGATGCCGGCGCCGATGCCGCCGACGATGAGACCGATCATCACCGCTGGGGTGGTGAGCACCGCTGCGGGGAAGCCGTATCCGATGACCATGAGCACGAGGCCGATGCGCCCGAGCTTCGGACGGTCGGCGCGAGCGATGAATCGGTTCGTGACGAACATCGCGAGCGCCGATCCTGCGGTCATCCCGGTCGCGAGGGCGCCTGCGGCTGCGATGTCGACGCCGAGATCCTGCACCATCGCTGCGATGAGCACGGGCACCAGATTCGCTGCCATGAGCGCGAACACCCAGGTGCCGACGAACCCGAAGATGACCCGACCGGTGAGCGCCGTGAGGCCGCTCGCGACGGTCTGCGGGGGAGAGGTGGATGACATGGGACTCCTTCGTCACGTGATGCTGGGCGGGCGGATCGGGGAAGCGATCCGCGCAGGCAAGTGCGGGAACGTTCCCGCAGCGGGTGCAAATATACGTGCCCCGGCGGCTTCGTGCAACTCGCCGGTGTCCCCGGCGCGAGACCGGGGACCCTACACTGAGGCTATGGCGGGTGCTGGCGCGGGTGTGACGATCATCGATATCGCAGACGCGTTGGGCATCTCGAAAACTGCCGTCTCGGCCGCACTGCACGGCAGTGGGCGGGTGTCAGAGGCCACGCGAGCGCGCGTGCTGGCTCAGGCCTCCGCGATGGGCTACGTCTCGAACCGCGCTGCCCAGCGATTGCGCGGCGGCCGGCACGGCGCCATTGGTCTCAGCGTTCCCCACGACGTACGGGAACTGTCGTTCTACATGGAGCTCGCCTTCGGCGCCGCCGATGCTGCGTCTGAGGCGGGAAGCGACCTGCTGCTGCTCGCGGACGCCGCACCCGGCCGTGCTCGACGACCCAGCATTGACGGCGCGATCGTCGTCGATCCGACTCCTTCGGCGTTCCCCTGTCTGCTCGAGCGCATCGGCGACGCCCCGCTGATCTCCGTTGGCGAGTACGTCGGAGCGGAGCGGGAGCGGGTCTCGGCGTGGATCGCGGCCGATCACCGATCGCTCATCGCCGAAGTGCTCGACGCGTTGGCCGAGGAGGGGGCGTCGGCTCCGGCTCTGGTCGCACTGCCCGCCGACCGCGAGCCGGCCTGGGCGCACGATGTCGCCGAGGGGTACGGCGCGTGGTGCGCGGAGCACCGCCAGCGGCCGGTGCTCATGCGTTCGGCGCTCGACCCCACTGAGGCAGAGCTCATCGCCACGATGCGAGACGCTGCCGCTGCAGGCTGCGACGCCATCGTGTGGGTCGCCCAGGGGCTCGTGCTCCGTGCGATCGCGGTGCAGTCAGCGCGCGCTGAATTCGGTGCTTCGGGTGCGCCAGAAGCGCCGCACGGCGCGCGACTCCTCATGGCGACGATGGCCGCAGAGCCCGGCGCGCTCGGCGCGACCGGGGTCGATCTGCGCGCGCGCGAGTACGGCCGATCGGCGGTGCGACTGCTGTTCGGCGTGCTCGATGCGAAGGTCGCACCCGGAACGCACGAGGTGCACGAGGCCCGGGTGATCCGACCCGCCTAGTTCACGATGCGGCGAGCAGCTCTCGCACGCGGGGCATCACCTCGGTCGCGTAGAGCTCGATGCTCCGCATGAGCAGCGCGTGCGGCATCGTGCCGTTGGCGTACTTCAGGTCGAACCGGTCGGCCGCCAGCGTGCGCACCGTGGACGCGATGCGCTGAGCCACGGTCTCGGGAGACCCGACGTAGAGCGAGCCGCTGTCGGCTTCGCGCTCGAATTCGGCGCGGGTGGTGTTCGGCCAGCCGCGCTCGGCTCCGATGCGATTGCGGTTCACCTCGAAGTGTGGCCACAACTGGTCTCGCGCCTCTGCGTCCGTGTCGGCGACGTGCCCCGGCGAGTGCACGCCGAGCGGCATGGCTTCGCGGCCGAGTTCGCGCTGGGCCTTGCGATACAGATTCGCGAACGGGGCGAAGCGAGACGGGTCGCCTCCGATGATCGCGAGCATCATCGGAATGCCCATCTGCACCGAGCGCACCACCGATTCGGGGCTGCCGCCCACCCCGATCCACGCCCGCACACCCTCGGGCTGCTCGGTCTTCGGGTAGACGTGCTGGTCGACGAGCGCTGCGCGATGCTGCCCCGACCAGGTCACCGGGCCCTCCTCGCGGAGCCGCGCGAAGAGGTCGAGCTTCTCGGAGAAGAGCGCATCGTAATCGTTCAGGTCGTAGCCGAAGAGCGCGAATGACTCGATGAAGGATCCCCGGCCGAGCACCGCCTCAGCGCGACCCGAGCTCACAGCGTCGAGGGTGGCGAATCGTTCGTACACGCGCACCGGGTCGTCGCTCGAGAGCACGGTCACTCCCGTGCCCAACAGGATTCGCTCGGTGCGACCCGCGATGGCGGCGAGCACGATCTCGGGCGACGTGAGTGCGAAGTCGTCGCGGTGGTGCTCGCCGAGCGTGATCGCGTCGACGCCGAGTCGGTCTGCGAGCACCGCCTGCTCAACGACGTCGCGCAGCACCTGCGCGTGCGTCTTGCGCGCACCCGCATCGTCGAGTGTGACGTCGCCGAAGGTGTCGAGGCCGAGGATGAGCTGGTCTGGGGTGGCGCCGGCGACGGCGCGGAGTGCGTTCATGTCGGTGAGAACACCGTCAGCGCGCTGGCTATTCCGGATGCCGCATCCGTAAGTGCGACTACGCGTGACTCAGGGTGACTGCGCGTGGCCCAGCGCTGCTACGCGCGGCGGCTCGACACGATGAAGCCCACGGTCGCAGCGGCGACGCCGAACGCGGCCGGCCACACCCAGAACACGCCGAGCGCGAGCAGAGCGGCGACGGCCGCGGCGATGAGGCAGAGCTCGAACAGCGCCTGCGCGAAGCGATCGACGCGCAGCACCGGCTTCGGCGAGAGGAACAGTGCCCAGAGCAGCACGGAGAGCACCAGTAGCCCAATCCCGGTGAATACGCCGGGGAACGGCAGCGGCCATGCGAGGAATCCCCATACCGTGACGGTGACGATCGCTGCGAGGTGGAAGAGCCCGCGAGCGAGCAGAAGCGCGGGGCTCGCAGCGTGCGGTGCGGTTGCGGAAGAACTACTGGTCACCGAAACAGTCTACCCGCCCGCCGCCGCACCCTCCCTCCACCGTCCCCACCCACCCACCTCGCCTCCCCACCCCACCCCACTCACCCCACCTCAATCTGCGAGCGGGGTCACTTTCAGTGCGTGTCGCACTCGCAACACGCACGAAGAGTGACCCCGCTCGCAGAGAGTGAGGCGACGGAGGCAGCGGAGCGGTGTGCGAGGCGTGGTTCAGCCGATGCGACGCAAAGTGGTCCATAGTGAAGGGCTTCAATAGGGTGATGGTGTAGACCACGACGCGGCTGACCCGCGCGCACCACTATTGACGACGAGGGGCTTTGCATGACCACAGCGACGCTGCGCGTCATGGATGCACACGGCGGCTTCTCGGCCCCGCAGCGCGTGTGCTGGCACGAGGGGCGGTTTACGGCGGTGAGCGACGCCGCCCACGCGGCACGCTCCGAGGACCTCGGATCCGCGGCAGAAGCCTCGGGTACGGTCGCCGCCGCGCAGATCCCCACTGACGCGGGCTGGATCATGCCCGGCCTGGTCGACGCGCATCTGCATGCCGGGTGGCACGCCTTCGACGCCGCCGATCGCGCGCGAGTCAGCGACGAAGACACGCATCGGGCGACGACAGACGCCCTCGCCCGCACGCTGCGAGCCGGCGTTACGAGCGTGCGCGACGCCGGCGGCCTGACAATCGCCGCGCTCCAACGCATCCCGCCCGCACTGCGCCCCAGGGTCGCCTGCTCGGTCGCCCTGATCGACCGCGCACGAGCAGACGCCGCCGGCGGGCTTGATCGCGCCGTGGACGAAGTGCTGCATGCCGGGGCGACCTGGGTGAAGCTGGTCGCCACGGACGGCGTCGCGTCGTCTTCGCGAGCGACGCTCGACTCGCACTTCTCGGCGGCCGAGTTCGCGAGTGCCGCGCGACGCGCCGCATCGGCCGGGGCAGGCGTCATGGTGCACGCGTGGGGCGGCAATGCCATCGATCACGCAATCGAGTCTGGGGCGGCGAGCATCGAGCACGGCATCTTCTTGACGGCAGAGCAGGCGAGACGCGCTGCCGAGGCGGGCACGACCTTCGTGCCGACCCTGCGCATCTACCGCCTCGTGCAGCACATGATCGCCGAAGGCGGCCTCCCGGCCGCATTCTCCGCCCGCGTCGACGAAGCCGTGGCTCGGCACCCGCACGCCGTGCGCCTCGCCCGCGACCATGGCGTCGTAATCGCGCTCGGCACCGATTACGGCACCACCGCCCAGCACGGCACCAACCGACTCGAGTTCGACGCCCTCGTCGACGCTGGGCTCAGCGCGGCAGAGGCGCTGGTGGCGGCGACGATCTCGGGAGCGGCACTGCTCGCGAAAGCGAAGGATCCCGGTGCGCCGACCCACGCAGCGGCACCCGGTGCGATCGAGCCCGGTGCGATCGCCGACGCGGTGCTGCTGCGTCGTGACCCTCGCGAGCCCGGTGCGCTCTCAGACCCTGCATCCATCGTCGGCGTGCTGCTCAACGGGCGCCTGATCGATCCGCATCCCAGCGAACCCCGCCCCACTTCCTGAAAGGATCACCTGTGACCCCCACCCATCGTCACTTCCAGCTCGACGGCCATCGACGCCCCGGTCGTCGCATCGGGGCCGTAGCGATCGCGCTTTCCGCCGCACTGCTGCTGAGCGCGTGCGCGGGAGGATCGTCCACGAGCGGCGCCGGACCCGCTGATGCGGGCGATCCGGTGAGCGGCGGCACACTCGAGTTCGGCCGCGTCGCCGCAGTGACCGGCCTCGACCTGAACCAGCAGATCACCGCGAACAACGCGTTCGCGATCGACAAGATCTTCGAACCGCTCGTCAGCTTCGACGCAGACGGGAAGATCGTCGCGTGGCTGGCGGACTATGAGGAATCCGACGACGGACTCACGTACACGTTCACACTGCGCGAGGGTCTCTCGTTCTCGGATGGCACCGAGGTGGCGCCCGCCGACGTGATCTCCTCGCTCGAACGGCACCTCGAGGTGGGCGGGCCGCTCCCGCTCGAAGCTCCGATCGAGGCCATTACGGAGACGGGTGACCGTGAAGTGACCATTACGCTGAGCGAACGCTACACCCCATTCCTCTCGGAACTCGCGAGCTTCTCGAACGGCATCTTCCCGAAAGACTTCGGGGGCGCGAGCGAGGAAGAGTTCTTCGAGGATCCCGTCGGCACCGGCCCATTCGTGGTCGAGTCGTGGGACCCGAACGGAGATCTCACCTTCGTGAAGAACGAGCACTACTGGCAGGAGGGCAAGCCGTACGTCGATTCGCTCGTCTACAAGCTGGTGGCCGATGACACGCAGCTGCAGCAACAGCTCTCGGCCGGTCAGCTCGACGCGATCGACGACGTGCCTGCGGCGAACGCGGCGCAGATCGAGAGCGGCAACGGCACGGTGCTGTCGCAGACGAGCGGCTGGTCGACGGAGCAGGTCTTCTTCAACACGCAGCGGGAGCAGTTCGCCGACGAGCATGTGCGCCGCGCCGTCGCTCTCGCGCTCGACCGGGAGGGCATCACGCAGGCGACCACGTTCGGCACGGCCGAGGTCGCCAACGCGCTGCTGCCCCCGACCATCACCGACTCCGCAAACCAGACGGTGCAGCCGCTCGACTTTGACCTCGACGCCGCGCGGGCCGAGCTGGCGAAGTCGGCGTACCCCGACGGGTTCTCGGTCACGCTGCTGCTCGCGAGCGGCGACTCGCAGCGCGCGCAGATCGCCCAGATCGTGCAGGAATCCCTTGCGCAGATCGATGTCGACGTCGAGATCGAGCAGATCGACATCGCCGCATTCCGCGAGCGCTTCTTCGCGTACGACTTCGACTTCATGCTGAACAGCGGGCAGTCCGATGCCCCTGATCCCAACGGGTTCATCACGTTCCAGGCCGATCCTGACGGGTTCAGCAAGTCGTACTGGACGCACTACTCGAACGAGCGGGTCACCGAACTCATGCTGCAGGGGCGCTCGACCCCCGAGGGTGAGGAGCGCACGCAGATCTACCAGGAGATCCAGCAGACCCTCGCCGATGAGGTGCCCTACATTCCCCTGTTCTTCCCGGCGAATCTGAAGGCGACGCGCGACGACGTGCACGGCTTCTCCGTGCTCCCGAACGGCAGCGTCCGCTTCGAAGACGCGTGGCTCGCCGGCGGCGCGCAGTAGCCGAAGGCGACGCCATACAGTGGGATCGTGGTGAAACGGGGAGTGCAGGCCGCGGGGCGCGTCGTCGCCCGCGCCGTGCCGGTGATGCTGGGGGTCGTCGTGGCGGTCTTCTTCCTGCTGCGCCTCGTACCCGGCGACCCGGCCGCCATGATCCTGGGGGAGCGGGCAACCCCCGAGTCCGTTGCCGCACTGCGCGCGCAGCTCGGCCTCGATCAGCCGTTGTGGCGCCAGTTCACCGACTTCGTCGGGCAAGTCGTGTTTCACTTCGATACCGGTGCGTCACTGGTCACCGGCGTCTCGACCCGCGAGCTCATCCTGGAGACGGCCCCGGTGAGCGCCGGCATCGTCGCGCTCGCCCTGGTGCTCGCGGTGGTCATTGCGGTGCCGTTGGCGCTCGCCGCCGCGCTGCGTCGTGACGGGTGGGTGGATCACCTCGTGCGGATCCTACCCGCTGTCGGTATGGGCATGCCGCTGTTCTGGCTCGGTCTCCTCCTCATCATCGTGTTCGCGGTGCATCTCGGATGGTTTCCCGTCGGGGGCGTGGGATCGGGGCCGGGCGAGCCCCTCCGCAGCCTGTTCCTGCCCGCACTCGCCGTCGCGCTCGGCATGGCCCCACCGCTGATCCGATCGCTCAGAGCTCAGCTCATCGACACGCTCGACGCCGACTTCGTCACGACGCTTCGGGCGGCCCGTGTCTCAGAACGCCGGATCCTGTGGGGCCACGTGATGCGCAACGCATCGCTCCCCGCCCTCACCCTGCTCAGCGTGAACACGGCCTACTTGATCGGCGGAACGCTCGTCATCGAGCGCGTCTTCGGCATCAACGGGCTCGGATCGCTCCTGTTCCAATCGATCAGCACCCGAGATTTTCCGGTGGTGCAGGGCGTCGCGCTCTACTGCGCCATCGCCGTGGTGCTGGTCACCACCCTCGCGGGAGTGCTGGGAAGCGCGCTCGATCCGCGATTGCGCGTGGGCGAGACTCCGCGCTCGGAGCGGGGTCCCGAAGCCGGCGAGGCGCCCGTTCCTGTCGACCGGGCGCCGGAGGCACGATGACCGCTCAGCGCGACGCACGCGGTCTGCGCCGGTCGCCGGCGTTCATCGCCGGCGCGATCCTGACCGCCCTGCTGCTCACCGTGGCGCTCGCGGCACCGGTGCTCGCACCGTTCTCGCCCACAGAGCAACATCTCACGCAGGGTCTGCTGCCGCCATCGGCCGAGCACTGGTTCGGCACCGACCAGCTCGGTCGGGATGTGCTCTCTCGCATGCTCTACGCCGCGCGTATCGACCTCGGCATCGCCGTTCTCGCCTCGCTCGCCCCGTTCGTGATCGGCGTCGCCGTGGGCCTCACCGCAGGGTATTTCGGGGGCGCGACCGACTGGGTCGCGTCGCGCGTGACCGACACCGTCATCGCGTTTCCGTTCTACATCATCGTGATCGCACTCGTCTTCGCGCTGGGAGCCGGGGCGGGCGGCATCGTGGCTGCGTTCGCCCTCGTCGGCTGGGTCGGGTACGCCCGCGTGCTGCGGGCCATGACCGCCGCTCTGCGAAATGCGGGGTGGGTCACGAGCGCCCGGGGCAGTGGACTCTCGCATGCTCGGGTGCTGATGCGCCACGTGCTGCCGAACGTGCTGCCGCAGGCGATCGTGCTGCTCGCAACGGAGATCGTGCTCATCATGGTCGCGATCGTGACCCTCGGCTATCTCGGATTGGGCATTCGCCCGCCGACGCCCGACTGGGGCACCATGATCGCCGACGCTCAGCAGTTCGTCACGACCCACTGGTGGCTCGCCGCCGCGCCCGGTCTTGCCGTGGTGCTGACCGGCATCGCGCTGTCGCTGCTGGGCGACGGGATCGGCGACCTGATGCGGGTGGGCGGCGCGCGCGGCCCGCAGCGTTCGAGAGCCTCGAGAGCCTCGAGAGCCTCGAGAGCTTCGAGAGCCTCGAGATCCTCGCGCCGCGTGCCTAGCGACGGCGCGGTCGATCCCGGAGTCGTCAGCATCAGCGGTCTGCGCATCGACACCGCGAGCGGCGCGCCGCTCATCGGCACGACGGGCGGTATCGATCTCGAGCTGCAGGCAGGCGAGTCGCTCGGCATCGTGGGCGAATCGGGGTCGGGAAAGAGTCTGACCCTCCGCGCGATGCTCGGCCTCATGCCGCGCGGCGCGCGCGCAGCCGCCGGGCGCGTCGCAGTCGGTGGCACGGTCGGAATGGTGTTCCAGGAGCCGCTGACCGCGCTCGATCCGTTGACTCGCATCGGCAGCCACGTGCGCGCCGCTGTGCGAGCCGCAGATCCGGGTCTCAGCGCGCGAGCCGCAGACAAGAGTGTGCACGAGCTCCTCGCTCAGGTACGTCTGCCCGACCCGGAACGCATCTCGCGCTCGTATCCGCACGAGCTCTCCGGCGGTCAGCGCCAGCGGGTGGTGATCGCGCTCGCGCTCGCCGGCTCGCCCGACGTGCTGCTCTGCGACGAGCCGACGACGGCGCTCGACGTGACCGTGCAGCGCGAGGTACTGCTTCTGCTGCGCGAGCTGCGTGCGGAGCGCGGGCTCACGCTCGTGTTCGTCTCGCACGATCTCGCGGTGGTGGCAGAGATGTGCGATCGCGTCGTTGTCATGTCAGCGGGTGAGATCGTCGAAGCGGGCGCCGTTGATGCCGTCATTGCCGCGCCACGAGCCCCGGAAACGCGCGCGCTGCTCGCGGCTGTGCCGGCGCTCCCCGAGCTCGACGGCCCGGCTGCTGTCAGTGAGATCCGTGAGCGGCCGACGCACGATACCCGCCCACGCAACACGCTGCTCGATGTGCGCGACGCGCATGTCAGGTACGGCGGGTTCAGTGCGCTCTCCGGGGTTTCCCTGCGACTCGACGCGGGCGAGGTGCTCGGAATCGTGGGGGAGTCGGGATCGGGCAAGACCACACTCGCCAGCGTCATCGCCGGCCGGGTGCTGCTCACGGAGGGTTCGGTGCGGCTCGAGGGGTCCGAGCTCGGACGGCGCCGTGCTCGCGCGGAGCTCCGCCGGATTCAGCTCGTGCCGCAGGATCCCTATTCCTCGTTGACGCCTCGCCGCACCGTCGGTAGCGCACTCGACGAAGTACTCAGATTCGGCCGCGAGGCGGCGAGCGGAACCGAGGGGTGGGGAGTGCGAACAGCTGACCGTGCGCACCGAGTGGGCGAGTTGCTGCACCGGGTCGGGCTCGATCCGGATCTCGCCGCGGTCACGCCCGACCGATTGTCGGGGGGCCAGCGCCAACGGGTCGCGATCGCCCGCGCACTCGCCGCAGACCCCCAAGTGCTCGTCGCAGACGAACCGACCTCAGCGCTCGACGTGACGGCTCAAGCACGCGTGGTCGAGCTGCTGCAGCACCTGCAAGCCGAGCTGGGGCTCTCGATCATCTTCGTCTCGCACGATCTGGGGGTCGTGCACGAGCTCTGCGATCGGGTGCTCCTCATGCGCGACGGGCAGGTGGTGGAATCGGGCGATCGGCGCTTCTTCAGCGCGCCCCGCACCGCCTATGGACGTGCGTTGCTCGCCTCCGTCGCCCGGCTCTGAGCGCCTCGGACCCGCCCGCATCCGGCAGTGCGGCTTGCGATCGTTGCGCGCGAGCCGTGCGCGCTTGGTACTCTCCCAGTGACAGCCATCGAGGGAGCGGCCATGGACGGCATCATGAACTGGATCGAGCGTTTGCTCGACGGCTCGCTGTTCGATGGCGGAATCTTCTTGATCATCGGCGTCGTGGGTGGCGTGCTGCTCTTGATCTCGCTGCTGCTCGACGGCATCTTCGACGCATTCGACTTCGGCGACGGCCCGCTCAGTCTCACGACGATCGCGGCGTTCACCGCGATCTTCGGATTCGCGTCGTTCGCGAGTGTGGGCGCTGGCATGTCGACGCCGGTGGCGACGATCGTCGGCGCGCTCTCGGGGTTGCTCGGGGCCGCTGCCGCGTGGTGGCTCTCCCGCGCCATCAGAGGAGCGGAATCCAACACCGCGGTGAGCGGGTCCGATCTCGTCGGATCGACCGGCGCCGTCGTACTCGCCATTCCCGCGAACGGCCTGGGTGAGGTCGCCATCACTCGGCACGGCGAGCGGATCTCGCTCTCCGCCGCTGCCGACGCTCCCGTGCCTCGCGGTGCTCTCGTGCGCATCGTGCAGGTCGTGACCTCGACTTCGGTGCGCGTCGAACCCGTACTTCCTGAATCCCACGCCCAACCGTTACATCGAACGGAGACGTAATGTTCCTCGCAAGCCCGGCGATCATCGGCATATTCGGCGCAGTAATCGCGCTCGTGCTGATCGCGCTCGTCATCATCAAGCGATACCGGATCGCGAAGCCGGATGAGGCGATCATCGTGACCGGCGGCAAAGGCAAGGAGGTGGTCGACGCCGCTGGGAATCGCGGCCGCGACCTTTCGGGCCAGAAGGTCGTGACGGGTGGCGGCGTCTTCGTCGTCCCGTTCGTGCAGAAGTCGTTCACGATCTCGCTGCGTTCGCGTCGGCTCTCGATCACCACTGAGGCGCAGACCACCGACGGCATCACGATGCAGGCGCAGGCCGTCGCCGTCGTCAAGGTCGGCGGCACCCAGGAGATGATTCGGGCAGCGGCCCAGCGCTTCCTTTCGAACTCGGACGAGATCGACGAATCGACGCAGGAGGTGCTTTCGGGCTCGCTCCGTTCGATCATCGGCGGCCTCACCGTGTTGCAGATCATTCGCGACCGCGCCGTTGTCGCGCAGAGCGTGCTCGAAGCCGCCGAGGAGGCCCTCACCAAGCAGGGTCTGGTCGTCGACACGCTGCAGATCCAAGAGATCCGCGACGGCGCCGACTACATCTCGAACATCGGCCGTCCCGAGGCGGCCAAGGTGCGCCAGGCCGCAGACATCGCCGAGACGATCGCCTACCAGGCGTCGCAGGAAGCGAAGATCGGCGCCGAACGCGTGCTGCTCGATCGCAACCGCGAGCTGAAGCTGCGCCAGGCCGAGATCCAGGTCGAGACCGATAAGGCCACCGCGCAGGCGTCGGCAGCTGAGCCGCTCGAGCAGGCGATCCAGCAGCAGGGCATCGTCGAGCAGCAGCAGATCACCGCGCAGAAGGAGGTCGCGCTGAAGACCGAGCGACTGAACGCCGATGTGCGTGCGGTCGCCGAGGCAGAGGCGTACCGCGTCGAGGCGCTCGCGAAGGCGGAGGCGGCGGCGTCGGTGTCGGCTGCTGAAGGTCGAGCGAAGGCCGTCGAACGCGAAGGTATGGCGAGCCGCGTGGCGCGTATCGCCGCCGCAGAAGCGCTCGAAGCCGAGGGTCGGGCCGAGGCGGCTGCGCTTGAAGCAAAGGGTACTGCCGAGGCGACGGCGATCGACGCACGCGCACGCGCACTCGAGACGCAGTCGCAGGCGGTGCTCGCGCAAGAGCTCATCCATCTGCTCCCCGAGATCGCGGCGGAGTACGCGCGCGCCATCGGCGCCATCGAGCACATGACCGTGGTTTCGGCCGACGGCACGTCGAAGGTCGCGGGAGAGGCCATGGGCAACATCAAGGGCCTCCTCGAGATGGCGAAGGACACGGTGGGCATCGACCTCGCGGGCATGCTCAACGGAGCGGTATCGGGCGGTGCGGCCGGAGCCGCCGCTGGCCGTGCTTCACGTGAAACCACGGAGCGCGGGCGCGGTGATCGCCGTGCTGGGCGCGAAGCGAATGACGCCAGCGATCGCTCAGCCGGTGACCACGGGGCCGACCATGGTGATCGCGCGTCAACCGATCGCTTCGACGCCGCAACGGGCGACGAGCGGTACCGAGACGCGCTCTCCGAGAGCTCGCGCCGACTCGCAGGAAGTGCGTCCACGGTCGCCGCTTCCGCCGCCGATGCCGCGGATGAGGCCGCGAACGCAGCGAACGATGCCGCTCGAGCGGCTGCGGTTGCGGCGGAGAGCGCGGGATCGGCGCTGGGCGATCAGGCTCGCGCCTTCGGTGCGGGCTCGCAGTAGCTCCTGCTCAGGGCTCAGAGCTGAACGGTGCACAATAGGGGCATGCCCACACGCAACCCGCAGTCGCTGACATCGGAGGTCGAGTCGGTGCTCGGCCCCGCGCCAGCCGACTACGGTCAGCAAGAGGTGGTGGTGCTCCGCTTCCGGCGGCACGGGCGCAGGCTCGTGCTGCCGGTGCTCGTGCTCATCGGAGTGGCGGCTGCGGCAGGATACTGGGTGGGTGCCCTGCCCCAGGGCTGGATGAATCTTGCGGCGGCAGGCGGAGCGATCGCCGTCGCGCTGCTCCTCGGGCTGTTTCCCGTGCTGGGCTGGCTGACGTATCGCACGACCGTGACCACGCGCCGCGTGATCCAGCACCAGGGAGTCTTCTCGCGACACCGCAGCGAAGTCTCGTTCGTGCGTATCCGTGAGGTGCGCACGCGCCGCACCGTGATGCAACGCATGTTCAGAGCCGGGGACGTGGATCTGTTCGTCGGCGCGGAACGAACGACCATTCCCGATGTGCCCGGGGTCCTTGCCGCCGCGGACGCTCTGCAAGAACTCGTCGAACGCAACTACGCGCACGCCAGCCGCGTCGAACGGCGATTCGGCCAGCGACCCGATTCGAACGTGACCTTCACCCACCAGGACGCGTGAGGGAGAGCGCCCCCAGCGCACGTCAGG
Source organism: Leucobacter sp. NPDC077196 (assembly GCF_040687075.1). Lineage (NCBI taxonomy): Bacteria > Bacillati > Actinomycetota > Actinomycetes > Micrococcales > Microbacteriaceae > Leucobacter > Leucobacter sp. NPDC077196. The sequence goes on from NZ_JBFBML010000002.1 coordinate 130,196, forward strand.
TGGTGCGGGCGATCAGCACATCGATGAGTTCGCCGGCGAGCTTCACGAGCCGCTCGATCTCGTGCTCGTCACGATCTATCCAGCGGCATTCGGGGTCGCCCACGGGAACGAAGTTCTCGTGTCGTTCCCACACCATGAGCGTGCGCTCGGCGCCGAGCACGTACTGCTGCCACCACACCTGGCGCAGGTACTGGCGCGGGATTGAGCGCCACTCCTTGTTCGTCGTCTTGATCTCGGCGAGCTCAATGGCACCGGTGCCTCGAAAGGCGAGCCCGTCGGGAGTCGCCAGGTGCCTGAGATCCATCTCGGCGTGAAACAGGGCCTGGCTCGGTTCGATCTCGTACTCGCGCAGCACCCAAGAAGCGATCTCGGGTTCCCGCAGCTTGCCGTGCTCGGTGTACACATTGCCGGTGAAGCGACTGCCGTGCAGCTTCTCGTGCGCGGCAGCGGTGATCGATCGCGAGGTTGAGAGCTTAGCGACGTCGGTTGCGGTGATGCCCCGGGCGCGGGCCCGCATCCACGCCATGCGATCGGTTCCGTCGGTCACGATGCGCTGGAGATGAACTGGGGCGGGGGCGAACACCCCTCCAGTTTCTCACGGCTCCGCGTCGCCGAAGCGCAACGCGCTGGAGCGCGGTGATGCGGCTCGCTTGCCGTCGGAAAACCTTGTGAGTTGCTGATCGTCGGCACAGCGCTTCCCCACAGCTGACCCGGGAAAACCACTGGTTGTATATGTATGGGAACTGGGGAAAACGCAGGCGAGAGAGGTACTCTGAAGGCCGAGGTACGCTGCCGCATCACCCGGACGAGGTGCGGCAGAGTTGGGGAGTCAGAAGTCGATCGCATCGCGACGCACGTTCGTTCGGGGAGCGCGACGTGTGATCGGCTGAGAGGAGCATTCCGAGGGAATGGAATCACAATCATTGCAGCGTGCTGATGGGGGAAAAATCCGCGCGCTGGTCGTCGACGACGAGGAGTCGATCACGCAGCTCGTCGCCATGGCGCTGCGCTACGAGGGGTGGGAAGTCGAGACCGCTGCCACGGGTCAAGACGCCCTCGACAAGATCAAGTCGTTCAACCCGGATGTCGCGGTGTTCGACATCATGCTGCCCGACCTCGACGGCATGCAGTTGCTCGCTCGCCTGCGCTCGGCGGGCGAGATGTTCCCGGTGCTCTTCTTGACGGCGCTCGATTCGGTCGAGGATCGCGTGAACGGGCTCACTGCCGGGGGCGACGATTACGTCGTCAAGCCGTTCAGTCTGGAAGAGCTCATCGCTCGCCTGCGCGGGCTCGTGCGCCGCTCTCAACTCACGCTGTCGCAGCACCCCGATCCGGTGCTGCGCGTCGGTGATCTGACCCTCAATGAGGACAGCTACGAGGTGGAACGTGCCGGCGAGCCGATCACGGTGACCAACACGGAGTTCGAGCTGCTGCGCTATCTCATGCGCAATCCGAATCGCGTGCTGTCGAAAGCGCAGATTCTGGATCGCGTCTGGGCGTACGACTTCACGGGTAAGTCAACCGTCGTCGAGCTCTACATCTCATACCTTCGGAAGAAGATCGACGCGGGTCGGGTCCCGATGCTCCACACGGTGCGTGGCGCGGGCTACATGCTCAAGCCCGTGGCTTGAGCATTGCTCTTGCGCGCTTGACGTTGTCGGAGAACTTCTCTGCTGCCACGGCGAAGCGAAAGCGGAAGTGAGGTACGCGGTGTGCTGGTTGGGTCTGGCAAGCACCCGCGGCGAAGCCGCAGGTGCCGGATGCACATCGCGTACCTCACTCCCGCCTTTTGTGTTCCCTGCTACGTGGTGGTAGAGTCTCCCTTGGCCCAAGACCGCCGGTAGAATCCGTAAGGATTTCGGAACGTCCGCGAAAGCGGAGACCTGCGCAGGTGCAGAACTCCTTGAGTACGGGATCTCGATCCCGATCTTATGAAGCTCCGTGCATGCGCGCCGGAGCTTCTTTTCGTTTCCAGGGATTCCCTGAGCGAACTGCTCCGAGCGGCGCGGCCCCCGAGCGGCATCCGCCGCGCGGGTACGACAAGCTAGGGAGCGCCATGGCTACGAAGGACGCTACGGTTACCGATCTTCAGCAGAAGTTTGAAGAGTCGAACGCCGTTCTGCTGACTGAGTACCGCGGTCTTTCGGTTGCTGAACTGCGGGAACTCCGCGACAGCATCCGCGAGCACGCGACGTACGCTGTGGCGAAGAATACGCTGACGAAGATTGCGGCCAACAACGCCGGGATCACCGCTTTCGATGACGAGCTCGCCGGTCCTTCGGCTCTCGCCTTCGTGCACGGTGACACCGTCGCGGTCGCAAAGTCGCTGCGTGACTTCGCCAAGGCACACCCTCTTTTGGTGGTGAAGGCGGGCTACTTCGATGGCAACGCCATGACCGCCGCTGAGGTAGGCAAGCTTGCCGATCTCGAGAGCCGCGAGGTGCTGCTGGCCAAGGCTGCCGGCGCCATGCAGGCTGCTCTGGTCGGTGCTGCACAGCTGTTCGCCGCCCTGCCCGCCAAGGCCGCTCGCGGCTTCGGTGCGTTGCAGGAGAAGCAGGACGCGTAAGACTCGGCTCACGCCGGATCGGTTATACAACCCCGCCCGCACGCTTCGCGTGAGGGCACACATCAAGGAGAAACATTATGGCTAAGCTTTCCACCGAAGAGCTGCTCGAGCAGTTCAAGGAGCTCACCCTCATCGAGCTCTCCGAGTTCGTCAAGGCATTCGAGGAGACCTTCGACGTCTCCGCTGCAGCTCCGGTTGCTGTTGCTGCTGCTCCGGCTGCCGCTGCTGAGGCCGTCGAGGAGAAGGACGAGTTCGACGTCGTCCTCGAGTCGGCTGGCGACAAGAAGATCCAGGTCATCAAGGTCGTGCGCGAGCTGACCGGCCTGGGTCTCGGCGAGGCGAAGTCGCTCGTTGAAGAGGCTCCCAAGAACGTGCTCGAGGGCGCGAAGAAGGAAGCCGCTGAAGAAGCGAAGGCAAAGCTCGAAGAGGCAGGCGCGGGCGTCAAGCTCGTCTAAGTTGCTTCGATGAGACTCATGCACTGAGTCTCGTTTCCTGTGAGGGCAGGTTCACCGTGAGGTGAACCTGCCCTTGCTGTATGCGCGGAAGGGGACAGTGGCGTTCTCCCGCCGGAAGTGATACCTTGTTCCGGCCGCGCCGGTCGGGTGAAACGCTTGAGCGCCCCGATTTCCGGTGCAGCCCGCAGAAAGGAACCCCCGTGGCTCTCATCGCCCTGACGCTCCGCCACGCGAGGCAGTACTGGCCGTTCATCGTCGCCGTGCTCGTACTCCAGTTGCTGTCGACCATTGCAGCGCTCTGGCTCCCGAGCCTCAACGCGCAAATCATTGACCAGGGCATCGCCCGCGGCGATACCGGCTTCATCTGGAATACCGGCGGCACGATGCTGCTCGTCTCCCTGGCCCAGGTCGCCACGGCGGTCACCGCCGTGTACTTCGGGGCGCGTACCTCGATGGGCGTGGGGCGCGATCTGCGCCGCGAGGTCTACCGCAAGGTGGACTCATTGAGCACGCTTGAGGCCACGAAGTTCGGCGCCGGCACGCTCATCACTCGCGGCACGAATGACGTGCAGCAGATCCAGATGCTGGTGCTCATGACGCTGAACTTCATGATCACGGCTCCCATCATGGCCATCGGCGGCATCATCATGGCGCTCCGCGAGGACGCGGGTATGGCTTGGCTCGTCTGGGCCTCGGTCGCGATCCTCGCAGTCATCGTCAGCTTCCTCGTCTGGATCCTGCTTCCCCTCTTCCGCACGATGCAGACCCGCGTCGACTCGATCAACGGAGTGCTCCGCGAGCAGATCATGGGCATCCGCGTGGTGCGCGCCTTCGTGCGGGAGAACTTCGAGGCCGATCGCTACGAGGTCGCGAACCGCAACATCACCGAGGTGTCGGTCAAGGTCGGCAACGTCTTCGTGCTCATGTTCCCGGTCATCATGATGGTGCTGCACTTCGCGACAGCCGCAGTGCTGTGGTTCGGCGGGCATCGCGTCGACGACGGCCTCGTGCAGGTCGGCTCGTTGACGGCATTCCTGCAGTACCTGCTGCAGATCTTGATGGCGGTGATGATGGGCGTCTTCATGACGATGATGATTCCGCGCGCTGTCGTGTGCGCAGAGCGAATTCGAGAGCTGCTCGAGACCCGCTCGACGCTGTCGTTTCCCGATGATCAGACCGTGGCCACGCCCGAGGCCGGTCGCATCGAGTTCGACCGGGTCACCTTCGGATTTCCCGGCGCTGAGAAGCCGGTCATCAGGGACGCGAGCTTCGTCGCCGAAGCGGGGAAGACGACCGCGATCATCGGTTCGACCGGAGCGGGGAAGACGGTGCTACTTAACCTGCTGCTCCGCCTCTACGACCCGCAGGAGGGGTCGATCACCATCGACGGCGCGCCGATCGACGCGCTCACTCGCGCGCAGCTGGCGCGCACGGTGAGCCTCGTGCCGCAGCGCCCATACCTGTTCTCGGGCACGATCGCGTCGAATCTCCGCTTCGGAAAAGCTGACGCGAGCAACGATGAACTCTGGGAGGCCTTGCGCATTGCGCAGGGCGACGACTTCGTGCGCGAGAAAGAGCTCGGCCTCGACGAGCCGGTGTCTCAGGGAGGAACGAGTGTCTCGGGCGGGCAGCGGCAGCGGCTGTCAATCGCTCGAGCGCTGGTCGCGAAACCACAGGTGTATCTGTTCGACGACTCATTCTCGGCGCTCGACGTCGCCACCGACGCGAGACTGCGCGCAGCGCTTCCCGACGCGACGGCGGGCGCCACGACCATCATCGTGGCCCAGCGCGTCTCCACGATCACCGAAGCCGACCAGATCCTCGTGGTCGAGGCCGGCGAAATCGTCGACCGGGGCACACACGCGCAGCTGCTCGACAGCAGCGAGGTCTATCGCGAGATCGTGCGCTCTCAACTCGAATCGGCGGAGGCGGCGTAATGGCTCGAAAGCAATCCTCGGCCCAGGCAGCGAACGACGACCTGGAGCTGCCCGACGACTACCAGCCGGACAACGATGATTGGACGGGCGGGCAGCCGGTCAAGAAGGCGAAGCACTTCTGGCCGTCGGCGAAGCGCCTCGTCGGGCTGCTTGCGCCGCACAAATGGCAGTTCTCGCTCGTCGTGCTGCTCGTGATCGGCTCCGTCGTGCTCACCGTGATCGCGCCGAAGATTCTCGGTCAGGCGATGGACGTCATTTTCAATGGCATTCTCGGCAAGCAGCTGCCGGCCGACATCACGCTGGAGCAGGCTGTCGACACGGCTCGTGCCACGGGCAACGACCAGTTCGCCGATGTGCTGGCCGGTGCGCAGATCGTGCCGGGCGAAGGTATCGATTTCGCTCTGCTGGGGCGGTTGATCCTGATCGTGCTCGGCATGTATCTCGTCGCGTCAGTGCTGATGTGGCTGCAGGGATTCATCTTGAATCGCCTCGTGATGAAGGTCGTCTACCAGTTGCGCGCCGACATCGAGGCGAAGATCAACCGCCTGCCGCTCAGCTACTTCGACGGCCGCCAGCGGGGCGACGTGCTCTCGCGCGTCACCAACGACGTCGACAACATCCAGCAGGCGCTGCAGCAGGCGCTGTCGCAGCTGGTGCAATCGCTGCTCATGGTGATCGGGATCGCGGCGATGATGTTCATCGTCTCGTGGCAGCTGGCGCTGATCGCGCTGATCGCACTGCCGCTCTCTGGCATCATCGCGGGTGTCGTCGGCGTGCGGGCGCAGAAGCTCTTCGTGGCGCAGTGGAAGCACACGGGCGACCTCAACGGTCACATCGAGGAGTCGTTCACCGGCCACGAGCTGGTGCGCATCTTCAACCGCGACGCAGAGATGCTCGACGAATTCGACCGCCGTAACGAGGGCCTCTTCGGCGCCGCGTACCGTGCGCAGGCGCTCTCGGGCACCATCATGCCGGCGATGCAGTTCGTGCAGTACCTGAGCTACGTGCTGATCGCCGTCGTGGGAGCGCTCCGCGTGACGGGCGGCCAGATGACGCTCGGCGATGTGACGGCGTTCATCCAGTACTCGCGCGAGTTCTCGCAGCCGATCGCCGAGATGGCGGGAATGGCCAACATGCTGCAGTCGGGCGTCGCCTCGGCCGAACGCACGTTCGACCTGCTCGACGCTGATGAGCAGGATGCGGACACCGCATCTGAGCGGCTGCCCGAGCGGACGAGCGGCCACGTGCAGTTCGAAGAGGTGTCGTTCAGCTACGATCCGGATCAGCCGCTGATCGAGGGACTGTCGCTCGAGGCTCGCCCCGGGCACACCGTCGCCATCGTCGGGCCCACTGGCGCGGGCAAGACGACGCTCGTGAACCTGGTCATGCGCTTCTACGAGCTGGATCGCGGCCGCATCGTGCTCGACGGCGTGGACATCACGCATCTGTCGCGCGCCGAGCTGCGCAGCCAGGTCGGCATGGTGCTGCAGGATGCGTGGCTCTTCGAGGGAACGATCCGCGAGAACATCCGATACGGGCGCCTCGATGCGACGGATGACGAGGTGATCGCAGCCGCCGAGGCGACGATGGTCGACCGCTTCGTGCGGCAGCTGCCCGAGGGGTACGACACGGTCATCACCGAGAACGCGTCCGCGCTCTCCGCGGGGGAGCGCCAGCTACTCACGATCGCTCGCGCCTTCATCGCAAACCCGTCGCTGCTGATCCTCGACGAAGCCACGTCGTCGGTCGATACGCGCACGGAGGTGCTCGTGCAGCAGGCCATGAGCGCACTGCGCGCCGATCGCACCTCGTTCGTGATCGCCCACCGACTGTCCACCATTCGCGACGCCGACACCATTCTCATGATGGAGCGCGGCAGCATCGTCGAGCAGGGCTCGCACGACGAACTGCTCGCGCGGCGCGGGGCGTACTACACGCTCTATCAGGCCCAGTTCGCGGGCCAAGACGCCGAGGCGCATGCCGAGGAGATCTTCGCTCTCGAGGGGCACCCTGCTGCGGACGCCCCGCAGTAGCGCGTACCCGCTTCGAACCGGGCGTGCCGGTGTCGCGCGTGATGCCGCCGCGTACCGAAGGAGGCGCAACGTCGGGTAGACTGGTCGGGCTCCCCACGTGGCGCTATCTCAGGGAACTCCCCCAGGTCGGAAACGAAGCAAGGGTACCTGGGCTCTAGCGGGTGCGTGGGGAGTCTTTTCGTTCCCGGATGCGAGAGCGCGGGGATTGCGGGCGAAGAGTACGATCGGACCATGCAGACTTCTGGGGGAGCGGCCGTCGTCGGTGCGGGCCCGAACGGTCTTGCCGCAGCGGTGACGCTGGCGCGCGCGGGTGTTCCGGTCACGGTGTTCGAGGCGGCCGAGACCATCGGTGGCGGCACGCGCACCACTGAGTTCGTCGAACCCGGCGTGCTGCACGACGTGTGCTCGGCGATTCACCCGATGGCACTCGCGACGGGGTTCTTTCGCGCGTTCGAGATCGAACGCCGCATGGAGTTCGCGATCCCCACGGCCTCGTATGCGAATCCGCTCGACGGCCGGGCCGGGGGCGGGGCGGATCGCGCGGCGATCGCTTACCACGACCTCGAACGCACGGTCGCGGAACTGGGGCGAGACGGTGCCGCATACGGCCGTTTCTACCGGCCATTGCTCGACAACATCTCGGACGTACTCGATTTCACCCTGGGGGGTGGGATGCTGCGGTGGCCCGCGCATCCGATCGCCGCACTGATCACCGGGCTCCGCGCCCTCGAACAGGGCACCCCGCTGTGGAACCTGCGATTTCGGGAGGCCGCGGCTCCGGCTCTGCTCTCGGGCGTTGCCGCCCACAGCATCGGAAGGCTGCCGAACCTCGCGACGGCCGGGGTCGGGCTGGTGCTCGGCACGCTCGCCCACACGGTGGGGTGGCCAGTGCCGATCGGGGGATCCCGATCTATCACCGACGCGCTCGCGGCGGATCTGCTCGCGCACGGAGGACGCATCGAGACGGCGCATCCGATCGATGACGCTCGCGAGCTCTCGTCGTACCGCGTTCGACTCTTCGACACCTCGGCCCGCGGGCTCGAGCGCATCGCCGGATCGGAGCTGCCCGCTCGATACCGACGCGCACTGCGGCGATTCTCGTACGGCGATGCCGCGACGAAGGTCGATTTCGTGCTCGACGGGCCGATTCCGTGGAGCGATCCTCGCGTGGCTGAGGCGCCGACGGTGCACGTCGGCGGAAGCCGGCCTGAGCTCGCGGCCTCCGAGCGCATCGTGGCGTCGGGCGGGCACCCCGCTCGCCCCTACGTGCTGCTCGCGCAGACCGCTGAGTTCGATCCTCAGCGCAACGCGCCGGGGGTGAACGCCGTGTGGACGTACACGCATGTTCCCAGCGGTTCGACCGTCGACATGGCGGAACCCGTGATCAGGCAGATCGACCGCTTCGCGCCGGGATTCCGGGATCGGATCCGTGCCGTGCGGGTGACCACCGCCGATGAGATGTCGCACTACAACCGCAACTATCACGGCGGCGACTTCAGCGCCGGCGCCATCACACTTCCTCAGTTGGTGGCGCGCCCCACCCTGTCGACCGACCCCTGGCGCACCCCCGGTCGAGGCATCTACCTCGCGTCGTCGTCGACGCCGCCCGGTCCCGGTGTGCACGGGTTGTGCGGCTGGTACGCGGCGAAATCGGCGCTGCATCACGAGTACGGGCTCGCCGCGCCCGACCTGAGCCTCCGGTAGCCCTCGGCCCCGGCGAGAATGTCGGCGGCCGCCGGTAGCATGGTGTCGTGGTTGCCGCACTCTATCGCCGATACCGGCCAGAAGCTTTCTCCGAGATGATCGGGCAGTCGCAGGTCACCGAACCGTTGATGACGGCCCTGCGCACCGGTCGCATCGGGCACGCCTACTTGTTCAGCGGCCCGCGGGGTTGCGGCAAGACGACCTCGGCCCGCATTCTTGCACGGTGCCTGAACTGCGCCGAGGGCCCCACTGATACGCCGTGCGGGGTCTGCCCGAGCTGCGTCGAACTCAGCCGCGATGGCGGCGGTTCGCTCGACGTCGTCGAGATCGATGCCGCAAGCCACGGCGGCGTAGATGATGCCAGGGACCTGCGCGAACGTGCGGTCTTCGCCCCGGCGCGCGATCGGTTCAAGATCTTCATCATCGATGAGGCGCACATGGTGACGCCCGGCGGGTTCAATGCGCTGCTCAAGATCGTCGAAGAGCCGCCGCCGCACGTGAAGTTCGTGTTCGCGACGACCGAGCCAGACAAGGTCATCGGCACGATTCGCTCGCGCACTCATCACTATCCGTTCCGCCTCATCGCGCCCGGCACCCTCATCGACTACGTGCAGTCGCTCTGCGACAGCGAAGGCGTGCAGGTTGAGCCCGGCGTGCTTCCGCTCGTCGTGCGAGCGGGCGGGGGATCGGTGCGCGATACGCTGTCCATTCTCGACCAGCTCATCGCCGGGTCTGACACGCCGCTCGTCACCGCAGAGCGCGCAGCGGGGCTGCTCGGGTTCACGCACGCGGAGCTGCTCGACGACGCGGTCGCGGCCTTCGGTGCGCACGATGCCGCGGCGGCGTTTCGCGCGACCGATCGAGTCGTGCAGACGGGGCAGGATCCGCGTCGCTTCGTCGAGGACCTGCTCGAGCGGTTGCGCGACCTCATCGTGGTCAATGCCACCTCTGTCGATGGTGCGGCGGCGATCTTCCGCGGAGTGCCGCAGGATCAGCTCACACGCATGTTTGAGCAGGCTCGGGCCTTCGGGCCGGGCGAGCTGTCGCGCATCGCCGACGTCGTGAGCGGCGCTCTCGACAAAATGGCAGGAGCAACTGCGCCGCGCCTGCAGCTCGAGCTCATGATCGCTCGAGCCCTCGTGCACGCAGCCCAGTCGCCTACTCCGGCTCCCTCTGGTTCGGCCTCAGCGGGCTCTGCGGGCTCCGCGGGCTCCACCACACCTTCCCAGCCCGCACCCGACCCGATGGCAGCGCTCGCCGCGGCTCGCAGTGCTGCTGTTGATCAGACGGTGACCGCTCCGGCGGCCCCGACTCCAGACGTGCCAGCACCCCCGAATGCCGCGCAAACGGCCGCGTCGATACGGGAGTTCCTGTCGCAGGAATCGCAGGGCGCCGAAGAACCGCGGCCAGCGCATCCCTCCGCGGCACCCGCAACGGATCGCTCAGGGGCACCTGCAGCGGGGCCCACGGCGGGTCCGGCAGCGGGCTCCGCCCAGGCCTCCGAGCCGGCGCAGGGCGGCGAAGGCAATGACCGCGCGCAGACTTCGGCACCGGGTCGTCCCGAGACGCCGAGCACCGGAGGGCCGCACCCGAACGAGGGCGCGGCGAAGTTCGGTCGCCCCATTTCGGCGGTGTTGAGCTCGGCGCAGATCGAGAGCATCGGCGCCGACGCACCTGCGCCGTCGCTCACGACGCCGAACGCAGCGGTCGACTCGGGCGAGACGCCTCCTGCGTCAGCTGCCGCCACCGCCCCTGCTTCCACCACGGCTGCTGCTCCCACCACGGCTGCTGCTCCCACCACGGCTGCTGCTCCCGATTCGGGCGAAGACCCGGCCGAGTCCGAACCGGAATCGGATCACGCCAGCGGCTACGAGGACCTCATGGAGGTATGGCCCGATCTGCTCGAAGAGCTGCTCGAGCTCGATCGCGACGCCTGGAATGCCGTCCGTGTCGTGGCGCCATTGGAGCTCGAGGGCGACGTGCTCACCATTGGGCTCGCCTCGGAATCCGACCTCGCTGCATTCAAGACCACCGGCGCAGGGCCACTTCGGGAGACGATCATGTCGGCGGTCGGCATCAGCGTGAAGTACAAGCCGAAGCGTATGCCTGCGGGCGACACTGCAGCGGGCCACGGGTCTGCTCGCGAACCCGGTACGGCCGCTGACGCAGAGGAGCCTCATCAAGCGGGGCGACTTCATGGCGACGAAACGAATGAACGGTCGACCGGCTCAGCGTCGGCCGTAGAGACCGAGCCCCAGCCCGAGCCCGCACCAGCGCCCGACCCGAACGACCCGATGGTCCGTGCGGCGGCGCGCCTGAGCGGGTTGGGTCCAGCGCTCGCGGCACCCGCATGGGCGGACCCGCTGCCTGACGCTGTCGCGGCATCCCCGTCGAACTCATCCGCTCCCGCTTCTGCGGCCGCTCCCGCACCGTCACCCTCAGCGTCGTTGTCAGCGGCACCGTCAGGTGCGGGTGCGGCGGATGGTGCGTCCGATGCGATGCCAGATGCCGTAGCGCAGCCCACGGGTGCGGTGGGCGAAGTCGACGGTCTCGACGAACGATTCGCCGATCCTGCATCGTTTGGCGACCCGTATGCCGGTGACCCAGGCGAAGCCCCCGACGATTCGGCGGAGGGCGACCCGTACGCGACGGTGGCGAGCGCTGCAGCGCCGGAGCGTGAACGACCCGCGCCTGCGCCGTCACCCGAACCGCCTGCCGCATCTGCTCCCGGACCCGCGGCGTCGGCATCCGCCCATGAGCGAGACGCGGCCCCGACCCCGGCTGCGGACCAGGCAGCTCGACCGGCGTTCACCCGCTACGGCGAGTCGGTGGTGCGCGAGGTGCTCGGTGCTCGGTTCGTTGAGGAGCGCCCGCTCCCGCCGCGGTGAGCGGCATCAGCAACGTCGCGACTGCACCGTCGCGACGCCACCGTTGCGACTAAGGTGTGTGCTGAACGGCGCATGTCACGTCGTCCATTCGAGGAGGCTCCACCGTGTACGACGGCATCGTCCAAGACCTGATCGACGAGTTCGGTCGGTTGCCGGGCATTGGTCCGAAATCGGCGCAGCGCATCGCGTTCCATATTCTGCAGACTCAGAATTTCGACGTGTCGAAACTCGCCGAACTGCTCAGCGAGGTCCGAGATAAGGTGCGGTTCTGCGACGTATGCGGCAACATCACCGAACATGAGCGGTGCTCGATCTGTCGAGACCCGCGACGGGACGAGAGCCTCATCTGCGTCGTCGAAGAGCCGAAAGACGTGGTGGCGATCGAGCGCACGCGCCAGTTCCGCGGGCTGTACCACGTGCTCGGCGGCGCCATCAGCCCCATCGACGGCATCGGACCCGACGACCTCAGCATTCCGGCGCTGATGCGTCGGGTCGGCGAGACCCACGTGCAAGAGGTGATCATCGCGACCGATCCGAACCTTGAAGGTGAGGCGACCGCCGCGTACCTCTCCCGGCTGCTGACGACTATCGAGGTGCCGGTGTCGCGCTTGGCTTCGGGCCTGCCCGTGGGCGGGGACCTGGAGTTCGCCGATGAAGTGACGCTCGGTCGCGCCTTCGAGGGCCGGCGTAAGGTCGAGTAACCGGAGACATCACTCGAAGTTCTGGTCCGATAGACTGAGCTTTCGGCTCGGATATTCAGGAGGAACCCGCGTGGCGTTGATCGTGCAGAAATTCGGGGGCTCGTCCGTAGCCGACGCTGAGAGCATCAAACGGGTCGCGAAGCGCATCGTCGAGGCCCGCCGCGGGGGCAACGAGGTCGTTGTCGCCGTCAGCGCGATGGGCGATACCACCGATGAATTGCTCGAACTCGCCGACGCGTGCACGCCGATCCCGGCTCCGCGAGAACTCGACATGCTGCTCACCGCAGGCGAGCGCATCTCCATGGCGCTGCTCGCGATGACGATCAAGGGCATGGGAATCGAAGCGCTCTCGTTCACCGGGAGCCAGGCCGGCATGATCACCACGGCCGAGCACGGCTCGGCGAAAATCGTCGATGTGACGCCTGGCCGAGTGCGCGAGGCTCTCGATCAGGGCGCCGTCGCCATCGTCGCGGGATTCCAGGGATTCAGCCGCGATTCGCGTGACATCACCACGCTGGGGCGCGGGGGATCCGACACGACCGCCGTTGCGCTCGCCGCCGCGCTCGGGGCGGACGTGTGCGAGATCTACACCGACGTCGACGGCATCTTCACGACCGATCCCCGCGTCGTTCCGCTCGCGCGAAAGATCGACGCGATCACCGCGGAGGAGATGCTCGAACTCGCGGCTTCCGGCGCGAAGGTGCTGCACCTGCGAGCCGTCGAGTACGCGCGCCGTCACGGCGTCGTGCTGCATGTTCGCTCGTCGTTCTCCGACGAGCAGGGAACCATCGTTTACGACCCCGCCAAGGGGCATCCGAAGGGAGATCAGGTGGAAGAGCCGATCATCACCGGTATCGCTGCAGAGAAGAGCGAAGCCAAGGTTACTGTCGGCGGCGTGCCCGATATCCCGGGCAAGGCCGCACAGATCTTCGAGATCGTCGCGAAGACGCACGCGAACATCGACATGATCGTCCAGAACGTCTCGGCAGCGCAGACGAACCGCACCGATATCTCGTTCACCGTGCCGCTCGGAGACGGTCGCAAGGTGATCGAAGCGCTCGAGGCCGAACGCGAGTCGCTCGGGTTCGAAAGCCTGCAGTATGACGATCAGATCGCGAAGCTCGCCGTCGTCGGCGCCGGCATGCGCACGAGCACGGGCGTCTCGGCTCAGCTCTTCCGTGCGCTGTACGAGGCCGACATCAACATCGAGATGATCTCGACGTCGGAGATCAGGATCTCGGTGGTCACTCGCGCCGACCTGCTCGACAAAGCGGTCCGCGTGCTCCACACCGCATTCGGCCTCGACGCCGAAACCGAAGCCACGGTCTACGCCGGCACCGGTCGGTAACTTCTTCTCGACGACACACAGAACAGGATTTCGAAACACATGGCTGCACAGCAGGGACTCTCGGTCGCCGTCGTCGGCGCAACCGGTCAGGTGGGCGCGGTCATGCGCCGATTGCTCGACGAGCGAGATTTTCCGATCTCGCGCATCCGATTCTTCTCGAGCGCGCGTTCAGCAGGGTCGACGCTTGAATTCCGCGGCGAGGGCATCGTCGTCGAGGACGTCGCCACCGCTGATAAGAGCGGCATCGACATCGCGCTCTTCTCAGCCGGGGGCGCCGCTTCGAAGCAGTACTCTCCCGAGTTCGCAGCGGCCGGCGCGATCGTCATCGACAACTCGAGCGCGTGGCGGCTCGATCCCGAGGTGCCGCTCGTCGTGAGCGAGGTCAACCCGCACGCGATCGCCGAGGCGCGCAAGGGCATCATCGCGAACCCCAATTGCACCACGATGGCAGCGATGCCGGTGATGAAGGCGCTCGACGCCGAAGCCGGGCTCGAACGGCTCATCGTCACCACCTTCCAGGCCGTATCCGGGTCAGGCCTCGCCGGGGCGCGCGAGCTGGCCCGTCAGGCCGTCGCGGCCGTGCAGTCGGGCGAGCTCGAGCAGCTCGTGCACGACGGAAGCTCGATCGAGTTCCCGGCACCTGAGGTCTACACGAAGCCGATCGCCTTCAACGTACTGCCGCTCGCCGGCTCCATCGTCGAAGACGGCGAGGGCGAGACCGACGAAGAGAAGAAGCTGCGCAACGAGAGCCGCAAGATCCTCGAGCTCCCTGAGCTGCGCGTCGCGGGAACGTGCGTGCGAGTGCCGGTGTTCTCCGGGCACTCGTTGTCGATCAGCGCCGAGTTCGCTCGGGAGATCTCGGCCGATCGGGCCCGCGAGGTGCTCGCAGCGGCTCCGGGCGTCGAGTTGAGTGACGTTCCGACCCCGCTCGAGGCCGCCGGCAGTGATCCGTCGTTCGTGGGCCGCATTCGTGAAGATCAGTCTGCACCCGCCGGCCGTGGGCTCTCGCTCTTCATCTCCAATGACAACCTCCGCAAGGGAGCCGCTCTGAACGCGGTTCAGATCGCGGAGCTCATCGCGGAGCAGCGAGCGCTCTAAGGTTCGCATCAGGCATGGAGGTGGCTCGCTCGTGAAGCTGCTCCTCATCACGGCCGGATCGCGGGGCGACGTCGAACCTTTCGTGGAACTCGCGCGTGCGGCGGCAGCGGCAGGGCATGACGTGCGCGTCGCCGCTCCCGACCGTTCCGGCGTGTCTGCGGGCGACGTCGATGTCGTCAGCCTCAGGGTGGACTACACCTCCACGATCGAGGACCAGGGAGTTGCGCTGGGTGCGGCGATGCGCAATTTTCGCACCGTCGTGAAACCGACTATGCGGAGCGTGATCGTTGGGGCTGCCCGTGCTGCGCTCACGTTTCGGCCCGACGTGATCATCGCCCACCCGAAGGTGCTCTCGGCACCGTTGATTGCAGAGGCCCTCGATATTCCCCACGTGCTCGTGGAGCTCGTGCCGGCCGTTACTCCGACGCGGGCCTTTGCTGCCGCGGGCACCGTGGCCGCCGATCTCGGGGTGCTCAACCGCCTCACCTACTTCGCCGCGGCAAGCGCGTCTGCGATGTTCAGCGCCGCTCTTGACGAGGCTGCGCAGCTGCTCGGCGTGCGTCGAGGCCGGCCGATGCCATCGCCCGCCGCCACGCTCCTGCCCATCAGTCCGTCACTGCTGCAGCGGCCCGGTGATTGGCCGCTCAATGTACATCTCACCGGACCCTGGACCGGCGCGGGCGTCGCCGAAGATCTCGCTCCCGAAGTCGCAGCTTTCGTGGCGGATGGTTCGTACGTGTACGTCGGATTCGGGTCGATGGCAGCGGGGGATGCCGCCGCGCGCGGCCGCGCACTGGTTGCAGCTGTGCGGGGCCGCGGGCAACGTCTTCTCGTAGCGACGGGTCTCGGAGGCATTGAGATCGCCCCCAGTGCGCGCAGTGACGACGTGCTCGTGGTGCGCTCGGTGCCGCACAGCCGGGTGCTTCCGAATGCCGCCACGGCCGTGCATCACGGGGGGATCGGGACCGTGCAAGCGGCGACGCGGGCGGGCACGGTTTCAGTCGTCGTTCCGTTCATCGCCGATCAACCGTTCTGGGGTGCGATGCTGCACCGACGCGGTCTGGCGCCCGAAGCAATCAGGTATAACCGGGTCACAGCGGAGCGCATCGGGAACGCCCTCGATGCGACACCGCAGTATCGTCACTCGGTCGAGGCCGCGGCGCAGCAGATGTCGACGGAGAACGGCACGGCTGCAGCGCTCGCAATCATTACCGCGATTCGAGGGTGAGAAGCGAGGCTTCCGGGCGGCAGGCGAACCTGACCGGGGCGTAGATCGAGTTGCCCAGGCCCGCGCTCACGTTCAGGTACGCGGCGCGATGCGCATCGAACCAGACACTCAGACCGCGCGCCTGCTCGGTCGGCAGGTCGCAGTTCGCTGTCAGTGCTCCGACGCCCGGTACGCGCACCTGACCGCCGTGCGTGTGCCCGGCGAGGATCAGGTCGGATCCCGCAGTCAACAGCGCCCCCAGGGCCTCCTGGTACGGCGCGTGCACCACTCCGAGGCGCACCATGCCCCCATCCTCATCCGACCCAGCGGGGGAGGGCGCGAGCGCCTCTGCCGCCGCGCGCATCCGATCGGCATCGTCGTATCGGATATGCGGGTCGTTCAGACCCAGGAGCTCGACGCCGGTTCTGCGAATCGTGATCCGCGTGGCGCCATTGTTCAGATCGATGGCGCCCAGGTCGGTGAGAGCTCGAGTGATCGCCGCGTTGTCGAGATCGGGCGTACGCGTGCTGCGTCGGCTCGGTTCAAGCAGGTACTTGATCGGGTTCTTGAAGAGCGGACCGTAGTAGTCGTTCGAACCGTGCACGAACACCGTCGGCGTCTGTTCGACAAGCGGGCGCAGTGCGTGCAGCAGAGCGGGGAGCGCCTCGCGATGGCCCATCAGGTCACCAGTCAGTACCACGAGGTCGGGCCGCAGCTCGGCGAGCGAACGCACCCAATCGATCTTCTGGGCCTGCCACGGCGCCAGGTGCAGATCGGAGAGCTGCAGTACGCGCATCGGGGTGTGCTCGTCGGGCAGCACCGGCAGCGTGTGCCGGCGCACCGTGAACAGCCGGCGCTCGATGAGTGTGGACCAGGTCAGTACGCCGACGGCGGCCGCTCCGAGAGCGACCGCCGTCGAACGCGCGGGATGCAACGCCAAGATCAATCCTTCTTGCTGCAGGCCAGTGCGAGCGTCACGGTGTCGCTCCGGTTGACCTCGCTGCCGCTCTCGGGGCTCACGGAGAGCACCTTGTTCGACTTGGGCTTTGACTCGCTGCCCGATCCGCAGGTGAAGTCCACGCTGCCGAACCCGGCGCTGTTCAACGCCGACTTCGCGTCGTTGCCCGTCTGGCCGACGAGGCCGTCCGGAATCTTCGAGGCCTTGCCATTGCTGCGGTAGAGCGTGATGCCCGAGCCGAGTCCGACCGACGAGCCCGCTGCGGGGTCAGTGCGGGCCGAGAGGCCCTCCGCCTCGGTCGAGTCGACCTCGCCCCCGTCAGCCACCGCGAAGCCGAGCTGCTCGAGCATGCTCGTGGCCTCCTCGATGGACTTGCCCTTCACGTCGGGCACGGAGACCATCGTCTGGCGAATGGCGGCCGCGGATGGTTCGGGGAATGCTTGCCCGCCGTAGCGGGCGTCAGCAGCATTCATAATGGCCGGCCAGATCGTCTGATCCGCGCGCATGAGGTTACCGAACCCCATGGTAGACACTCGATCCCAGCTTCCATCGGCCAACTGCACTGGGCCGGCGTTGCCGACCCAGGTCGCCGTCGCCACTTCCGTGCTCGCGCCCACGGTCCAGTTGTCCTTGACCTCGTCGGTCGTACCGGTCTTCGCGAGGTGCGGCACGCCCGTCGACGAGCGTGCGTGGCCCGCGAGGCCAGCGGTAACGGCGTTCTCCAATGCGAACGCGACGCCTGCGGCGACCTCGGGAGCGATCGCCTGGGAGCACTCGCTCTTCGTGAAGGGGATCTGATTGCCCTCGTCGTCGAGAATCTGTTCGATGGGCACGGGCGTGCAGACCGTGCCGTCACCGGCGAATGCGCCATAAGCAGCAGCCATCGTAATCGGGGCGATCTCGTCGACGCCCGCGTAGACGTTCGACGGCACCATCGAGAGATCGCGAGAGCTATTGCTGATCGTCGGCACCATGAAGTTGCCGTTCTCATCCGTGGGGAGGTCAGACGCCCGATGGATGCCGAGTGCTTTCGCGGTCTGGAACGTGCCGCACAGATCCATCTTCTGCTGCATCGAGACGATTCCGCCGTTGATGGAGTTGGCGATGGTCGTGAGTACGGACTGGTTGCCCTTGATGCCCTCGTTATCGTTCGAGAAATCAAAGGTGCCGTAGCTGTACACACCCTCGGGCATGCATGAAGCCTGGAACGACTGCAGCGGCACATTGTCGCGGCTATTGACGTTGACCATGTCTCGCACGGAGTGGCCCGTCCTGATCCACTCGGCGAGCGTGATCGGCTTGAACGTCGACCCGACTTGGAACCCGCTCGACCCGCCGAGTTCCTGATCGGTGTTGTAGTTCACCGTCGTGAAGCCGGGATTCGAATCGAGGAAGTCTTGCGCGTTGTTGAACGGTTTGTTCTGCACCATCGAGCGCACTTTGCCGGTGCCGACCTCCACGCTGCTCGAGGCCGCGCCGACATCGATGCCATCCATGAGCGCGGGAACGGTCGCCTGCGTCGCTGCGGTTCCCGCCGCCTGCATGTCGAGGTCGATCGTCGTGTAGATGTGATAGCCGCCGCGGCTGAAGTTGAACTCGCGCTCAACGGGGGTGTCTCCGAAGTTCGGGTCTGCCTTGATGTACCGCTGCACGTAATCGCAGAAGTGGCCCAGCCCGAATTTCTCCTCGGCTACGTTGCACCCCGCGACACGCGGCGTGATTTTCGGAGTGACCTCCGTTGCGATGGCCTCGTCGTACTGAGCCTGCGTGATCTTGCCGTGGCTGAGCATGCTGCCCAGAATCTTGTCGCGGCGCTCGGTGTTCGCCGGAATGTTCTCTTCGACGTCGATCTGCAACTCTGACGGGTTGTTCACGATCGCCACGAGACTCGCTGCTTCTGCGAGCGACAGGTCGGCTGAAGACTTGCCGTAGTAGTACTTCGCCGCCGACTCGATGCCGTAGATCTGGCGACCGAAGAGCGCGATGTTGAGGTACCCGAGCAGGATCTCGTCCTTCGGGTACTTCTTCTCGATGGAGATCGCGTACTTCATCTCCTTGAGCTTGCGGTCGACATCCTGTCGCATCGCGTCTTCGTACGCCTGCTTCTGCGCTTCCTTGTCGGGAATCGCAATGGCCTCCTGAATGAGCACGTTGCGCACATACTGCATCGTGATGGTCGAGGCGCCCGAGAGGTTCTGGCCCGCGGCGTTCTGCAGCACCGCACGCGCGGTCGCGAGCACGTCGACTCCGCCGTGCGTGTAGAAGCGAGGGTCCTCTTCGGCAACCGCCGCGTCCTTCACGAACTGCGAGATCTGATCCCACTTGACCGTCTCGCGATCCTGGTCGTAGAACGTGGCGATCTCGTACACCGTGGTGTCCGCGCCCGTCGCATAGATGGCCGAGGGCTCGGCGAGCTTGCCCGGGTCGAGATGATCGGGGAGGCTCTCGAAAATGCCGACCGCAGATTTCGTGGCGGTGCCGCTCAGAGCGACGACCGGGGTCACCGCTGCGGTGAGGAGCACGCCGGCGATAACGCTCATGGCGAGCGCGCCAAGGAGTCCCGCGAGGGCCCCTCCTGCGGTGCGGGGCTTCTGCGAGCGCACGCGCGAAGACTGAGATGTCTGACGGGTCATAGAATCAAGGGTAAGCGACGTAGCTGACAAAACAGCAACGCGCCCGACCATGCCGCCGCAATTCGAGTCGCCGGCACGCGTCGAAGACCGTCAACCGAGGGAGATCCGCACGTGAGTGAATCCGCCGAAGCCGCCCCGACCTGGGAGTACTTCGTGACGCCGCTGCTGCTGCACAACGAGGCGCAAATTCTGAACAACTGGGGCGCCCAGGGCTGGGAGCTCGTGCAGATCATCGACGGCCCCGCCGGCGGCAACGTCGCCTACATGAAGAAGAGGAAGGCCTGACATGGCATCTGTGATCGAGGATCGGCTGCGCGAACTGGGATACGAGATCCCCGAGGTCGCGGCAGCGGTCGCAGCCTATGTTCCGGCGCTGCGCGATGGCAACTACGTCTACACGGCTGGTCAGCTCCCGTTCGTGAACGGCGCCCTTCCAGAGACCGGCAAGGTGGGGGTCGGAGCGGGGCTCGTTGCGCCCGAGCGCGCTGAAGAGCTCGCTCAGCTGTGCGCACTGAACGCCCTGGCAGCAGCCCGCGGCGTCATCGGTTCGCTCGACAAGATCTCGCAGGTCGTGAAGGTTACGGCCTTCATCGCTTCCGATCCGTCGTTCACCGGCCAGCCCGCGGTCGCGAACGGCGCCTCCATGTTCCTCGGCCGGGTCTTCGGAGATCTCGGCATCCACGTGCGCTCAGCCGTCGGGGTTGCCGTGCTGCCGCTCGACGCCCCCGTCGAGATCGAGTTCGTGTTCAAGATTCAAGACTGACACTGGGGCGCGCGTCGACCGCGCGCACCGAAACATGGCAGAGGCCGGGCACCCGCATCGGGTACCCGGCCTCTGGCGTATGGGCGCGTCGCCGCGCAGACTCAGTTGCCGCGCTCGCTGCGCACGCGATCCGAAATGGTCTGCATCACTGATGTGTCGGCGAGCGTGGTCGTGTCACCGATCTCGCGGCCCTCCGCAGCATCCTTCAGTAGGCGGCGCATGATCTTGCCCGACCGGGTCTTCGGCAGCTCCGAGACGATGAAGATCTGGCGCGGCCGCGCGATCGCACCGATCTGCGCTGCCACGTGCTTCTTCAGCTCGGGTTCTGCGTCGTCGAGTGACAGGATGCTCTGCTGCGATTTCAGAATGACGAAGGCGACCACGGCCTGACCCGTCGTCTCGTCATCCGCCCCGACGACCGCCGATTCCGCGACGGCATGATGCTCCACGAGCGCCGACTCGATCTCCGCGGTGGAGAGCCGGTGGCCCGAGACGTTCATCACATCGTCGACGCGGCCGAGCAGCCACACGTCGCCGTCCTCGTCGAGGCGGGCACCGTCGCCGGCGAAGTAACGATCGCCGAACTTGGCCCAGTAGGTGTCGACGAAGCGCTGGTCGTCGCCCCAGATCGTGCGCACCATCGATGGCCAGGGGCGCTGCACGACGAGCAGGCCACCCTGTCCGTTCTCGACGGGCTCGCCGTCTTCGCCGAGGACTGCGATCGAGATTCCCGGCTGCGGCACTTGCGCGCTGCCCGGCTTCAGATGAGTCAGGCCTGGCAGCGGCGAGATCATGATCGCGCCGGTCTCCGTCTGCCACCAGGTATCGACGATGGGGGCGGTACCGGCGCCGATGACCTCGCGATACCAGCGCCAGGCCTCGGGGTTGATGGGCTCGCCGACGGAGCCGAGCACGCGGATCGACGAGAGGTCGTACTGCTCGGGAACCTGGCGACCGACCTTCATGCAGGCTCGAATGGCCGTAGGTGCGGTGTAGAAGATCGTCACGCCGTACTTCTGGATGATGGACCACCAGCGGCCCCAGTCGGGCGTCTCGGGGGTGCCCTCGTAGATCACCTGCGTCGCACCGTTCGCGAGCGGCCCGTAGACCACATAGCTGTGGCCGGTGACCCAGCCGATGTCGGCCGTGCACCAGTAGACATCGGTGTCCGGCTTCAGATCGAACACGTCGCGATGCGTCGTGGAGACCTGGGTGAGGTAGCCGCCGGACGTGTGCAGAATGCCCTTCGGCTTGCCCGTCGTCCCCGAGGTGTAGAGGATGAAGAGCGGGTTCTCGGCCGGGAAGCCCTGCGCCTCGTGTTCGCCGTCGAAGGCGGTGATCTCCCGGTGCCACCACAGGTCGCGATCCTCATCGAAGGCGACCTCGTTGCCCGCGCGTTCGACCACGAGCACGTGAGACACCGTGCTGCCGCCGCCGTTGAGTGCGAGCGCGTCGTCGACGGTCGGCTTCAGCGCTGACACGCGGCCCTTGCGGTACCCGCCATCCGCGGTGATGACGACGCGGGCCTCCGCATCATCGATGCGTGCGCGCAGGCTCTCGGCGCTGAACCCTCCGAACACCACGGAGTGCGCGGCGCCCAGGCGCGCAACCGCGAGCATGGCGATGACCGTTTCTGGAATCATCGGCATGTAGATCGCCACTCGGTCGCCCGCTTCGACGCCGAGGCTCGTGAGCATGTTCGCGGCGCGCTTCACCTCGTAAGTGAGTTCCGCGTACGTCAGCGTCCGCGTGTCGCCGGGCTCTCCTTCGAAGTGGATTGCCACGCGCTCGCCGTTTCCTGCAGTGACGTGGCGATCGAGGCAGTTGGCCGCAACGTTCAGCTCTCCGTCGTGAAACCACTTCGCGAACGGCGGGTTCGTCCAGTCGAGTACCTCGGTGAACGGCTTCGTCCACTCGAGATTCTGGGCCTGATCCGCCCAGTACGCTTCCGGATCCTCGGCCGCCTTCCAGTAGACGGACGAGTCGGTGACATTTGCCTGAGCCCGGAAATCGGGGCTCGGAGCATACGTCTCCGCGGTTTCTCCCTCGGGGAGGTGATGGCTTTCAATACTGCCGGTCTGATCGCTCATTGACGCCCTTATCTTCGATCGATTCCCGGGACGATCGTTCCGCCCCGGCCCCCTGAGCGCGTCCGCGGGCACGTAACATCCCGGAAACGCAGAACCAGGCTATACCTTCCAATCTTCTCCGCTCACATCAGCTCACTTTCGATAACCCCTCGACATTGCACACAGATGCTCCGGGCGCCGATCACCGCGATGGCGAAGCCTGCTGATATGGGCTCATGCCGACTGCCGAGATTCCGGATCACCCGCCATCGGCCGCTGCACCGTGCCCGGTGGCCACGCGATCTGCGGCGCTGAGCCGCGCTGCGCGCCGTTCGTTCGGCGGCCTGCTTTCCCTGCTCGATGATCCCGAGCTCCGGGACCTCGTCGTGCAGGTGCGCGACGGTACGGCTCGCCTGTGGCTGGACCGCACCGGTGCGCTCCGGGAAGTGCCCGACTGGCAGGCGCACCCGGACGCGGTGCACCGCTTGGCGACGGGGCTGATCGCCGCCGGAGGGCGGCACATCGACGAACTGCATCCCTGTGCTGACGTACGACTGGGCGACGGAATCCGCGTGCACGCGGTGCTGCCGCCGATCGCTGTGGGAGGCGCTGCGGTCTCGATCCGGCTGCCGCGCATTTCGCCTCCGCGGTTCAGCGAACTGGTCGACGGCGGACTCTGCGGGCGGAGCACTGCGATGCTGCTTCGCGAGGTCATCGCGGAGCGCCGCAATGTGCTCATCACCGGCGGCACCGGGAGCGGGAAGACGACGGTGCTCGCCGCGCTGCTCGATCTCTCACCGCCGCATGAGCGAATTCTCACGATCGAGGACGTCGCGGAGCTGCGGTTGAGACACCCGCACGCGGTGTCGCTGGAGACGCGTCAGGCGAGCGCCGAGGGCATCGGCGAAGTCTCGATCGATCGGTTGCTGCGCGAGGCGCTGCGCATGAGACCCGATCGCATCGTGCTCGGAGAATGCCGCGGCGCCGAGATATCGACGCTGCTGGCCGCTTTGAACACGGGACACGATGGCGGAGCGGGCACACTGCATGCGAGCCGGTTGGAGGAGGTGCCTGCACGACTTGAATCGCTCGGCGCGCTTGCCGGGTGGACACCGGAGGCGCTTGCCCGCCAGGCGGTCTCCGCGCTCCACGCGATCGTGCATGTAGAGCGCGGAGACCGCGGACCTCGCGTGCGCGCGATCGGCGCGTTGGAACTGACGAGCGACCGGTTGCTCGGGATTCGAAGGGTGGTGGCGTAGATCATGTGGAAGCGCTTGTGGAGGGCAGCTCGCGCGCGAACGGCGTCTGCTTCGGATACGGCGGGCGCGACGCCCGCATCCAAGTCGCCCCGGAATGAGGCGACCGTCGTCGCGGAGCGTGCCGCTGCACTGCTGCGCGGAGGAGTGCCGCCTCGTCGGGCCTTCGCCGTGCTCGGGGCGGATGCCGCCCCGTCGTCGCCCACGGCCGTGATCGCGGCGCGCGTCGCAGATGGGGTGCCCGTCGCCTCCGCGCTCGCAGCGACCGACGCTCCCGAATGGCGCGTGCTCGCGGTCGCTTGGAGACTCGCCGAAGACAGCGGAGCCCCACTTGCGCCCGCGCTCCAGCGGATCGGGTATGCGCTGCGCGAACTCGACCAGTTGCGCGAACGGCGTTCGGTGCTCCTGGCCGGCCCGCGGGCGACCGTTCGCATGGTGGCGGCGCTGCCGATCCTCGCCCTGCTGCTCGGGCTGCTACTCGGGTTCGACCCGATACCGGTGCTGTTCAGCTCGACCGGGGTGCTCATCGCCGCGGTCGGCATCGGATTGCTCGGCGTCGGAGTGCACTGGTCCCGTGCCATGCAGCGCCGGTCGGCGAACGACGACCGCATCGCCGGCCTTGCCCTCGAGCTGACGTGGGTGGCGCTCGGGGGTGGCGCGCCTCCTTCCGCCGCACTGAAGGACGTGGTGAACCGGGTGGATCACTACGGGGCCGAGTGGGTCGCGTTCGACGGATTTCGCTCCGGAAGCGCGCTGGTGACGACGATCGCCGCCGCCGAATCTGCCGGTGTGCCGATCCGACCGTTGCTGCTCGAGCAGGCAGATGCCGAGCGTGTGGGGTCGTCGGCGGAGCAGGAGCGCGACGCTGAGCGTCTCGGAGTGCGCGTACTGCTGCCCCTGGGCGTCTGCGTGCTGCCGTCCTTCATCGTGCTCGGCGTGCTCCCAGTGGTGCTGTCGATGTTCGGGGCTCTGTAGTGCATCGGTTGGCCGAGCATTGATTCTCCACAAGCGGTGAGGATCGCGGCGAGTTCTCGCTTCTCCACAGATTGACGGCGGGGGCAGGTCGCATCGGCTCCACCCCGTGAGGATTGATGCACCGGCAACCGCCGGGGCCGTGCGAGGCCAAGGAGATACCCGATGCACCCCACACTTCAGCTTGTATCAGACCAAGGTTCACCGCTCGAGGATCGTGAGCAGCGACGGCGTCGCGCGCACGAACCGCGTGAGCAGCGACGGCGTCGCGCGCACGAACCGCGTGAGCGTGGTGCCGCCCGACGCAGCGCGCGCAGCACCCTGGCTCAGGAGGCCCGCGCACTTGCAGCAGACGAACGGGGCGCCGTGACCGCCGAGTACGCCATCGTCATCATGGCCGCCGTGGCGTTCGCCGGTCTGCTGGTCGCAATCATGCGTTCGAGCGAGATCCGTGCGATGCTCGTGCAGCTCGTCGAGAACGCGCTCGGCGCAGGATCCTGATGTTCGCGGCGCTGCGGCACGACGAACGCGGCACGGTCACGGCTGAGTTCGCGATCGTCGTGCCGGCAGTGCTCGCCGTGCTCGGTCTCGTCGTCGGCGGCATCTCGCTGGCGGCCCACCGCATCACCCTCGTGTCGGTTTCTGCGGAGGTTGCGCGGTTTGAAGCCCGGGGCGACGCGGATCTCGCGGAGGAGCAACTGGCCGTGCTCGGCGACCGCGTGATGGTCGATCGAGAGGACGTCGGAGCGCTGCTCTGCGTGACGCTCCGCTCCCGACCAGCCGGGGGTCCGCTCGCGCACTTGGCAGTCGAATCTCGCTCGTGCGCCGCGCGCACGGATGCAGGAGCGACGCGGTGAGCGCGCCGGCGACGCTCGTCTGCGCGGCTGCTGCCGTATGCCTCGGCATTCCCATCATCGCTGCGTCGTCGCATCTCGAGGCGGCGCACCGAGCTGCCGCCGCCGCCGACGCTGCTGCGCTCGCCGCAGCCGATGCTGCAGCGGGGTTCGTCGCCGACGAGCCGTGTGAGTTGGCGGAGGCAGTAGTGCAGGCGACCGATACCGCTCTCGTCTCATGTGTACTCGATGCGGAGCTTGCAGATGCACGTGTGGAGGTGGCCGTCGGAGGAGCGCTGGGCACCGTCACGGCTTCGGCGCACGCGGGGCCACCACCCATGGCCGCGGTGCCGGGGGGAACCGTCGGCGCCAACGGGTGGGCCTGGCCGAGTGCCGAGCCAGGCATTACTCAGGGATTCCATGACGGCTACTCCATCGATCTGCGCGCGGCAGAAGGCGCACCGCTCTTTGCGCCGTACGACGGCGTCGTGGTCGCTGCCGGAGCCGATGGCAACGGGCCGCCCGCCAAGTGCGTTGCAGAGCCTTCCTGGTGGCACGGGCCGAATCACACGGTGATGATTCGGCACGAGTATCGGGGTCTCGTGCTCTTCAGCTCGCACAATCATGTCGCACCGGGTTCGCCGACGGCGTTCGGGATGAAGCCGGGCACCGTGGTGCGATCCGGGCAGGTCGTGGCGCTCGCCGGAATGAGCGGTTGCACCTCTGGCCCGCACACCCACTTCACCTTGTCGACTACTCAGTCGAACGCGTTTCCCGATGTGAACCCCTACCTCTATATCGGCGGCGGAGAGGGTGCATGATCTGCGGTGCAAACGCTCGGATGCGCCAACTTCGGGTGACGACGGACATAATGAAGGGAGAACATGCGTGGTATCCCTCAGGTGGATTCTCACGCCAGAATGTGTATCGTGTCGGAGCAGAACCCTCAGCCGGTCCTGGCGGAGCAGCCCTACACTGCGTAAAGCAACGAAGGAGACCCGTGAAGGGTACGAAGAAACTCGTCATCGTCGAGTCGCCGACCAAGGCGAAGACGATCGGTGGCTACCTCGGAGACGACTACGAGGTCATCGCATCGGTGGGTCATGTGCGCGACCTGGCCGAGCCGTCAGCCCTGCCCGCAGAGCTCAAGAAGGGCGCCTTCGGCAAGTTCGCGGTCGACGTCGAGAACGACTTCGCGCCCTACTACGTTGTCAACGACAATAAACGCAAGACGGTTTCCGAGTTGAAGCGCGCGCTGAAGGGCGCCGACGAGCTCTGGCTCGCAACTGATGAGGACCGCGAGGGCGAGGCCATCGCGTGGCACCTTCTCGAGGTGCTTCAGCCCAAGGTGCCGGTGCACCGCATGGTCTTCCACGAGATCACGCAGGATGCGATCGAGCAGGCCAAGCAGAACACGCGTGATCTCGACACGGCGCTCGTCGACGCGCAGGAAACGCGACGCATTCTCGATCGTCTCTACGGATACGACATCTCTCCGGTGCTCTGGCGCAAGGTCGCGCCCAAGCTCTCCGCGGGTCGTGTGCAGTCGGCGGCGACGCGACTCGTGGTCGACCGGGAGCGCGAGCGCCAGGCCTTCCGCGCTGCCGAGTACTGGGATCTCACTGCGACGTTCCGCCCAGAAGACGGCGCTGACGACCTCACGGCGTTCGAAGCACGGCTGGTGCGACTCGATGCGCAGCGCGTGGCCACCGGCGGCGACTTCGGCGACGATGGGAAGCTGACGTCGCGCGCGTCGAAGGCGGGCGTGATCCCCCTGGAACAGGAACGGGCGGAGCGCCTGGCATCGCTGCTCGCCGCCGACGCGAGCGGCGAAGTGGTCTCGGTTGAGACGAAGCCGCACACCCGTCGTCCAGCGGCGCCGTTCACCACGTCGACGCTGCAGCAGGAGGCCTCTCGCAAGCTTCGCTACAGCTCGCGGCAGACGATGTCGTTCGCGCAGTCGCTGTACGAGAACGGCTACATCACCTATATGCGTACCGATTCGCCGTCGCTCTCGAAGCAGGCGGTTCAGGCCGCGCGATCGCAGGCAGCCGAGCTCTACGGCGCGCAAACGCTGCCCGAGAAGCCGCGTGTGTACACGGGGAAGGCGAAGGGCGCACAGGAGGCGCACGAGGCGATTCGACCCGCCGGCGATGTGTTCCAGCGGCCGAGCACGCTCAAGGGGAAGCTCACCCAGGGCGAATTCGCGTTGTACGAGCTGATCTGGAAGCGAACTGTGGCGAGCCAGATGGCCGACGCCAAGGGATCCACCGACACGGTGACGCTCGCAGTACAGGTCGCCGAGAATGCCAGCGCTACACCGACCTCCGCGGAGTTCACGACGAGTGGCACGGTCATCACGTTCCCCGGCTTCCTCCTCGCCTACGAGGAAGGTCGCGACGAGAAGCGCGGCGAGAAGAGCGGTGACCAGAACGCGAAGCTCCCGCAGCTCACTTCAGGCCAGCCTCTCGGCATCGAAGAGCCGATGGCGAAGGGGCACGAGACGAGCCCGCCGCCGCGCTACACCGAGGCCAGCCTCACCAAGCGACTCGAAGAGCTCGGCATCGGTCGCCCGTCGACCTACGCGGCGATCATCAGCACCATCATGGACCGCGGGTATGTGACGAAGAAGGGCCAGGCGCTCGTTCCCAGCTGGATCGCCTTCTCCGTGGTGCGGCTCCTCGAGGAGCACTTCAGCCAGCTTGTCGACTACGACTTCACCGCCGAAATGGAGAACGACCTCGACCGCATCGCTTCCGGTGAAGCGGATCGCGGCAAGTGGCTCGGCGAATTCTACTTCGGCACCGACGCTCACCCGGGTCTGCGCGGCGTCGTGGACAATCTGGGGGAGATCGACGCACGCGCGATCAACACCATCAAGATCGATGACGAGATCTCGCTCCGCAACGGCAAGTACGGTCCGTATCTCGAAGTCTTCGACGACAAGTGCGAGGTCGACGAAGCAGGCGTGGTGAAGCCGCGCAGCGTCAACATTCCCGATGGCCTCGCGCCTGATGAGTTGACGCCCGTCAAGGCGCATGAACTCGCCGATGCCGAGCCGGCTGAGGATCGGGTCGTCGGCCTCCATCCGCAGACCTCCAAGCGCATCGTCGCGAAGAACGGGCGCTTCGGCCCGTACGTCACCGAACTTCCTGATGAGGGCGAAGAGTTGCCGAAGGGGCAGAAGCCTCGCACCGCCTCCCTGTTCAAGAGCATGGACCCGGCAACGATCGAGCTCGATACTGCGGTGGCACTGCTCGACCTGCCCCGCACCGTCGGAGTGGATGCCGAATCGGAAGCCGAGATCACTGCTCAGAACGGGCGCTACGGTCCCTACCTCAAGAAGGGAACGGACACCCGTTCGCTCCCCAGCGAGGACGCGATCTTCTCGATCGACCTCGCCGGCGCCCAGGAGCTGTTTGCGCAGCCCAAGTACGGTGCCAAGCGAGCGTCGAGCGCTTTGAAGGAGTTCGAGGCCGATCCCGTGAGTGGCAAGCCGATCAAGGTGAAAGACGGTCGCTTCGGACCGTACGTCACCGATGGCGAGACGAACGCGACGATTCCCCGTGGTGACAGCGTTGACGATGTCGATTTCGCGCGGGCAGTCGAGCTGCTCGCGATCAAGCGGGCGAAGGGCCCGGCGAAGAAGAAGGCGCCGGCGCGCAAGCCTGCGGCGAAGAAGACCGCAGCGAAGAAGCCGGCAGCGAAGAAGCCGGCAGCGAAGAAGTCCGCATCGGGCGCGCAGACGGTCGACCCGGCGCGATCGGCAGCCGCAAAGAAGGCCGCCGCGACGCGCGCTGCGAACCGCGCGGCTGCCGAAGCGCAGGCGTAACCACGAGTGCGGCCGCGAGCGGTCGCTGAGGAGCACATGAGCGGGATCTTCATCACCCTTGAGGGCGGCGACGGCGCCGGCAAGAGCACGCAGGCTGAGCTGCTCGGCCAGTGGCTCGAAGGTCGCGGGCTCGAAGTCGTGCGCACGCGTGAGCCGGGCGGAACGCGCCTCGGCGCTGAACTGCGCCGGGTGCTGCTGCACGGTGGCGATGAGATCGGCGCCGTCGACGCTCGCGCCGAAGCGTTGCTCTACGCGGCCGATCGTGCACAGCACGTCGCGAATGTCGTGCGCCCCGCGCTCGAGCGCGATGCCGTCGTGGTGCAGGATCGCTACATCGACTCCTCCCTGGCCTATCAGGGCGCGGGCCGCGTGCTCGACGTGGCCGAGGTGCGACGCATCAGCGAGTGGGCAGCGGGGGGGCTCTGGCCGCACGTCACGATTCTGCTCGATCTCGACCCGAAGACGGGTGCGGGGCGACGCCGCGCTCGTGGTGGCTCCGCCGACCGGCTCGAGTCGGAGGCCGACGAGTTCCACGCAGCGGTCCGAGATGGTTTCCGCGCGCTCGCCAAGGCTGACCCGCATCGATACTTCACAGTCGACGCCGCGCTGCCCATCGACGAGATCCACACGCGCATCGTGGGCCGCGTCTCCGGGTTCCTCACGCGCTGAACCACTTCACCGGTAAGAGAATCCGCTTCGGTGAGAGGTTCTCCGCGGCGGTTTCATGTGGTCGTTGCAACACCCAGCGTGTGTGGTGTCTCTGAGAGTAACGCTTCTAACGCTTGAGCTGGGGTACTCCACCCCATTGTCTGTCGCGGGCGCTGGTTCAACTCATCAGCAACCCCGTCCAGGTGTGCCTGAGAGTGCCCGCTCAATGTGCTCCCTTTCGGGAAATATTGGCGCAGCAGCCCGTTCGTGTTCTCGTTCGTGCCCCGCTGCCAAGGCGAGTGTGGATCGCAGAAAAACACCCCATCGCGCAGCCCTACCCCGGCCGCGATCCGCTGATGCAGTGCGAGTTCCTTACCTTGATCCCACGTCACGCTCAGGCGTAAGCGCTCGGGCAGATCACGCATACGCGCGATCATCTGCTCAGACACAGTCCACGCGTCACGCTTTCTGGGAGATGGAGCAACATCACGAACCGGGTCGAGCGCTCGACCAGCGTCCCGATCTGGCTCGTGCCGTCTTTCCCGATGATGAGATCGCCCTCCCAATGTCCGGGGACCGCACGATCGGCAACCTCTGCAGGTCGGTCAGAGATCATCACCATTTCCTTGATGCGTCCCTGGTTCGAGGTCGCATGCCGGCGTCCGCGCTGCCTGGGCATGCGTGCTGCTTTTCCGCTGCGCAAACACTTAGCCAGCTCACGCCGGAGCTCGCCTTTTCCTTGCACAAAGATCGACCGGTAAATCGCTTCGTGTGAGACCTGCATCGCCGGGTCGTCAGGGAAGTCCATACGCAATCGTTGCATGATCTGCGTCGGGGAAAACTTCAACAGCAGCAACCGTTCAACTTCCCCAGCAAGAGCCTGATTGTGGGCGATCTTTGAACATTTCGGGCGGCGCCGACGCTGCTCCGCGCGGGCTTGTGCTGCGAGCGCGGAGTACCACTGGGCCCCTCGAGGCGGACGAGTGGTGTGGCGTTGGCGATACATCGGGAGCATGCCTCGGTTGCGGCGTTGCTCTCGCAGCACGGTTGATGGGGATCGTCCCAAAGTTCTTGCGATGTGCCGGATCGAGTCTCCTTGGGTGATTCCGATCAGGATCTGTTCACGCTCAAGCTGTGAGAGGTATCGGCCAGATGGAGCCGGGCGTGGGGGTGGGGTCATTCCTCCAGCATTGCGGAACATTCCTTCGCCCCAGCCGCGACTGCAATCAGCCTGGGCAGCCGCGTCCTCGGTAGACAGGCCGTGAGCGATACCCGACCAGAACGTGTCGATGTGTTGTTGCAGGATTCTGCTGATACGAGGCATAGCGGGTACATCCCTTCGAATGAAGGGTGTTGCAACGACCACATGAAACCGCCCTCGGCGCAGACCCCACCGAAGCCGAATGTCTTACCGAACCAGCGCCCCGCGCTGCGCTCCGTGGGCTGGCGCTGTAGCGTCACCGCGGTCGGCGCCTGAACGCGATGCGTTCAGCCGATGATCGCCACCCCGCGCTTCGCTCCGTGGGCTGGCGCTGTAGCGCCACCGCGGTCGGCGCCTGAACGCGATGCGTTCAGCCGATGACCGCGCCAAAGCGGGCGGGGAGGGTGGCGCGTGACGCGGCGCCGAGCTCGGAAAGCGGCAGGGTGAAGCGATCCTGCACCTCGATTGCGGCCTCCGCCCCCGCGCCGTCCGTGACACCGATGCGCAGCACTGGGAAGTCGCGGCCCGAGCAGAGCCCGCGGAACTTCACCTCTTCCTCGTGCGGCACGGCGACGAGCACGCGCGCCTGCGACTCCGAGAACAGCGCGGCGGTCGCATCGACGCCGTCGCGCGAGATGATCTCCTCGATCCACACGCGCGCACCGACGCCGAAGCGCAGCGCGCCATCGGTCAGCGCCTGAGCCAGGCCGCCTTCTGAGAGGTCGACCGCGCCCGAGATGAGCCCGCCCTGGGCGCCGGCGTGCAGCAGCTCGGCGAGCGCGCGCTCATCGGCCAGGGAGGCGATCGGCGGGTGCCCGCCGAGGTGGTCGTGCACGGTCTCGGCCCAAGCCGATCCGTCGAGTTCGTCGCGGGTGGTGCCGAGCAGGTAGAGGTGCTCGCCCTGATCCTGCCAGCCGCTGGGCACGCGGCGCGCGACGTCGTCGATGATGCCGAGCACGCCGACGACGGGCGTCGGGTAGATCGGGGTATCGCCGGTCTGGTTGTAGAGCGACACGTTGCCGCCGGTGACGGGCACCTCAAGAGCGAGGCACGCATCCGAAAGCCCCTCGACCGAGCGCGAGAACTGCCACATGACCTCGGGGTTCTCGGGGCTGCCGAAGTTCAGGCAGTCGGTGACAGCGGTGGGCACGGCGCCTGACGTGGCGACGTTGCGGTAAGCCTCGGCGAGCGCGAGCTGGGAGCCGACGTAGGGGTCGAGCTGGCAATAGCGTCCGTTCGCATCGGTGGCGATGGCTACGCCGAGACCGCTTTCCTCGTCGACGCGGATCATGCCGGCGCCGTCGGGGAACGCCAGCGCCGTATTGCCGAGCACGTACTTGTCGTACTGGTTCGTGACCCACGAGACGTCGGCCTGGTTCGGCGATGCGGCGACGGCGATCATCTGCGAGCGCAGCTCGTCGCCGGAGTCCGAGCGCGTTAGACCCGACGCGTTGACCCCGGAAGCCTGCAGCTCGTCGATCCACGACGGGTACTCGACGGGACGTTCGTAGACGGGGCCGTCGACGGCCACGGTCGAGGGATCGACGTTGACGATCTCCTCGCCGTGCCAGTTGATGACGAGGCGGCCGGTGTCGGTGACCTCGCCGAGCACGCTCGTCTCGACGTCCCACTTCGCGGTCACGGCGAGGAACGCGTCGAGCTTGTCGGGATGCACGACCGCCATCATGCGCTCCTGGCTCTCCGACATGAGGATCTCCTCGGCCGTAAGCGACGGATCGCGCAGCAGCACACTGTCGAGCTCGACGAACATGCCGCCGTCGCCGTTCGCCGCGAGCTCGGAGGTCGCGCACGAGATGCCCGCAGCGCCGAGATCCTGAATGCCCTCGACGAGCTCATCGCGGAAGAGCTCGAGGCAGCACTCGATGAGCACCTTCTCGGCGAATGGATCGCCGACCTGCACGGCCGGGCGCTTCGTCGGCCCGCCCTCGCTGAAGCTGTCGGAAGCGAGGATCGACGCCCCGCCGATGCCGTCGCCACCCGTGCGAGCGCCGAAGAGCACGACCTTGTTGCCGGCGCCGGAGGCGTTCGCGAGGTGCAGATCCTCGTGGCGCAGTACGCCAACACCGAGCGCGTTGACGAGCGGGTTCGCCTGGTAAACGCTGTCGAAGACCGTCTCGCCGCCGAGGTTCGGAAGGCCGAGGCAGTTGGCATACGACGAGATGCCCGAGACGACGCCGTGCACGACGCGTGCCGTATCCGGGTCATCGATCGCGCCGAAGCGCAGCTGATCCATGACCGCGACGGGGCGAGCCCCCATCGAGATGATGTCGCGGATGATACCGCCGACACCGGTCGCGGCTCCCTGGAACGGCTCGATGTATGAGGGGTGGTTGTGGCTCTCGACCTTGAAGGTCACCGCCCAGCCCTCGCCGATGTCGATGACGCCGGCGTTCTCGCCCATGCCGACGAGCAGCCGCTCGCGCATCTTGTCGTTGACCTTGTTGCCGAACTGCCGCAGGTAGATCTTCGACGACTTGTACGAGCAGTGCTCCGACCACATCACCGAGTACATCGCCAGCTCGCCCGATGTGGGGCGTCGCCCAAGGATCTCGCGGATCTGCGCGTACTCATCGGGCTTCAGCCCGAGCGCACCGTACGGCTGCTCCTTCTCGGGCGTCGCGATCGCATCGGCGACCGTGTCGGGGCGGGGGCCGCTCTGGGTGGCGTCGATG
The DNA here is from genome assembly GCF_040687075.1 of Leucobacter sp. NPDC077196. Lineage (NCBI taxonomy): Bacteria > Bacillati > Actinomycetota > Actinomycetes > Micrococcales > Microbacteriaceae > Leucobacter > Leucobacter sp. NPDC077196. The sequence continues at coordinate 163,991 of NZ_JBFBML010000002.1, forward strand.
TCTGTCACGCTCGATGTGCTCCGTGGATCGGGGGCGGTTTCGGCGCACGGGAGCGCCGAACGTACGGGGTTCAGTCTACGTGGTCGCGTCACCCGGCTCGTCCCGTGCTGCTTCCTCGTCGCGGGAGCATCCCCGAGCCCGCAGGGCTGACAGTCTAGGGTGGAGTTTGTCAGCAGATCAGGGGAGACTGAACGCCATGAGCGATCCGAATACTCACGCAGCAGGCCAGACGCCCGTTCCGCAGTCGAACGAACAGTCGCAGGCCCCGTCGTACACGCCGGACGGGGCGCGCGAAGCGTCGCGCCAGTCCCCACGGCCGACGGCACGGCCGGCCTCGAGCTCGGCGAATCAGCAGCGCAAGCTGTCGACCTTCTTGAAGGTCAGCATCATCTTGCTCGCCGGCCTGACCATCGCATCGATTTCGCTGCTGTTCATCGGCGATTTCGAAGGCAAGTTCGAGCGCGTGTTCTCGACGTTCGCACTGTTCGCGGTGTTCGTCATCTTCACGGCGCTCGACACACGTCGCGAGCAGAAGTCGGAATGGTACGCGCCGGTCGCACTGATCGCCAACGCGTACATTCTCGGCCTGCTGATGATCGTCATCTGGATGACGCCGTACAACCCCTACTCCCTGCTCTGGGAGATCTTCTGGAAATCGTTCTTCGTGATTCTCGTCACCCGACTCGTCATCCTCTGCGCGGAGCTCCTGCTGCGGGTCGGCGCCGAGCGATCCGAGACGATCACGCGGTTCGCGTTCGTGACGAGCGTGCTGGCTGTGCTCTCGGGCATCCTCTTCACGGCGCCGGTCGGGATCGAGGCGTTCGAGCTGAACGTGCCGGACATGTACTGGAAGATCGCAACCGCGATCCTGATCCTGACCGCACTCGGCCTGTCGATTACGCTGCTGCTCCGTTGGTTCTTCGGTGCCGACGAGCGCGAGGCGGCTCGGGCTGCACGAGGTGTTCGTGGAGGGGCGCGCCCGGGAAGCCCGGCGCCGTATGTCGCACAGCAGTCGCATGGACGCGCGCAGCAGCTGCAGCACCAGGCGCAGCAGCAGCAAGCGCAGCAGCAGCGAGCTCAGCTGCAGCACCAGACCCAGCCGCAGCAGCCGCAGCAGCCCCAGCAGCAGGCGCAGTCGCAGTCGCAGCCGACCGCTCCCCAGCCGCAGCCCAGCGGTCAGCCGGAGTTGCTGCCCTGGCCGACCTTCGCCGATGGACGTCCGATTCCGGCGGGCCACGACGGCCAGCCCGATTTCTCCGTGCCGGGCGCACCGCGCCCGCCTCAGGGGCGGTAACCGGCCGCGCGACAAGGTCGGACGCGATCCGGAGCCCGCGAGCGGGCATCTGCTGACTGCCCCTTGCTGACTGCCCCTAGCCATGTGGCGCTCGATGAAATCGAGCGCCAACTGCGCAGGGCGAGTCAGCAGGGGGCTGTTGCATGTAACTCGTGCACCCGACGCACACGGCACACGACAGAGCTGGACGCAGGTGAAGGTGAAAGACCCTGCGATCAGGGATGATGTCTCTTCAGGAGTTGAGGTGAACCTCCTCGGCTTGAACATCAGATGAAACATTGGCTAGGCTAACTCGAGGTCGCGACACCGTACGCGCCCGCTGCGATCCGAGTGAGTGTTCGGCGCAGATCGATGAGACCCGAGATGAAAAGAGCAGCCATCGTGTCACCCAAGACCCTGCGCGGCGCCACCCTCGCAGCCCTCGCCGCGACCGCCGCCCTCAGCCTGTCGGCGTGCGCGCCCGCCGCAGACGCTGATGTCGAGACCGCCGCTCCCAACGCGACCACGGTGACCGTCACCGACAATCACGGCGAGGTCGAGGTGCCGGTCAACCCCGAGCGGGTCGTGGCACTCGACAATCACGTCTTCGAGACGCTCGACGAGTGGGATGTTCCGCTCGTCGCAGCGCCCAAGGGCATCATGGGAACAGCCTGGCCCGACTACACCGAAGACGCCGAGATCGCGGACGTGGGCACGCACCGCGAGCCGAACCTCGAGGCGATCATCGCCGCGCAGCCCGACCTCATCATCGGCGGCTACCGATTCTCGGAGTCGTACGACACGATCGTCGAGCAGAACCCCGATGCCGCCGTGATCGAGATCGCCCCGCGCGACGGCGAGGATCCGATGGAGGAGCTCAAGCGCGAGACCGAGATTCTCGGGCAGATCTTCGATCGCGACTCTGAAGCGGCTGAGATCACCGCTGAGTTCGATCAGGCAGTCGCTGATGCCAAAGAGGCGTACAACGGCACCGACACGGTCATCGGACTCATCACCTCCGGCGGCAAGATCGAGTTCGCCGCTCCCGTGACCGGCCGCAGCGTCGGGCCCGTGTTCTCGGCGCTCGACCTGGTGCCCGCGATCGAGCAGGAGGCAGAGGATACCTCGCACGGCGACGACATCAGCGTCGAGGCGATCGCAGCCGCGAACCCCGATTGGATCGTCGTGCTGGATCGCGATGCGTCGTTCGCCGAGCCCGAGCCGGGCGCAGTGCCGGCTGATGAGCTCATCGCCGGCTCCGAAGCCTTGCAGGGCGTGACGGCCGTGCAAGAGGACCGGATCGTGTACCTCGACTCCGACTTCTACCTGACGGAAGACATTCAGGCGTACACGGAGCTGTACGAGCAGCTGCAGGAGGCGTTCGCCGGCGCATGAGCGTGAGTCAGCAGGCCGCCACGGCGCCCAGAAGCGGGGTCCGCACCGACGGTGCGGGCCCCGCTCGTCGTTCGCGCTGGAACGGATCGGTCGCGCTAATCGTCGCGATCGTCGTGGTCGCCGCACTGCTCGCCGCGTCGCTGCTGATCGGCATGTACGACATCGCGGGAGGCGAGCGCGGAGCTGAAATGTTTTGGATCACGCGCGTGCCGCGCACGCTCGCACTGGTGCTGGCAGGGGCGGCAATGGCGACGAGCGGCCTCGTCATGCAGATGCTTACGCAGAACCGCTTCGTCGACGCAACGACGTCAGGCACTACGGAATGGGCAGCGCTCGGCCTCCTGCTCACCGTGCTGATCGCACCGCAGGTCGGCCTGGTGGGTCGGATGGTGATCGCCAGCCTCTCGGCGTTCGTGGGAACCCTGGTGTTTATGGCGATCCTGCGCCGCATCGTGATTCGCACGACGCTGGTCGTGCCGCTCATCGGCATCATGCTGGGAGCCGTGGTGAGTGCGCTGACCACATTCCTCGCGGCGCAGTTCAACCTGCTGCAGATGATCGGCACCTGGTTCATGGGCAGTTTCACGGCGGTGGTGCGCGGCCGCTACGAGGTGCTCTGGATCGTCGGCATCGTCACGCTGCTGGTCTTCATCCTCGCCGATCGCATCACCGTGGCGGGGCTCGGCAAGGACGTCGCGACCAGCGTCGGCGTGCGGTACGAGGTCGTGCTGGTGGCCGGCACAGCGCTCGTGGCCGTGGCCGCCGGCGTGACAACGGTGGTCGTCGGGTTTCTGCCGTTCCTCGGCCTCGTGGTGCCCAACGTCGTCGCCATGATTCGCGGCGATCACGTGCGCAGCAACCTGCCCTGGGTGTGTTTGGGCGGCATCGCGCTCGTCACGATCTGCGATCTGATCGGGCGCACCGTGCGCATGCCGTTCGAGGTGCCCGTCTCCATGGTGCTCGGCATCGTCGGATCGGCGGCCTTCATCACGATTCTGCTGAGGCAGCGCAGTGCGTAGCGCGGTAGCGACGCAGCCGACGGCGCGAGTGCGCACCCGCGACGGTTCGCGGTTCGGCTGGTGGCATGAGCATCGGGCGCTGCTCGTGGTGGGCGGCGCGGCGCTCGCACTCGCCATCGCGATCCTGGTCTACGGCAACCCGGCCACTCCGGGCACGGACCCGTTCTGGATCATCGTGCGATCGCGGCTCGCATCGCTCGGCACGATCGTGCTCGTCTCGGTGTGCCAGGCGGTCGCGACCGTGCTCTTCCATACGGCGACGGCGAATCGGATCCTCACCCCGTCGATCCTCGGGTTCGATGCGCTCTATGTGCTCTCGCAGACGGCGCTCATGTTCGTCTTCGGCATGGCAGCGGTGGGCATGGAAGGCATTCCGAAGATCATCGCGCAGAGCCTGCTCATGATCGCGTTCGCGACGCTGCTGTACGGCTGGTTGTTCTCGGGGAAGCGCGCGAACCTGCACCTGCTCCTGCTTGTCGGTGTGGTGCTCGGCATCGGGTTCGGATCGCTGTCGACGTTCATGCAGCGCCTGCTGACTCCGAGCGAGTTCGACGTGCTGAGCGCGCGCCTCTTCGGCAGCATCGGCAAGGGCAACCCCGACTACCTGCCGATCGCCGGCGTCATCGTCGCCGTGCTGCTCGTGGTGATCTGGCGCCGCCGCCGCGTCTTCGACGTCATCGCGCTGGGCCGCGACGTCGCCACGGGGCTCGGCGTCGCGTACCGTCGCGAGGTCGTGCTGATCCTGGTGACCGTTGCGGTGCTGATCTCGGTGTCTGCGACGATGGTGGGTCCGATGACCTTCTTCGGGTTTCTCGTCGCCACGATCGCATATCAGTTCACGCGGGAGGATCGCCACACCGAGACGCTGCCGCTCGCTATCGGCGTCGCGCTCGTCACGCTGCTCGGCGCCACATTCGTGTTGAAGCACGTGTTCGCGGCAGCGGGTCTCGTGACGGTGATCATCGAGTTCGCCGGCGGCCTGCTGTTCCTCGCCATACTGTTGAGAAAGGGGCTCAGATGACGAGCCGTCGCACTGTCCGCCTGCCGCACGGGGGCATCGCGTGATCGCGCTCACCGGCGTCGAGAAGCACTACGCCGGGCACCGGGTGCTCGGCCCGATCGACCTCACCATCGAGCGCGGGGGAGTCACGGCGCTGATCGGGCCGAACGGTGCGGGCAAGTCGACCATGCTCACGATCATCGGTCGTCTGCTCGACGCCGACTCGGGGCGCGTGACGATCGGCGATCTCGACGTGCGGGCTGCGAAGCCTCGGGAGTTCGCACGCGCGGTCTCGATTCTGCGCCAGGAGAATCACTTCATGTCGCGACTCACCGTGCGGCAGCTCGTCACGTTCGGGCGCTTCCCGCATTCAGCCGGCCGATTGACCGAGGCCGACGTGCACGCCATCACCGCCGCGATCGAGTTTCTGGATCTCAGCACGATGGAGCATCGCTTCATCGATGAACTCTCGGGCGGGCAGCGGCAACGGGCGTTCGTTGCGATGGTGCTCGCGCAGGATACGGATTACGTGCTGCTCGACGAGCCGCTCACGGGACTCGACATGCGCCATGCGGTCTCGATGATGGGGCAGGTGCGCGCCGCAGCCGACGCCCTCGGCAAAACGGTGGTGCTGGTCATTCACGACGTCAACTTCGCGGCGGCGTACGCCGATCGCATCGTGGCACTCGCCGAGGGCCGGGTCGTCGCATCGGGGGCGCCCGACGAGATCTTCACACCAGAGGTGCTGCAGCGCGTCTTCGACACGCCCGTGGAGGTGCTCGAGCACGGCGGGGCGCGCGTCGCGGTCTACTACCGCCCGTAGGGCGCGAGCACAGCACGCGCAATCCGAGTCAGCCCGCGGGCGCTCGGAAGCCCCCGGTCCCGAGCGCTCAGGCGCGATCCACCGATTCCAGCCCGAAGAGTGCCGAGAGCGCCTCGGAGGCCTCCGAGGCTCGCCCTTCGCGGCCGAGCGACCGGATGCGCGTGGTGGGTGCGTGCAGGAGGCGTCCGGTGAGGCGCCGCAGCGCCGTTTCGACGTCGGCCGCGGTTGCCGCGTCGTCGTCGTCGCCGGTGCCTCTGGCGCGGCACAACTCGTCTTCCAGGATCGCGTTCACATGGCCGCGCAACGCGAGCAGCACCGGCAGGGTGTCGCGCTCCGCTTGAGAGGCGCCGAACTCGACCGCCGCATCGTGGACGATTTCGAGGGCCTCGTGCTCGGTGCCGAGCTCGGTCACCGGAGCGTGCCGTGCGACCGTATCGAGGTCGAGCAGTTCGATGCCGTCGATGCGAGTGACGGCCGGGTCGATATTGCGAGGCATGCCGAGATCGATGAGGAGGCGCGGCGAGACCGGCGTCGGGATCCCGGCCGTCGCCGTCGTGCTCGGTTCCAGAGGCGCGAGATCGGCCTCGGTGAGCAGCGGCTCCTCAGTGCGGCTGCAGGCGATGATGACGTCGGCGGCGTCGAGCGCGCTGCGCAGCGCGAGCGGATCGACGGCGGAGAGATCGTGGCTCTCGGCGTAGGCTGCGGCACGGCCCGAGGGGGAGTGCACGCTGATGCGCTCGGCGCCCCGCGAACGCAGTGCGGCGATCGTCGCGCCGGCGTACGCACCTGTGCCGATGAGCAGTACACGAGCGTCTTTCCACACGGGCACGCGGCTCTCCGCGAGCCGCAGCGCGAGGCGTACGAGCGAGCGACCCTGCGAATGGATCTCCGTGCGGTGCTTGACCGTGCGCGATGTGCGCGTCGCCGTCTGGAAGAGGCGCTCGAGGTGGTGGGTTACCGTACCGCGCTCGCGCGCATCGACATGGGCGCGGCGCACCTGCCCGGCAATCTCCTCCTCGCCCACGACTGCTGACTTGAGACCCGACGCAACGGCGAAGAGGTGCTCGGCGGCGCGGTGATCCAGCTCGACATCGACCGCCATGGAGAGCGACGACACCGGCACACCGGCGATCTGCGAGATCAGCTCCACGATCGCCTCACTCGTGTCTCGCGCCGCCTGCACGTAGACCTCGAGCCGGTTGCACGTCGACAGCACGACGACGCCGTCGAGGTCACTCGAAGCGGTCAGCGCCTCGGTGATCTCCGGGGTGCGTGCAGTGAGGCGCTCGAGCAGTGGAAAGGAGCACCCGCGGTGGTCAAAGGAGAGGCACAGCAGCATAGATTTTCGATACGTTTTCTGATCAGGGATTCGTGGATGTCTCGAGCGGCATTTCTCGCGAAACTGAACACATCAGATGTGGCACATCAGATCTATAAGCTAGCATCTCGACCGATGAACTTCCTCCCAGCTTCGCACCCGCTCGTCGACGGCCGAACGGGCGACGCGCCATTGATCCGAGCCCTGAGGGGCGACCGGCCCGAGTCTACGCCGGTCTGGTTCATGCGTCAGGCCGGCCGCTCCCTGCCCGAGTACCGAGAAATCCGCGCCGACCACCGAATGCTCGATGCGTGCCTCACACCCGAGCTCGCCAGCGAGATCACGCTCCAGCCTGTGCGACGCCACGGCGTCGACGCCGCGGTGTTCTTCAGCGACATCGTGGTGCCGATGAAACTGGTCGGCATCGATGTCGATCTGGTCGCGGGGCGCGGGCCCGTGTTCGCGAATCCGGTGCGCACCGCTGCCGACGTCGCGCGGGTGCGCGACGAGTTCACCGTCGAGCGGCTGCGCGCCGCGCTCGACCCGGTGCGCGACGCGGTGCGTCTGACCGCCGATGCACTCGGCAGCACGCCGCTCATCGGCTTCACGGGGGCACCGTTCACCCTGGCCGCCTACCTCGTCGAGGGCGGGCCCTCGCGCGACCACCTGCGGGCCCGCACCCTCATGCACGCCGACCCCGAGACCTGGGCGTCGTTGCTCGACTGGGTCGCCGACCTCTGCGGTGTGTTCCTCGAAGCGCAGGTCGAGGCGGGCGCGAGCGCCGTGCAGCTGTTCGATTCGTGGGCCGGATCGCTGTCGCCTGCCGACTACCGCGATCGGGTCGCGCCCGCGTCGCGTCGCACGCTCGAGCCCGTGCGCCGGCTCGGTTACGCCGCAGGTGAGGGGTACGCGGCCGAGGCGCGCGCCGTTCCGATCATCCACTTCGCCGTCGGTTCCGGCCACCTGCTCGAAGAGCTGGCCGAGGTCGGAGTGGACGCGCTGGGCGTCGACTGGCGCACGCCGCTCGACGAGGCGAGCCGCAGACTCGGCGATACGGTGCCATTGCAGGGCAACATCGATCCCGCTTTTCTCGGCGCCGCGCCCGAGGTGCTCGAGGCGCACGTCGCCGACGTGCTGCGTCGAGGCCGGAGCGCTCCAGCCCACGTGCTGAATCTCGGGCACGGAGTGCCGCCCGAGACCGATCCCGACGTGCTCACCCGCATCGTCTCACTCGCGCATGGAGCCTGACTCTCCCCGACCACGCATCGCCGTCGTCGGCGGTGGCGTCTCCGGCTTGACTGCGGCGCGCGAGCTCGCCGTAGCGGGCGCCGACGTGGTCGTCGTCGAGGGCGCCGACCGGCTGGGCGGCCGCATTCGCGGCGCTGAGATCGCGGGCACCACCATCGACATCGGCGCTGAGTCATTCGCGACCCGCGGAGGCACGGTGGCCGCGCTGATCGAAGATCTCGGGATGTCCGACCAGATCGTGCGGCCCGCGCCGCTCGGCTCCTGGGTGATCGACGGGAATCGGTCGATCCCGCTTCCGGCTGCGGGAACGCTCGGCATCCCCGCAACACCGCTGTCTGCTGCGACGATCCGCGCGCTGGGGGTCTCCGGTGCGCTGCGGGCCGCCGTCGAGCCGCTGCTGCCGCATCGCATCGGAAGCGATGCCGCGTCGTTCGCCGCGCTCGTGCGCGCCAGGCTCGGCTCGCGTGCACTCGACCGGCTGGTGCGCCCCGTCGCGCTCGGTGTGTACTCGGCAGACCCGGAGCGACTCGGAGTGACCACAGTGCCCGGGCTGGCCGCTGCTTTTGCGGAGCGGGGATCGCTGATCGCCGCCGCACGAGACCTGCGCGACGGGCAGGCGGCAGCCGGCGGCGCGGTTGCGGGACTGCGCGAGGGAATGACGCAGGTGATCGCCGGTCTCGAGACCGAGGTGACGCGCCTCGGCGTTCGCGTGCTTCGCGGCAGCAAGGTGCAGCGGCTCGAAGAGCGCGGAATGTCCGCTGCACCCGCCGGCGCTTGGCGCGTGCTGGGTGGCGACGGTGCGGTGCTCGCCGAGGCCGACGGAATTGTGCTCGCGGTGCCCGAGAACGTCGCCCGACGGCTGCTCGGCGAGCGCGGTGCCACGGGGCAGGCGACCGACCGCATCGAAGTGGTCGCTCTCGCGGTCGACGATCCACGGCTCGATCGTGCGCCGCGCGGCACCGGCGCACTCGTCGCGCGTGACGCGGTCGGCGCCGGAGCACGCCGCGATGGCGGGGCCGCGCCGATCCTCGCGAAGGCGCTCACCCACGTGACCGCGAAGTGGCCCGAGCGCGCGCGAGAAGCGGGGCCCGGTCGCCACATCCTGCGGCTCTCCTACGGCCGGGCGGGATCCGCGCCGGAGACGGTGGGTCTCGACGACGCCGAGGTGCGCAGCATCGCGCGCTACGACGCCTCGCGCATTCTCGGCATCGACCTCCGCGCAGATACCGTCGTCGACCTGGTGCGCTGCACCTGGCGCATGGGCCGCCCGCCCGGGTCGCGCGACGCCCGCCCGCTCGTCGCCCCTGCTGGCGTGACGCTCGCCGGCGACTGGGTCAGCGGCACCGGCCTCGCCGCGATCGTGCAGGGGGCCCGCACCGCGGCTGCCACCGCCCTCGCCTCCGCCTCCCTCCGCCTCCCACTGACGAATCGAATTGAAAGTCCTCTGAAATGAACGCATCGCTTCCCGCCTCGTCTGGCCGTGTCTTCCGCTCCGACGTGCCGCTTGCCGCGGCACCGGGACTGCTCCGCGTCGGAACGCGGGGCAGTGCCCTCGCCGTGTCGCAGACCACGATGGTCGCCGAGCAGATGGCGACGGCGACCGGCCTCGATGTCGCTCTGGTGATCATCACGACGCACGGCGATGTCACGCGCGCACCGCTCTCGCAACTTGGAGGCACCGGCGTCTTCGTGAGCGCGCTCCGAGACGCCCTCCTCGCCGGTGAGTGCGACCTCGCCGTGCACTCGCTCAAAGACCTTCCGACCGGGGCGTGCACGGGCATCTCGCTCGGCGCCGTTCCCGTTCGCGCCGATGCGCGCGACGCCCTGTGCGCGCGCGACGGTCTCACCCTCGCCGACCTGCCCTCCGGGGCGCGCGTCGGCACCGGTTCGCCGCGCCGCGCCGCGCAGATTCGCGCCCGCCGCTCCGACATCGACGTGCACGACCTGCGCGGCAACGTCGACACCCGACTCGGCCGCGTGGGGGTCGACCTCGACGCCGTCGTGCTGGCAGCAGCGGGACTCGATCGCCTCGGCCGCGCCGCCGCCATTACCGAACGGTTCCCCCTCGCCGACGTTCCGGCAGCCCCCGGACAAGGTGCGCTGGCGATCGAGGTGCGCGCGGCCGACGCGACGACCGAGCCGTACATCGCTGCCCTCTCGGCTGTCGACGACGCCGAGGCCCGGGCGACGGCGCTCGCCGAGCGGTCCTTGCTCGCAACGCTCGAGGCCGGCTGCGCCGCACCGATCGGGGCGTGCGCCGAAGTGACGGGAGACGAGCTGCGTCTGCGCGCTGTCGTGTATCGCGTCGACGGATCGGAGCAGTTGACCGCCGAGGCCTCGCTCCCATGGAGCACGACCGCGCCGGACTCCGAGGTGCCGGTGTCTCAGGTGCCGGCCGAACTCGGACGGCGGGTCGCGGCCGAGTTGCTCGAAGCAGGAGCGGCCGATCTGGCGTCGCTCGGGGGCCGTGCATGACCGACGCCGGCCGCGACAACCGCACCGGACTCGCCGACGTCCGTGTGCTCATTACGCGCGGCGGCGCCGCGGGTGAGCGCGACGCTGCAGAAGTGCGGGGCCTGGGCGGAGAGCCGCTGCTCGGCCCGCTCACCGACATCGCACCCCCTGCAGACTCCGGTCCGCTCCGCGACGCCGCGGCCGCATGGAATCGCGGCGACTACGACTGGTTGCTGATTACGAGTGCGAACGCGGCCGACGCGTTCGCAGCTGCCGGAGCGCGTCCGCCGCTGGGCTCGGAGTCGGGCCCGCCGCGCGTCGCAGCTGTCGGCACCGCGACGGCTGACGCGCTTCAGGCGCACGGGTTCGAGCCCGACCTCGTGCCCGATGCCGACTTCTCGGCGACCGGCCTCGCTGCCGCGCTGCTCGAGCGGCTGACGGGAAGCGGGCTCACGTTTCTGTTCCCCGTGTCGGAGCTCGCCGACCGCACCCTCGAAACGGCGCTCTCGCGCGCGGGACATCGCGTTGAGCGCGTCACCGCGTACCGCACGCTGCCCGCTCCACGCGACGCCGCGGTCGAGTCGCGCGTCTCCGCCGGCGAGGTCGACGTGATCCTCATCCTCAGCGCATCGGCCGCCCGAGAAACGGCCCGCCGTTTCGCCCCGCTGCCGCCCAGCGTGAAACTCGCGGCGATCGGAGGGCCCTCTGCGCGGGCTCTCGCCGCAGACGGCTTGGCCGCAGATGTCGTCGCTGATCCGCACACCGTCTCGAACCTGCTCGACCGTGTAGCGCAATTATCGTTCCCGAGTGCACCCGGAGGTCACCCAGCATGATTCCCACCGTTCGCCCGCGTCGACTGCGCTCTAACCGTGCGATGCGCCGCCTCACAGCCGAGACTCGACTCCACGCAGCCGACCTCGTGCTGCCGCTCTTCGTGCGCGAAGGCATCAGCGAGCCCCAGGAGATCTCGTCGATGCCCGGCGTCTTTCAGCACACCGTTGATTCGCTCCGTCGCGCCGTTGCCGAGGCGGCAGAGGCGGGGATCGGAGGGGTGATGCTCTTCGGCGTGCCAGAGGTGCGCGACGCCGTGGGCAGCGCGGCCGATGACCCGAACGGCATTCTGAACGTGGCGACGCGCGCCGTGGCTGCGGAAGTGGGGGATGCCCTCGTCGTGCAGACCGATCTCTGCCTCGACGAGTTCACCGACCACGGCCATTGCGGGGTGCTGCGCGTAACGTCGAGCGACAGCGACGAGATCGTCGTCGACAACGACGCGACGCTCGAGCGCTACCGGGCCATGGCGCTCGCTCAGGCCACCGCGGGCTCGGCACTGCTCGGGCTGTCGGGCATGATGGACGGCCAGGTCGCGTCGGTGCGCGACGCCCTCGACGCGAGCGGGTTTCACGACACGGCGATCCTCGCCTATTCGGCCAAGTACGCATCCGCGTTCTACGGGCCGTTCCGCGAAGCCGTCGACTCTCAGCTCGTCGGTGACCGGCGCACGTACCAGCAGGATCCGGCCAACCGCCGCGAGGGGCTGCGCGAGGCCGAGCTCGATCTCGCCGAGGGGGCAGACGTCGTGATGGTGAAGCCCGCGATGAGCTACCTCGACGTGCTCGCCGACGTCGCGGCCGTAAGCCCCGTGCCCGTCTGGGCCTACCAAGTGTCGGGGGAGGCTGCGATGATCGAAGCGGCCGCCGCGAACGGCTGGATCGATCGCGAACGAGCCATCGAGGAATCGGTCGTGAGCATCAAGCGCGCCGGCGCCGACACCGTGCTGACCTACTTCGCAACCGAGATCGCAGGATGGAACCGATGAACGCGCACCTCATTCCCCACCCCGAAGCCGCCGGCAGTGCGGCCCTCTCCGAGCGCGCCGCTCGCGTGATTCCCGGCGGCGTGAACTCGCCGGTGCGCGCTTACGGCTCAGTCGGTGGTACGCCCCGCTTCCTCGTCTCGGGCAGCGGCCCCTACGTCACCGATGTCGACGGCAATGAATACGTCGACCTCGTGGCCTCGTGGGGGCCGGCGCTTCTCGGGCACGCCCACCCCGCTGTGGTCGACGCCGTGCAGCAGGCCGCAGCGCGCGGGCTCGGTTTCGGAGCCTCGGTGCCGCAAGAGGCCGAGCTCGCCGAGGAGATCATCTCCCGAATGCCCGTGATCGAGCGCGTGCGGCTCGTCTCGACCGGTACCGAGGCGACGATGACGGCGATCCGCATCGCCCGAGGTGCAACCCGACGACCGCTCATCATCAAGTTCGCCGGTCATTACCACGGCCACTCCGACGGGCTGCTCGCGGAGGCGGGCTCCGGGCTCGCGACCCTCGCGATGCCGGGGTCGGCGGGCGTCACAGCCGAGACCGCCGGGCAGACGCTGGTGCTGCCGTACAACGATCTCACCGCGCTCGAGGCGGCGTTCACCGAGCACGGCGACCGCATTGCCGCGATCATCGCCGAGTCGGCCGCCGCGAACATGGGTGTGCTGCCGCCGCTGCCGGGCTTCACCGAAGCGATGATCCGTCTCGCGCACGCCCACGGTGCGCTCGTGATTCTCGACGAGGTGCTCACCGGGTTCCGCGCCGGGCCCTCGGGGTTCTGGGGCATCGAGCAGGATCGCGTCGCCGCCGGCGTCGCGCCCGACCTCCTGACCTTCGGCAAAGTCGTCGGTGGAGGTCTGCCGCTCGCCGCGCTGGGCGGCCGCGCCGATCTGATGGATCTGCTCGCGCCGCTCGGGCCGGTGTACCAGGCCGGCACGCTCTCGGGCAATCCGCTCGCGGTCGCTGCCGGTCTGACCACGCTGCAGCACGCCGACAACGCCGCATACCTGCGGCTGTCGCACGCAGCGGACGTGCTCACCGGCGCCGCGACCGCGGCGCTCGACGACGCGGGGGTGCCGCATCGCGTGCAACGCGCCGGCACCCTGTTCAGCGTGCTGTTCGGCGACTTTCCGTCGGCGCCGCGCGGCTACGCGGAGGTGCAGCGTCAAGACGTCGCCGCGCACCGGGCGTTCTTCCACGCGATGCTCGAGCGCGGCGTCAACCTGCCCCCGAGCGCGTTCGAGGCGTGGTTCGTGACGGCTGCGCACGACGACGTCGCTCTCGCCCGCATCATCGAGGCGCTGCCCGACGCGGCCCGCGCCGCCGCAGCCGGGGGCGCCCCCGGCGAAGGGGAGTAAGCTTCCGGGGTGCAAGAAACGATCACGATCCGCCGCGTGCGCCCCGACGAGTACGCCTCGGTGGGCGCGATGGTACGGGCGGCCTACGAGGGCGATTACCCCCTGAATGACGAGTACCTCTCAGAGATCGAGGATGTTGCGGAGCGCGATGCGACGTCCGAGGTGCTCGTCGCCGTTGATCGGACGAGCGGCGAACTGCTGGGAACGATCACAATCCCTCGACCGGGCGAATGGCTCATCGACGACACCGCCGAGAACGAATTCGATGTGCGCCTGCTCGGCGTCGCGCGTCCGGCCCGCGGTCGGGGTGTGGGCGCAACGATCATGCGGCACGCTGCCGATGTCGCGCGCTCGCGCGGGCTCGACCGGGTCGTACTGCACACCGGCGAGCAGATGATCGCCGCCCAGCGCCTCTACGAGCGCCTGGGATTCGTGCAGATTCCGGAGCGCGAGTTCACCATCGAGCGCGAGATCGGCCCCCTGCGCATCCTCTCGTACGGCCTCGACGTCGAACGCTCGGCCGAGCCGGTCGACGGCACCGTTACGGCCGTCGCCTAGCCGCTCGCCCGAAGCCCGGGCGACGTGGGCGCGGCGCGAGCTGAGCCCGGCGCGAGGGCGGCCTCAGGCTCAGGCCGCGCGAGCGACCAGTGCTTCGACGGCGCTCTCGAAGAAGCGCAGGCCGTCGATGCCGGATCGCATGGCGTCTGGCGTATCGGGGCCGAAGCCCGCCTCCACCGCGTGCTCGGGGTGCGGCATGAGGCCGACCACGTTGCCCCGCTCGTTGGTCAACCCCGCGATGTCGTTGAGCGAACCGTTGGGGTTCACGCCCGCGTAGCGGAACGCGACAAGCCCTTCGCCCTCGAGGTACTTAAGCGTCTCATCGTTCGCGATGTACCCGCCGTCGCCGTTCTTCAACGGGATGACGATCTCCTCGCCCGGCTGGAAGCGATGCGTCCACGCCGTGTCGGCGTTCTCCACGATGAGCTTCTGGTCGCGGCGGATGAACTGCTGGTGGGCGTTGCGAATGAGCCCCCCGGGCAGCAGGTGCGACTCGACGAGCACCTGGAAGCCGTTGCAGATGCCCAGTACGGGCAGACCGCGGTTCGCGGCGGCGACCACCTCGGTCATGATCGGCGAGACCGCGGCGATCGCGCCGGGGCGCAGGTAATCCCCGTAGCTGAAGCCGCCGGGAAGCACGATCGCTTCGACGTCTTGCAGATCGTGATCGGCGTGCCAGAGCGCGACGGGCTCCCCGTCTGCGCGGCGGATCGCGCGCTGCGCGTCACGGTCGTCGAGGGAACCGGGGAAGGTGACGACCCCGATCCGCGGCATCAGCGAGCCTCGCCCGCGAGCGCGTCGGCGGCGGGTGCGTCGGCGGCGGGTGCGTCGGCGGCGGGTGCGTCGGCGGCGGGTGCGTCGGCAGAGACCTGCACGCCGTCGACACTGATCGCGACGACGTCTTCGATGACTCCGTTCGACAGGATGTCGTCGGCGACCTGGCGCACCTCGGCCAGCACGGCGTCGGTGACTTCGCCGGCTACCTGAAACTCGAACCGCTTCCCGATGCGCACGTTCTCGAACTTCGCGTGGCCGAGACGAGCGAGCGCCCCCGTGGTGGCCTTACCCTGCGGGTCGAGCAGCTCGGCCTTGGGCATGACATCAACGACAATCGTGGGCACCCGGGATCTCCATTTCTCGTGGTGAAGCTACTGCATATTCTCGCATGGATCACGCTCGGCCCCGCGCGGACGGCGGTACGCGGTGCGGGATCGCGAGGCCGCTCACACGGCGACGGGCGTGTACGGCGGTTCGCCGCCGGTCAACCGAACGTACAGCTCGCGGTACCGGTCGTAGGTCTGGGCGACGATCTCCTCGGGCAGTACGGGCGGCTCGCCCGTCTTGTCCCAGTGCTCAGCGAGCCAGTTGCGTACGATTTGCTTGTCGAAGGAGGCGAGGCGATCCCGATGGGAGAGCGTCGTGTCGTGGTACACCGAGGCGTCCCAGTACCGCGATGAATCGCTCGTGAGCACCTCGTCGGCGAGCACGAGCTCGCCCGAGATCGGATCGCGCCCGAACTCGAACTTCGTATCAGCGAGCACCACCCCGCGCGCAGCCGCGAGATCGCGCGCGGCTGTGAAGATCTGCAGCGAGGCGTCGCGCAGCGCCGTCGCGGCTTCGGCTCCCACCAGCTCCGCACTGCGCTCGAACGTGATGTTCTCGTCGTGCTCCCCGAGCGGCGCCTTGTACGCGGGCGTGTAGATCGGCTCATCGAGCAGGTCGCCGTCGTTCAGGCCGGTCGGCAGCTCGATGCCGCAGACCGCTCCGGTGCGCTGGTACTCGACGAACCCCGACCCCGTGAGCGCGCCGCGAACGACGCACTCGATGGGATACATCTCGAGCTTGCGCGACAGCATCGCGCGGTCGACGACCTCGGCGGGCACGGCCGGGGCATCGGGGTCGTTCGCGGCGAGATGGTTCGGAAGGTCGATGCGCGCGAACCACCAGTTCGACAGCGCCGTCAGCAGCGCGCCCTTGCCCGGGATGGGCGGCTCGAGCACGTGGTCGAACGCGCTCACGCGATTGCTCGCAACGACGAGCAGGTGCGCGTCAGCCCCATTCTCCGGGGTGTAGAGGTCGCGGACTTTGCCCGAGTAGATGTGGCGCCAACCGGCGAGCTGCGTGGGTGCGGGGAGAGGGGTCACCCGTTCATTCTCGCACTGCGCGCGCGACTCGTGGTCGTCTGGGGCGCAGGATCGCTCGGCGTGCGTCGAACATCTCGATTTCGGCAGCAATACGCCGAAAGGCAGCCGATTGCAACCTGGATGTCAGGGGGTGCGGTTACGCTCAGTAGGAAGCCGAAAACGCGCGCGTGCGCGACGCTTTCGGCCGCCGGTCGGAACGGTCGGCGCGAGAGACCTGAGGAGAACTATGATCCCGCTGGGGCCGGTAGTGGCGCGGAGTCGAGTGGGCGTCGCGCGAGCTGCCGCCTGGACCTACCTCGTCGAGCAGGATCGCCGCGCCGAGTGGTGGCCCGAGCTGCACCTCGAGGCTCGCGTGGGCGGCGCCGTGTCCGAGCGCTGGTCAGAGGGTGAGGGCGACGAGGCGGTCAGTCGCGACGCTTCGGGCGCCGTGGATGTCTGGGTCGAGGGCCATGCCGTCGGATTCACCTGGCGCGAGGCCGGGGATGAGCGGGACACGGCGGTGCTGATCACGCTGCGCGCGCAGGGGCTCGATACGGGCATCACCGTTACCGAGACGGGCTTCGATGCGCTGCCCGCTGCGGGTGAACGTGCAGCTGCCTCTCAAGAGGGGTGGCAGGTGCTGCTGCGCGACCTCGTGACCGCGCTCGAGGCAGCGCAGGCCGCAGGGGCATTCGGTGAGCGAGAGACGCATCCTGCTGGCGCAGGCGCCGCTGATGCTGGTGCTGACGATGCTGCTGGCGCTGGCGAGCTCGAGGTGGCGGCGCCCGAGGTCGACGGCGAAATCGATGACACGGCAGCGTCGGCAGAGGCGAGCGCAGCTGATGCCGACGAGATCGAGTTGGACGCCGAGCCGACGGTGGGCGACCACCCAGAGCTCGAGACCGGTCCCGTTGCGGTAGTCGCCGCCGACGATGCCGAGGGAGAGCCGGTCGCCGAATCAGCGGACTCGGGTGAGGAGCAGGATCTCGACGAGACGATTCAGATCGACCGTGCTGAGCTTCCCGACGCGAAGCGCTCCGACCGTTCGGCGGATCCGACTGAGTCGACCGAGCCGGGCGCGCCCGACGAGCCCGATTTCGACACGCTGATCCGCGGCAATTAGCGGAACTCGTCAGGCGACGCGGGCGGCGATGTCCGTGCGCGACTGGCCGCCCTCGAGCGCGATGCGCGAGACGCCGGCGTAGGCGCGATCGCGGGCCTCGGCGAAGTCGGTGCCGCGCGCGACGACGCCGAGTACGCGACCGCCCGTCGCGATCCACCCGCCGTCTTCCGTTCGCGCGGTCGCGGCGTGCACCACGTGCACGCTCTCGAGTGCGGCAGCCTCATCGATGCCGGTGATCGCCCGGCCGGTCGTCACGTCGCCCGGGTAGCCCTCGCTCGCGAGCACCACGATGACCGCGGGGTCGGGGGAGAAGGCCGGCTCGGGCTCGGACGCCAGTGTTCCGTTCGCCGCTGCGAGCAGGTACCGGCTGAGCGGCGACTCGAGCCGAGCGAGCACGACCTGCGTCTCGGGATCGCCGAAGCGCGCATTGAACTCGATCACGCGCACGCCCTTGGGCGTGACGATGAGCCCGCAGTAGAGCAGCCCGACGAACGGGGTTCCCTCGGATTCGAGCTGGCGCACCGTGGGCAGCGCGACGGTTCGGGTGATCTCCGCGACGAAGTCGTCGGCGACCCAGGGGAGCGGCGAGTAGGCGCCCATGCCGCCCGTGTTCGGCCCCGCGTCACCGTCGAAGATGCGCTTGTAGTCCTGCGCCGGGCTGAGCGGCAGCACGTCGTGGCCGTCGGCGAAGAAGAAGAGCGACACCTCCTGCCCGTCGAGGAACTCCTCGATGAGCACCTCTCCGTGGGGCGCCCAGGTCTCGACGTGCGCCAGTGCCGCATCTCGGTCCTCGGTCACGAGTACGCCCTTGCCAGCGGCGAGCCCGTCGGCCTTCACCACGTAGGGAGCGCCGTACTCGTCGAGCACCGCTCCGGCCTCATCGACCGACGTCACGCGCGAGGCGCGACCGGTGGGCACCTGCGCCTCGTCCATCACGCGTTTCGCGAAGGCTTTCGATCCCTCGAGCTGCGCCGCGGCCTGGTCTGGCCCGAAGACCGCGACCCCCGCGGCGCGCAGCGGATCAGCCACTCCGGCGACGAGCGGCGCCTCGGGGCCGATCACCACGAGATCGAATGCGCGATCCTGCACGAACGAGGCCACCGCCTGCGGATCGGTGTACGCGAGCTCAGGCGTCTCGACACCGCTCGCCGCAATGCCCGCGTTGCCGGGTGCGCAGACGATCTCGTGATCGGCGCCCTCGGCGAGGAGGGCGAGGACGATGGCGTGTTCACGGGCACCCGGGCCCAGGACGAGGATCTTCACGCCGTCCAGACTACCGAAGCGCGGATAGGCTTGACTCGTGGCCAAGCGGAGAATTTCGATCGACGACGGGCGTGCGGCCCTCGCTGCGGCGCGAGCCGGAAGCTCTGCGCGCAGCGACGTCGCGACGGCTGTGCGCTACCTGCTCGAGGAGCTCGCCGAGCGCGCGCCGGGCAACACCGTCGAGGTGCGCGTGCCGCCCTACGGGGCGACGCAGTGCGTGAGCGGCCCTCGGCACACTCGCGGCACCCCGCCCAACGTGATCGAGACCGATGCGCAGACGTGGATCGCCCTCGCGTGCGGCGAGCTCGACTGGAACACCGCAGTCGGCGATGCTCGAGTCGTCGCTTCGGGATCGCGCGCCGCGCTCGTCGGGCTGCTTCCTCTGGTGCGCGAGCACCCAGTCGAAGCTGAGACACTAGACGTATGAGTCAGTCTGATCTTCCGACGGGCCTCCCTGCGCGGGAGCCCGCCGATGCTGCACCAGCGGGGAGCGCGCCCGCACCGCAATCCTCCGACGCGCCGCTGGGCACCGACCCCGGCGAGCGGGAGCCCGTCGTCGAGGTCACGGAGCGGGAGGTGACGCTCGAGCGTTCGGTTCGGGTCGGTCGCATCGTGATCACCGGCATCATCGCAGGCGCGTTCATCGCGATGCTCGCCTGCCTGTTCTTCCCGATCGAAGAGGGGGCCGAGTACACGCTCGGTCAGGTCGTCGGGTTCATGGCGCTCATCGGCGCCGCGATCGGTGCGGGCCTCAGTGGCCTCTTCGCGATCCTGCTCGGAGCGGTCGCGCGGCGTCAGCGCGGTACCGGTGTCGCCATCCAGTCCGACGTGCGATAATCCACTCAACTACGATTCGGAGATTCAGCCATGCTCGGAAACCTCACAGGCGTGCACCTCATTGCTATCCTCTTCATCATCCTGCTGATGTTCGGCGCTCCGAAGCTTCCGGCACTGGCACGGAGCCTCGGCCAGTCGATGAAGATTCTCCGCAAGGAGGTCGGCGGCGACGCTGAGAAGACCGCGGAGGCGAAGCCCTCCAACACCCAGACGGACGCCTCGTAAGCGTCTCGCCGTAACGATCGGAGCCTGCTTTCCATGATCGGTAACCTTTCGGGGCCGACGTTGATCGTCATCCTGTTTATCGTCCTGCTGTTGTTCGGCGCACCGAAGCTTCCTGCGCTGGCGAAGAGCCTCGGCCAGTCGATGAAGATTCTGCGCAAGGAAGTCAGCTCGGATCGCGATGGGTCGGGCAACGACGCCGCCCCCGCCGAGCCGACCTCGCCGGCCGTGCCGAAGAGCCCGGTGGAGCCGGATCGCCCCGCCACGCCGCCGACCGCGCCCGCGGTGCCCCAGAGCCCCGCGAACCCGGCGGGTACGGCAGAGCCGCTCGCCTCACCCGCGGTTCCGCAGAGCCCGGCGAACTCCGAGGGGCCGGCGACGCCGCAGGCGCCTCCTGCCGTGCCGCAGAGCCCGGTCGATCCCGACGAGCCGAAGCGCTGAGCTCCCGCTGAAGCGCGAAGAACCCCCTGCCCGATCGCGCAGGGGGTTCTTCATGTGTGCGGGACGCGCCGCTCAGTTACATCGCGGGAGTTCGGTGAACGCCGACGCCTGCGCCGCCTGGCTCGCGGTCGCGCGCTCGTTCAACTCCTCGCACCACGCGGGGTACACGCGGAACCCGCGCTTGCCCGGTCGGCGTGCGCTCTCCGTGACCCCCAGTCCGCGCAGGTGCTCGGCCGTGAAACGGAACACCCCGCGCCGCGGCCCGTCGGAGACGAACACGAGGAGGCCGCGCGCCGGGTCGTTGTTCGGCAGCGGCACGGTGTTGCCCTCGGCGTCGCGCGCCCAGACCGCCACGAAGGCGCCGGGCTTCTTCGGGGTGTTCCGCGCAGTACGAATGTGCCAGGTCTCACCGTCAATCACGGCCAGGCCTGACTCGTAATCGCTGTTCTGCTCTTCCGGCACGACCGAGCGCACGCAGTCGGCAGAACCGAATGCGTGCGCGACGTACTGCTCGAACGCGGTGAACGCCATGATGAGGGAGCGGGCCGAGGTCTGCGGATCCTCAG
Source organism: Leucobacter sp. NPDC077196 (assembly GCF_040687075.1). NCBI lineage: Bacteria > Bacillati > Actinomycetota > Actinomycetes > Micrococcales > Microbacteriaceae > Leucobacter > Leucobacter sp. NPDC077196. The sequence continues at coordinate 184,828 of NZ_JBFBML010000002.1, forward strand.
CTCTCCTGCGTCGCCTCGACCCAGGCGAGGTACTCCTCGTCGACACTGCCCGTGATGTACTCGCCGGTGAAGCAGCTCTGCTCGAGCTCGGTCACGCGATCCTGCCCCGCGAGAATTGCGCGGTTCATGCCCTCGACGCTCATGTAGACGAGGTGATCGGCGTTCAGCTCAGTGGCGATCTCGGCGGGGGTACGGCCGTGCGCGATCAGCTCGTTGCGCGAGGGCATGTTGATGCCGTAGACGTGCGGGAAGATCACGGGTGGCGCGGCCGAGGCGAAGATGACCGACTTGGCGCCCGCGGCGCGAGCCATCTCGACGATCTCGCGCGACGTGGTGCCGCGCACGATCGAGTCGTCGACGAGCAGCACGTTCTTGCCCGCGAACTCCGAGCTCATGGCGTTGAGCTTCTGCCGCACGCTGCGCTTGCGCACCGCCTGGCCGGGCATGATGAACGTGCGGCCGATGTAGTGGTTCTTGAAGAACCCCTCGCGGTACGGAACGCCCAGTCGCTGCGCAAGCTGCATCGCGCTCGGTCGACCCGAGTCGGGAATCGGCATCACGACATCGATCTCGACGCCCGGCAGCTCGGCCTGCACCTGCTCGGCGAGCACATCGCCCAGGCGCAGACGCGCCTCGTAGACCGAGATGCCGCTGAGCACGGAGTCGGGGCGGGCGAGGTAGATGTACTCGAACGCGCAGGGAACGAGCTGCGTTTCCGTGCTGCACTGCTGCGACTTCATGGTGCCGTCTGGGGAGATGAGGATCGCTTCACCGGGTTCGACGTCGCGCACGCGCTCGTAGCCGCCCGATTCGAGCACCAGCGACTCAGAGGCGACGACCCACTCATCGCTGCCATTCGCGCCGGTGCGGCGCCCGAGCACGAGCGGGCGGATGCCGAACGGGTCGCGGAAGGCGAGGAGGCCGTAGCCCGCGATCAGAGCGATGGCCGCGTACGACCCCTCGACGCGCTCGTGCACGCGGGAGACGGCCGCGAAGACTTGCTCGGCGTCGAGCGAGAGCCCGCTGATGGTCGACTGCAGCTCATTGGCCAGCACGTTGAGCAGCAGCTCCGTGTCGGAGTGCGTGTTGAGGTGACGGCGGTCGACGTTGTAGAGGTCGGCCGTGAGCTCGCGGGTGTTCGTCAGGTTGCCGTTGTGCACGAGGATGATGCCGTAGGGGGCGCCGACGTAGAACGGCTGCGCCTCGTCCTCGGCGGCCGCCGAGCCGCGGGTCGCGTACCGCACGTGGCCGAGACCGACGTTGCCGGTGAGGCTGCGCATATCGCGGGTGCGGTAGGCCTCGCGCACCTGGCCCTTGGCCTTCACCATGTGGAAGAAGTCGCCGTCGAGCGTGGCGATGCCCGTCGAATCCTGCCCGCGGTGCTGCAGCAGCAGGAGGCTGTCGTAGATCTGCTGGTTGACGGGTTCGGGCGAGACGATACCGACGATGCCGCACATGCTGTTGTGAATGCTCCCTGCGAAGTGGGTGGTGCGTCGAGTCGAGGTGACGCACCGCCTAGTCTCCCACACGCAGCAGGGCGATCGATCGGCGCGACCAATCCCGGTGCGCTGCACCGCAGGGTACGCTGGTCGAGTGAGCGAAAACGCGTCGATCTATGCCCAGTCCGGAGTCGATACCGCTGCCGGTGATCTGGCCGTCGAGCTGATGAAGTCGGCGGTGGCGCGCACCCACGGGCCCGAGGTGATCGGGGGCGTCGGCGGCTTCGCGGGGCTGTTCGACGCCTCTGCGCTCAAGGAGTACCGTCGCCCGCTGCTCGCGAGCGCCACCGACGGGGTGGGCACGAAGGTCGCCATTGCTCAGGCCATGGACATCCACGACACCATCGGGCAGGATCTCGTCGCCATGATCGTCGACGACATCGTCGTAGTGGGCGCAAAGCCGCTCGCCATGACCGACTACATCGCCTGCGGCAAGGTGGTGCCGCAGCGCATCGCCGACATCGTGCGCGGGATCGCCGAGGCCTGCGAGGCCACGGGCACTGCGCTCGTCGGCGGTGAGACCGCTGAGCACCCCGGCCTGCTCGGAGTCGACGACTACGACGTGGCCGGCGCAGCGGTCGGCGTGGTCGAGGCCGACCGCGTGCTCGGGCCGGAGCGCGTCGCCGACGGCGACGTGATCCTCGCCCTCGGCGCCTCCGGTCTCCACTCGAACGGATTCTCGCTCGTGCGCCACATTCTCGCGTCGAAGGGCGTCTCGTACACGGACCAGAGCGCCGATCTCGGTGCGAGCTACGGCGAGGCGCTGCTCGTGCCGACCGCGCTCTACACCTCGCCGCTGCTGCGCGTGCTCGGCGACCCGGCGCTCGACGGTGCGATCCACGCGCTCTCGCACGTGACCGGTGGCGGCATCGCGGCGAACCTCGCCCGCGTGCTGCCCGTCGGCACCTGGACCGAGCTGGATCGCGGCGCCTGGTCGCCGCTTCCCGTCTTCCGGCATCTCGCCGATCTCGGCGGGCACTCGCTCGAGTCGGTCGAAGGCGCGTGGAACCTCGGCATCGGCATGTTCGCCGTGGTCGACGCGGCGTCGGCGCAGCACGTCGCCGCCGCACTCACCGCCGAAGGGCTCGACGTGTGGGTCGCGGGTTCGGTCTCTGCGTCGTCCCGCGATCTCGCCGGGTTCGAGCAGGGAGCCAAGGGCGTGCAGGGCGGCGCGGTGCGCCTCGTGGGGTCGTACGCGGCGTAGTTCGCGGGCCGACTCCCGGTTCGCACGCCACGCAGGGCCCCGCGCCCACCAGGGTCCGCGCTCAGGCGTCGGCGCGCTCGATGAGCGCCGTCGCGATCACGGCGAGTCCCTCGCCGCGGCCGGTGAAGCCGAGATGGTCGGTGGTGGTCGCGGCGAGCGACACGGGCGCACCGACGAGCTCAGACATCACCCGCTGAGCCTCATCCCGGCGCGCTGCGAAGCGCGGGCGGTTGCCCACGATCTGCACGGACACGTTCACCGGCGACCACCCGTGCGACGCGAGGCGTTCGAGGGCCGCGCGCACGAACCCCGTGCTCGGCGCTCCCGCGGTGCCGGGCTCGTCGATGCCGACCAGCTCGCCGATGTCGCCGAGGCCGGCAGCCGAGAGCAGCGCATCGACCACCGCGTGGCAGACCGCATCGCCATCGCTGTGCCCCGCGAGCGCACGCTCACCCGGCCAGTCGAGGCCCGCCAAGCGCAGGGGTGCGGCAGACACGTCGTCGGCGTACGCGTGCACGTCGAACCCGGTGCCCACGCGAATCACTGCTCAGACTCCAGCCCGGCGGCGTTGACCGCGAGAAAGTGCTCGAGGATCGGGATGTCGTCTGGCGTCGTCAGCTTGTGGGCGCGCAGCTCGCCCGGCACCGTGCGCACACGACCGCCACCGCGCTGCACCACTTCGGCGTCATCGGTCGGGGGAGCGCTCTGCAGCTCGGCATCGGCGTAGGCCGCGGCGAGGGCTTCACGGGGAAAACCCTGCGGGGTCTGCACCCCGACGAGCGCCTGGCGATCCACCGTTTCATGGACGAACCCGTCGGCGTCGACCCGCTTCAACGTGTCGGTCATGCCGAGTGCGGGCACGACCCCGTCACCCGTCGCTCGCACCTCGGCAATCACTCGCTCGAAGAGACCCGCGCTCGCGAAGGGTCGAGCGGCGTCGTGCACGAGCACCGTGTCGATCGAGTCGGGCAGCGCGTCGAGGCCGAACCGCACGGACTCGTAGCGCTCGCGGCCACCGGGTACGACCGACACCTCCCACCGTGTGCGGTCGGGCAACACTCGCTCGATCAACTCCAGTGTCTGGGCGGCGTGCGATTCGGGAACCACCACCACGAGGTGCCCGGCGTGCGGAAGCGATGTGACGACGCCGATGCCGAACTCGATCAGCGGGCGACCGTGCAGCTCGAAGAACGCCTTCGGTTGATCGGCGCCGAGGCGCTGCCCGCTGCCGGCGCCGACGAGCACGACGCCGAGCGTCGCGAGCGGGTGCGGAACGGCGTCGTCGGCTTCAGTGAGAAAGGCTGAGCTGCTCATGCGCCCAGGCTACCCGGGTGCTGCGGGTCAGCGGGGGCGGGATCGGCGAGGCGCGATCCACCTCGACTTACGAGGCCAGCACCTCGTCGACGAGCGAACCGGCCTGCAGCTCATCGGTCTTCTCGGCGAGCGCGATCTCTGAGACGAGAATCTGCCGCGCCTTGGCCAGCATGCGCTTCTCGCCCGCGGAGAGCGCGCGGATGTCGCGGTCGCGCCGCCAGAGGTCGCGCACCACTTCTGAGACTTTGAGCACGTCGCCCGACGCGAGCTTCTCGAGGTTCGCCTTGTAGCGCCTCGACCAGTTCGACGGTTCTTCCGTGAAGGGCGCGCGCAGCACGTCGAACACCCGCTCAAGGCCATCGCGATCGATGACATCGCGCACGCCGACAAGCTCGCAGTTCTCGGCGGGAACTTCGATGGTGAGCTTGTCTTCGGCGACTTGCAGTGTGAGGAACGTCTGCTCTCGGCCGCCGAGCTTGCGCTGCTTCACCTCGATGATTCTCGCCGCACCATGATGCGGGTAGACCACGGTCTCGCCGACCTCAAATTGCATCGAATGGCTCCTTCACAATTCGCCCTCAGGGTACCACAGCGACTCGAAGAAGTTAGGTGAGCCTAAGCTGCAGCTGTGCGACGGCGCCGATAAGATAAAGCCAACTGTGCGCGCGTGTTCTGGGCGCACGCTTCGCGGATCACCATACGGCTCGGAGGACAACCTTGAAGACTCGGATCGCCTCGACCGTCGCAGTTGCGGCGGCCATCGCGCTCGGCGCTACCGGCTGCAGCCTCGTCGCTCCGATCGCCACCGCCACGCCCTACGCGCCGAGCGACGGCGTGAACGTCGACGTCGGCGCGGTCGACGTGCGCAACATCATGCTCGTCGCCGACGAGTCGGGCGAGAACTTCAACGTGGTGTTCGGCGCGGTCAATCGATCGGGCGAGCCGCAGGACCTCACGATCACCTTCATGGGGTCGGGGTCACAGCAGGCGAGCGCCGATTTCGAGGTTCCCACGGGCAACACGCTGTTCGGTGATCCCGAGGGCGAGCAGACGCCGGTACTCGTGACCATCGACGGCCTCGAGGTCGGGTCGACGATCGAGGCGTACTTCCAGGTCACCGGCGCCGCCGAAGTGCCGTACAAGGTTCCCGTGCTCGACGGCACGCTCGAGGAGTACCGCGACTACGTGCTTCCCGAGAACTTCAGCTCGAGCGAGAGCGGCGACGACAGCACGGTTGGCGACAAGATCACCGAGGCCGACGAGATCGCCGATCAGTCGAAGATCGGCGACGACTTGACCGATGAGGAAGCCGCCACCGAGGAGACTGACTCCGAGTAGACCGACTCCGAGTAGACCGACTCCGAGTCGTCGTTTGAAGAAGCCCCCGGATCCGTCAGGATCACGGGGGCTTTTCTCTCACTGAAGTCACCGCACCAGCGCAGCCACGCCGCGCACCCCTACCCGAAGCGGTAGCCGACCCCGCGCACGGTGGAGATGAGCTTCGGCTTCGACGGCTCCTCCTCGATGCGCGCCCGGATGCGCTTGATGTGGACGTCGAGGGTCTTCGTGTCGCCGTAGTAGTTGCTGCCCCAGACGCGGTCGATGAGCTGACCGCGGGTGAGCACGCGTCCCGCATGGCGCATGAGCATCTCCAGCAGCTCGAACTCGCGCAGCGGCATGGAGATCTCGTCGCCGCGCACGGCGACCGCGTGCCGCTCGGAGTCGAGGCGGATCCCGAGCTCGTCGAGCACGAGGGCGTCGAAATCGTCGACCCGTTCCTCTTCCACCGAGCCCGAACGCCGCAGGGCCGCGCGCACGCGGGCGAGCAGTTCGCGGGTCGAGTACGGCTTCGTGATGTAGTCGTCGGCGCCGAGTTCGAGGCCCACCACGATGTCGATCTCGCTGTCTTTCGCGGTGAGCATGATCACCGGCACCTGCGAGGTCTGTCGGATCGCCCGGCAGACCTCTGTGCCGGGCAGGCTCGGCAGCATCAGATCGAGCAGTACCAGGTCGGGCTGCGCAGCCGCGAATGTCGTGACCGCCTCTGCGCCGTCGTCGACCACGGTGACCCGGTAGCCTTCGCGCTCGAGCAGGAAGGACAGCGGTCGGGAGATCGACTCCTCGTCTTCGACGAGCAGGATGTGCTGTGCCACTACTGTGGTCCCTTCTCATGGACCGGCTCTGATGGAACCGGAGAAATCGTGTCCGTCTGGCTCGCTCGCAGCGCGGTTTTCACGGCGCGCTTCGCCTTCTTCACGCGCTTCGCACTCTTGGCCGGGTCGTTCGAGACCTGCACGGGGAAGGTCAACGTGAAACTCGATCCCACGCCCTGCTGCGACCACACATCGACGTCGCCGCCGTGCGCGCGCATGGTGTGCCGAGCGATGCTGAGCCCGAGGCCGGTGCCGCCCTCGACGCGGGTGCGCGCTCCGTCGACCCGGTAGAAGCGCTCGAAGATGCGGGGGAGGTGCTCGGAGGGAATGCCCTCGCCCTGATCGGTCACCGTCACGACGAAGCGGTTCTTCTCGCGCGCCATGCCCACGCCCACGCGCCCGCCCTCCGGAGAGTGCCGAATGGCGTTGCTGAGCAGGTTCGCGACGGCCGAGCTCAGCGAAGTGGGGCGGCCGAGGATCACCGCATCGCGCGCTTTCGAATCGTCGGCGGTGATGACGAGATCGACGTGGTGCTGCTCGGCGAACGCGCGGTGCGTTTCGACCTCGGCGCGCACGAGGTCGAGCAACGAGACGGACTCGCGATCCTCGGGCCGCAAGGTCGACTGAGCCTCTGAGAGCTGGATGATGTCGCGCGAGAGCTCGCCGAGGCGGCGTGACTCCTTGACGAGGCTCTTCGCGAAGTCGCGCACGAGTGTCGGCTCATCGGCCGCCTCCTGCACCGCTTCGGAGAGGAGACCGATCGCCGCGATCGGCGTCTTCAGCTCGTGACTCACATTTGCGATGAAGTCGCGGCGCATGGCGTTGACGCGCTGCTCCTCGCCCATGTCCTCGGCGAGGATCACCACGAACCGCTGCTGCAGGCGCACGATGTGAATACGCACCGTGTCAGACGGGTCGCTCGGGTCGGGATCGTGCGTATCGGGAATGCCCGACGACATCACGCGGCGCACGCGACTGAGGAACTCGGTGTCCAACAGTTCTTCGTCACTCAGGTGCCGCTCCTGGCGGGCGACCGGGTTGACGTAGACGGGGGCGAGGGCCGAGTCGAGCACGACGGCGAACGTGTCGACCTCGTCGAGGATCGCGGTGGCCACCTCGGGCAGCTCGGGTCGCATCTCTTTCGACCGCCGAACCCCTGCAGCACGGGCGCCCACGATTGCTATGGTGGTGCCTACGCCGATGAGTATGCCGAGTGCCGTCGCCGCGAGTACGAGCAGGGTCGGATCCATGTCTCTCATCGTAGATGGGCGCACAGACCTCGGACCCCAGAGTTCAACTGTTGTTTACCTGCTGGTGCGCCGTGGTTCATTGGTTCCGCCCAAACTGGTTGAGGTTGCGCGTCTGCGCATACAGAGAGGAAACCCCATGCGTGAGGTCTTTCAGCAGTCGCTTCGCGATGTGCAAGATCGCCTGGTACTGATCGCCGAACTGGTCGAGCAGGCCATCACGGAGGCGACCACCGCCTTCGGTAGTTCTGACGTCGCGATCGCCGAGAAGGTCATCGACCGCGTCGACGAGATCGAGATCCTGGCCGCCGAGCTTGATCAGCTGACCATCGACATCCTGGCGCGGCAGCAGCCGGTCGCCTCCGACCTGCGTCTCATGGTCGGGTCGCTGCGCATGAGCGCATCGCTCGAGCGGATGGCCGACCTGGCGCAGCACATCGCTCAGCTCGCCCGCTACCGGTACCCCGAGAGCGCGATTCCGGCTGGCCTCACGAAGACGTTCGCCCGGATGGGCGCGCTCGACGTGGAGATGGCGCGCAAGATCGTCGACCTGCTGCGTACGCAGGAGCCCCGCATCATCGCCGAGGTGCGCGACCTCGATGACGACCTCGACGAGTTGCACGCCAAGGTGTTCGAGAAGGTGCTCAGCGACAACCTCGCCGAGACCCCGGCGAACGTGGTCGATTCGACGCTCGCGAGCCGCTACCACGAGCGCTTCGGCGACCACGCGGTCGGCATCGCCCGCCAGATCCAGTACTTCATCAGCGGCTCGCTCGACTGAGCGCTCGTTGCGGTGCACCAGCGCCCCGTCCGGCTTCGCGCCGTGCGGGGCGCTGGTGCACCTGCCGTGAGCCCGCCGGTCGCGAGCCGTGAGCCGCCGGTCGCGTGCCGTGAGCCGCCGGTCGTGTGCCGTGAGCTACCGGGAAGCACCGGCGGTAGGCTGATACCCGTGAATCAACGCATCTACGACTCGCGCGCGCAAGCGGTCGTCGACTTCATCCCCCTCGAGGCCGGCAAGGTCGGGCTCTACGTCTGCGGCCCGACGGTGCAGTCGGCCCCCCATATCGGGCACCTCCGCAGCGCGCTCGTCTACGACCAGATGCGCCGGTGGTTCGCAGCGACCGGGCACGACGTCACCTTGATTCGCAACGTCACCGACATCGACGACAAGATTCTCGACAACGCGCGCGTCGCGCAGGCGGAGCAGGGCTCGAGCGAAGAGTGGTGGGCGCTGGCCTACCGCGTCGAGCGCGTCTTCTCCGCGGCGTACGACGCGATCGGCGTGCAGGCCCCCACGTACGAGCCGCGCGCCACGGCAAACATTCGCGAGATGGTCGAACTCATCGAGCTGCTGATCGACCGCGGGCACGCGTATGCGGCGAACGACGGATCGGCGAGCGTCTACTTCGACACGGCGAGCTGGCCCGAGTACGGCGCTCTCACCCGGCAGCAGCGCGACCAGATGGAAGACGCCGCCGACTCCGAGCCGGTCGGCAAGCGCGACCCCCGCGACTTCGCGCTGTGGAAGGCGCACCGCGACGGGGAGCCCGTGACCGCCGCGTGGCCGTCGCCGTGGGGTCTGGGCCGGCCCGGCTGGCACATCGAGTGCTCGGCGATGGCGACGCGCTACCTCGGCGAGGAGTTCGACATTCACGGCGGCGGGCTCGACCTGCGCTTTCCGCATCACGAGAACGAACTCGCGCAGTCGCAGGCGGCGGGCCACCCGTTCGCGCGGCACTGGATTCACAACGGGCTCGTGAACACCGGTGGCCAGAAGATGTCGAAGTCGCTCGGCAATTCGCTCTTCGCCGAGGATCTGCTCGCACAGGCCCGCCCGATCGTGCTGCGGTATTTTCTGGGCTCCGCGCACTACCGCTCGGTGCTCGAGTTCTCCGAGAGCTCGCTCTCCGAAGCCGAAGCGGCGTTCTCGCGCATCGAGGGGTTTCTCGAGCGGGTGGGAGAGCTGCAAGGCTCCGACGCATCCAGCGCTGAGGCCACCTCCGATTCCGGGAACACAGCCGACCGCCTTCCCGCTGCGTTCGTCGCCGCGATGCTCGACGACTTCGCGATCCCGCAGGCGCTCGCCGCAGTGCACGAGGCGGTGCGCGCCGGCAACTCGGCATTGGCCGATGGGGATGCACAGCTCGCGAACCAGCACGGCCGCGACGTGTCGCGTATGCTTGACGTTCTCGGCTTGCACCCGCACGACCCGCAGTGGTCCGCGAGCAGCACCGACACGAGCACCGCCGAGTCCGCACTCGGCACCCTGGTCGATGACCTCCTCGCACAGCGCACCCGGGCGCGCGCCGATACAGACTTCGCTACGAGCGACGCGATCCGCGACCGGCTGCTGGCAGCCGGCATCGCGCTCGAAGACACCCCGAACGGACCCCGCTGGAGCCTGACATGACGAATAAGAAGAGCCGCACTGGCGCTGTACGCAAGAAGGGCCTCGGCAAGGCCGTCGGTTCGGGTGGCCAGGGGCGCCAGGCGCTCGAGGGTCGTGGCCCCACGCCGCGCGCCGAAGACCGCGAGTACCACGCCAAGTACAAAGAGAAGAAGGCCCGCGAGCGCTACGACGCCGCAAAGGCCCGGTACACCGAGCGCACCGGTCGCCCGGCCGAGCGCGGTGGCCGCAACAAGAAGGACGAGAGCGAGCTCGTCACCGGCCGCAACGCGGTGCTCGAGGCGCTGCGGGCGAAGATTCCCGCCACCACGCTGTACATCGCGGCGCGCGTCGAGATGGATGACCGTATGCGCGAGATCCTGCGCAATGCGACGAACCGCGGCCTCGCCGTGCTCGAGATCATGCGCCCCGAGATGGACCGCATGGTCGAGCGCGACACCGTGCATCAGGGCGTCGTGCTCAAGGTGCCGCCGCTGGAGCACGCGCACCCGATGGAGGTGCTCGACGAGGTGATCGATCGCGGCGAGACCCCGCTGTTCGTCGCGCTCGACGGCGTGACGGACCCGCGAAACCTCGGTGCGATCATCCGCTCCGTCGCCGCGTTCGGCGGACACGCGGTCATCGTGCCGCAGCGTCGTTCGGCGAGTCTGAACTCGGCTGCGTGGAAGACGTCTGCGGGTGCCGCAGCCCGCGTGCCCGTCGCGATGGCGTCGAACCTGACGCAGACGCTCAAGGAGTTCAAGAAGCAGGGCGTCTTCGTGGTTGGCCTTGACGGCGACGGCGAGGTGTCGCTGCCCGGTCTCGAGCTGGCGGATCGCCCGGTCGTCGTGGTGGTCGGCAGCGAGGGCAAGGGGCTCTCCCGTCTGGTGACTGAAACGTGCGACGCGGTCGTGTCGATCCCGATCTCCTCGGCTACCGAATCGCTGAACGCCGGTATCGCGGCGAGCGTCTCGCTCTACGAGATCGCCCGCCTCCGCGCCGAGCGCGCTGGGGCGTAAGCCGCGTCGGACGAACCGCCAATTCTGTGCGTTAAAGCCTGCTATTACGCACAGAATTGGCGGTTCGTCATGGCTTCGGGGCCCAGCCCCGCTGTCGCAGCGCCGTCTCGACCCGAGAGCGGAGCTCGCGAGTGCGTGTGTACTGGAGCGACGCCGTGACGCGGATGACTCGCCAGCCTGCTGCCTCGTACGCGTGGTACTTGTCGATATCGCGGTTCCACTGACGCGTCTGCACCCGGTGATGCGCGCCCTCGTACTCGAGCGCCAATCGATACTGCGGAAACGCGAGTTCGCTCGCGCCGAGAAGTCTGCCCTGGTCGTCGTAGACGTCGTAATCGAGGGCGGGTTCGGGCAATCCCCATTTCATGAGCAGCAGACGGAAGTGGCTCTCCGGTGCTGATGCGCTTCCGGTTTCGAGGAGTGGGAGCGCCGTGCGCAGCGCGGCGTTGCCGCGTCGCTGCACCACTTCGACGATGGCGGCCAAGTCGTCCACCGTTGCGAGCGGCGGGCGTTCGAGCCGACGCGTACCCGGAATGCGCGGGCGGCGGATCACCGCATCGCCGAGTGCCACGAGATCGGGGAGCGAAAGCTCGCAGCCGAGCATCGCCCACACGTCAGCGGGGGAGGGGACGGGAAGCCTGGCGACCACTGTCAGCTTGATGTGCGCGGCCGAAAGGTAACGCCCCCGAACGCCTGTCATGCGGGGAGGGTGGTTCCCTTCGAGGGACGCGATGTCTATGCGATCGTCGTTGCGTGCGGGTACTGGAAGCCCATGAATCACTGCCGCCGTCGCGTGACTGAAGCAGTGCCGGGTGTGCAGCGTATGCGCGGCCGCGCGAGCGCGAACGAGCTGGCGGTTGCGCCACGACGCGGCCGGATGATCGGGCGACACCGATTCTCGGACCGGAACGACGCGGCGATAGACGCCGTGGAGCACGCGTTCGACATCGGGCGCTGCGAGCCTGCGCGACGAAACGCCGGCTCGGAGGGCTTCCGCCCTTGTGAAGGTGGTGCCGAGGCATTCGGGTAAGGGGAGGGATCCGCGCGGCATGATGCCAGCGTCGCACCGGTGCCGCGCCGCCCGTTGGCCCCGCTCGGAATCTGTGGAGAACTGCGACCGAGGGCTGTGTTGGTGCCAGGGTGAGCGGCGAGGCGCCCTCCGCCAGCGCTAGGCTGGAAGCGTGCCCACCGCCGACTTCTCCCTGCTGCTGCCGGTGTACGCCGCCGACGACGCCGCGTTCGTGCGGGCCGCGTTCGAGAGCTCGGTCGACGGGCAAACGCTCAGCCCGGCAGAAGCCGTGATCGTGCAAGACGGCCCGGTACCCGACGCGCTCGCCGCCGAACTCGCACGCATCGTCGCCGAGAGCCCCATTCCGGTGCAGCTCGTGCGCCTCCCCGAAAACCTCGGGCTCGCGGAAGCGCTGAATTGCGGGCTCGACGCCGTATCCCACCCGATCGTCGCGCGCATGGACGCCGACGACGTCTCCGTGCCCGAGCGCTTCGCCCGGCAGTGGGAGTTGATCGAGGCGGGCTTCGACCTCGTGGGCACGGGGATGGCAGAGTTCGAGTCGGATCCGGATCGCCCGGCCTCCGTGCGCACCCCGCCCGTCGGGGCCGCCCGCATTCGGGAGCACGCGCGCACGCACAACCCGTTCAACCATCCGACGATGATGTACCGGGTTGCAGCGATCGACCGGATCGGGCGCTACGAGCCCTTCGGCAAGATGGAAGACTATTGGCTCGGCGTGCGGCTCATCGACTCGGGCGCTCGCATCGAGAACATCGCGGAGCCGCTGCTGCGGTACCGCGTGGGGTCTGGCTCGTTCGCGAGGCGCGGCGGGTGGCGTGAGGCCCGCACCGAGTGGAAGCTGCAGCGCGAGCTGCTGCGCATGGGGTTCGTGACGGTGCCCCAGTACGCGCGCAACGTGGTGATGAAGGGCGCGTACCGCCTGCTGCCGGCCGGCGTGAAGCGGGTGCTCTTCAGAGGCTTGATCAGCGGAGGGCTTCCCGGGGATCGGTCGTAGCGCACTGAGGGTGACGCCCTGCATGCACTGGGTGTTACATTTATCTCCTGCCGGGTGGGGTCCCGGCTCTGAGACGGCCTTCTCCGGCGCGTCTCTCGTCAGGAGGCGACCATGGGGAGTGCCGTTCAGTCTGCACGGGGTGCGACACGATTGGCGCGACTGCGCCGTGCCTCGGCATTGGTGCTCGCGACGGCCGTGATGCTCTCGCTGCCCGCGGTGACGCCGGCGACGTCTGCCGAGGCGGTCGGGGCTGCTCCCGTGCGCGCGGAAGCCGAAGTGTCGGCAGACGTCGACCCGACCACGCAGACCCCGTCCGAGGGTGAGACCGCAGCTGATGCTGCCGGTGATGCCGCTGCAGCCGATGGCAGCGCTGCGGGGGGCTCCGACGGCGGGCCCGATGCGGCAGCTGGCGCGACGAACGACGCCGATGCTGCCGCGACGGGTGACGCGGACACGGGCGTGGGCGCGGCCGCCGATGCAAGCGGGAGCGGCGGAACGAACGCCGACGCGACGGCATCGGGAACCGCATCGGGCACCGGCGCGGACGCAAGCAGCACAGCGGGCGCTGACGGCGCCGATGAGGCAGCGGGCGCGCAAGCGGATGCAGCGGGCCCCCGAGGCACGAACGGCGGCATCGCCTCCGACTCTCCATGGCCCGAGGATCACCCGGCCCCCGAACGCGAAACATCGCTCGATGCGCACAGCCTGACGGCGCGTGCGCTGATCGGCGACAACTACCCGGCGAAGTACCGCAATATGCCGTGGCCGAACGATCCGCGCTACATCTGGGACGAGTGGAACTTCGCCTATCGCCAGTGCACGTCGTTCGTCGCGTGGCGCTTGAACTCAGCGAACGGCGTGCCGTTCTCGAATCAGTACATGGGCCTGTGGGCCTGGGGCAACGCGGGCGAGTGGGGAGACTCGGCGCGGAGCGTCGGCATCAGGGTCGACACGACCCCCGAAGTGGGCGCTGTGGCCTGGAGCGGAGCGTACTACCGCGATGCGTCTCAGTTCGGGCACGTGGCCTGGGTGGCCGACGTGCTGAGCAACGGCAACATCGTCATCGAGGAGTACAACTACGGCTGGGGCGGCTCGTACAACATGCGCGTCGTGCATCCGAGCCAGTTCCAGGGGTACATCCATATCAAGGACATTCGCAAGCGCTTCTCGACCACGCGCCCCACGGTGAGCGGCACACCGATGGTCGGCGGCACCCTGCGTGCGACGGCGACCGGATGGTCGCCGAGCCCGACCACGAAGCAGTACCAGTGGATGCGTGATGGAGCTGCGATCTCCGGAGCGACGAAGAGTACGTACCAGCCGACGCTCCGCGATCTGGATTCCGAACTGCGCGTCGAGGTGACAGGTCATCGCACCGGGTACGAATCCGCCGTCAAGAACTCCGTCTCGGTCGGGACGATCCTCATGACCGATTCCACGGGAAGCGGCGTGAGCGACATTCAGGAACTGCTACCGTGGAACTCGGACGTGAACGGAGACGGACGCCCCGATGCCGTGGGGTTCAGCAGCCGGGGCGTCCAGGTCTCTCTGAGCACGTCGTCCGGGATGTCCGCGCCGCAGACATGGATCGCCGGTTTCGGCAGCGCCGATGGCTGGTCGTCGCGCCATCACCCGCGCACGCTCGCCGATGTGAACGGTGACGGGCGTGCCGATGTGGTCGGGTTCGCCAGGGACGGGGTGTACGTATCGACGAGCACCGGATCGGGGTTCTCGGCGCCATCCCGGTGGGTGCCCGGCTTCGGGTCCGCGAACGGATGGGTCGTCGAGGGGCACCCTCGAACGCTCGCCGATGTGAACGGTGATGGAATCCCGGACATCGTGGGATTCGCGAGCGACGGCGTGTTCGTGGCGCTCGGCACGGGCCGAAGCTTCGCACCGGCTGCTCGGTGGTCGACGGCGTTCGGCGCGAACGCCGGATGGCGCACGGACCGGCATGAGCGCTGGTTACAAGACATGAACGGCGACGGTCTTGCCGATGTCGTCGGCATCAGCAACGCCGGCGTGCGCGTGGCGCTGAGCACCGGCACCGGCTTCAGTGCGTCCCAGGCTTGGAGCGACGGCTTCGGACGGAACGCGGGTTGGAGGCCTGAGAGCCATCCTCGCATGCTCGCCGATGTCACCGGCGACGGGCGCCCGGATCTCGTCGGGTTTGCTTCGGATGGCGTGTACGTCGCGACCAATACCGGAAGCGGACTCAACTCTGCGAAACGCTGGTCGTCGCGTTTCGGCACTGCAACGGGTTGGCTCGTGGGGGACCACCCGCGCACCCTCGCGGATGTCGATGGTGACGGACGCGCAGATGTGGTCGGCTTCGCGGAGGACGGAACTTACGTCGCACGGAGCTCTGGAAGCAGCTACGGTTCATGGTCGCGATGGACGACCGAATTCAACGCGAAAGACTGGAAGACGCCTCGGCACGCGCGCGTCGTCACAGATGTCACAGGCAACGGCAAGGCCGACCTCGTCGGATTCGGCGAGGAGGGCGTGGTCATCGCCGCGAGCACCGGAAGCCGGTTCGGCGCGGCGCGGTTGCAGGTCGCGAAAATGGGGCGGGGCGCGACCGCCGGGGGATGGAGCATCGCGTCCCATCCGCGACACCTGGGCGTGCAGCGACTCTCGCGGCCGTCGACGCCGACCATCTCAGGACAGGCGCAGGTGGGGTCGACGTTGACGGCATCGGTAGCCCCGCTCCAACCGGCTCCAGTGCGGGTCACCTATCAATGGCGTCGAGACGGCGTGTCGATTCCCGGTGCGACCTCGCGCACGTTCCGTCCGACGCGAACCGACGCCGGGTCGACGATCGCCGTCGTCGTGACCGGCACGAAGTTCGGTTATGCGCGCAGCGCGAAACGCTCCGCGAGTACCGCCAAAGTGATCATCGGAACGTTAACGTCGAGCGCTCCGCGCATCACCGGAACGGCGAAGGTGGGTCAGAGACTGTCAGCAACGCCTCGGAACTGGAACGTCACCCCGGACAGAGTGACGTATCAGTGGATGCGCGATGGGAAAGCGATCGCCGGTGCAACTGAATCGATGTATACGCTGAAAGTCCCGGATCGGCAGACGCGGATCACCGTCGTCGTCACAGGCACGAAGACGAACTACGCGAGTGCGCCGCGCAGTTCTGCGGCGACTGCGCGCGTCGGCAGCGGTTCCCTCGTCTCCGTGCCGCCGACGATCACTGGTGACGCGGCGATCGGGCGCAAGCTCACCGCTCAACGAGGCGATTGGAGCCCCAGCGTGACATTCTCGTACCAGTGGTACCGGGATGGAAAGGCGATCTCCGGTGCGACGAAGCGCAGCTACACCACCGCCTCGAAGGACTGGAAGCATCGTCTGACGGTGAGAGTCAGAGGCGCGAAGACCGGATACTTCACCGCGACCGAGATGTCGGAGCCCACGGCGAGAATACGCAAGTCGTGATTTGGCGGACGCCGGCGCGTCAGGGTCAGTCGTCGAACTCGACGAGCGCGGCCTCGAGACGCTCGCCCAGCACCGGTGCGAGCGACGACGCGTACACGAGGCTGAGATGATTGTCGTCGGTGTACACGTTCACATTGCCGATGACCGGGGGGCATACGTGATCGGGGCAGTAGTACTCGGTGAGGTCGATCGTCGCCACGCGTTCGTCGACGAATGAGGCGGCGGGATTCACGGGGGCGACCGCCTGACTTCGGGTGATCGCGCAGTCCGCGGCCAGCTGCTCCGTCTGCTCGGAGCACTGGTACGAGTCAAAGGTGAATCTTGGGTTGTCGCGGATCAATACGACGGGGATGTCCGATTCGGCGAGCCGGTCGAGCGAGTGCTCCACTCCGTCGAGCGTGCGCTCCCGCTCGCCCGCATCTATCGGACTGTCCGCGTCGGCAGGAGCGGTCTCCGTTCCGATCGTCACGACGGCATCCGGGTCGATGTCTTCGATGAGATCGAGCACGTCCTCATTCCAGTCCCGGCACTCCTGACTGAAGAAGATCCCGCGATCCTTGTCGACCTCTCGGATGCCGAACGCGCACGCGGCGTAGAGGAACGAGACGACCCGCCAGTTGCGCTCGTCGGCGATCTCGGCGATCGGAGCCAGCATCTGCTGCGCGTGGGAGTTGCCGACCAGGACGAGGGTGCGTTCGGCGTCGACTGCATCGATCCCGTTGTCGAAGCAGATCTCGACGCTCTTGGGGAGCGGTAGGAGGCTGCCGTCCGAGCAGTCGATCTCGAGCGACCCCCATTGATGCTTCAGTTCAAAGGGGAACGGCCGGCGAGGGGCAGTGAAGGCCACAGTGCTGGCGTCCCCGGCGCGCTGCGGGCCCGCGCCGTCGCCCGCCTCGACGACTTCCGCGGCTCCCGACACCTCCGCCCAAGTATCGAACAATACGGCAGCGCCTGGATTGCGCATGAGTTGCGCTCGCTCCGTCGCCCGCTCGAGGGCAATCAGCTCTGCGGCCGCAGCGCGGTCCGCGCGTACGTGCAGGGCGGTGACGGGCACGAGGACCAGTGCGATCGAGACCGTGATCACCCCGAACCCCCGCCAGCTCGAACGATCCAACCAGACGATCCGCCGGAGCGGAGCGTCGACGAGCTGTGTGAGCAGCTTCGCAAGCGTGATGGAGAGGCTGATGATGATCAGCCCCTCGACGAAATTCAGGGACTCGCCCCGCCGAGCGACGAGCACGAACACGAGCACCGGCCAATGCACGAGGTACAGCGCGTATGAGCTCTTGCCGAGAGCGAGCACCGGCCGGGTTTCGAGCAGCATCGCCGGGCCGTATCGCCGATCCTCCCCGTGACCGGAGATGATGACGGCGGCGACGCTGAGAACCGGCCACAGCGCGAGGTAGCCCGGGAACCCGGTTTGCACGTCGAAGATCATGCCGCACGCGACCAGGGCGGCGAGCCCCGTCCAGCCGAGGATTGCACGGACTACGACTCCGAACTGCAGACGATGCAGCACCAGCGCGAGCATGGAACCGAGAGCGAACTCCCACAGCCGCGCTCCCGTGTTGAAGTACGCGAACGACTGCGCCGTCGCGGTGATGCTGACCGAGTAGGCGAGCGAAACGGCGAACACGAGGCCGAACACCGAGCACGCGATGAGGCGAGGCCGCATCAGGCCCCGGAAAGCTCGCGCGATCGCCGCGATGACGAGGAACAGCACCGGCCAGAGAATGAACACCTGACCCTGCACGGACAATGACCAGAAGTGCTGCATCGGGCTCGCGAGCGCGGTGTCGGCGTAGTAGTCGATCGATTCGGCGGCGAGCAGCCAGTTCTCGTAGTAGAGGATGGAGGCGCGCGCGTGCGGCCAGAGCGCGTCCCTGGCTGATGCCGGCAGCACGAAGATGCCGACGAGCACGGTGGCGACGACGGTGATCGCAGCGGCTGGGAGCATGCGCTTGAAATTGCGCACCCACTGCGTCGCGGCCTTCACTCGACCGGTCGTCTCGAGACGTCGCATGAGGGAGCCGCTGAGCAGGAAAGCCGAGATCATCAGGAACGCATCGACGCCTCCGGAGACGCGGCCGAACCAGACGTGATAGATGACCACGAGCAACACCGCGATGGCGCGGAGACCGTCGATGTCGTTGCGATAGCCGCCCGTCGACGTTCTGAGCGCATCGTCGGTCTCGCGATTCGGGGAATTCATGGCGGAGGCACCGTTCGAGGGTGGTCTGAGGGCGTACGTTTCGCTTTCTGAACTGTACTCGACGATTGCTCTGATGAGCGCGAGTGGAGCAACGGCGTCGCTGCGCTTTCACTCCTTCCCGCCAGTATCTCGTGTCTCGCGCAGAAGCTCCGTTAGGCTGTACGGAGTCTGCAGCGGTAACGGGGGTACGATGTCACGTCAGAACGAAACGGCCGTTGCCATTTCAGCGCGACCGCAGCCGCGCAGGGTGTTTCGCGCAGTGGCCACGAGAATGCTCGCGCTGCTCGTCGGCGGGGCGGTGGGTGCCGTTGCCCTTGTAGGTGTGCCCGCGCAGGCGCAAGCCGCGACGAATCCATCTGCAGGCTTCCAACCCGGGAACATCATCTCGGACGCGAACTTCTACAACCCTGACGCGATGACATCGGGGGCGATTCAACGATTCCTCAATGCTCGCGTTGCGCGTTGCACGATCGGCGATCCCGGAAGGCTTCCCTGGACGAAGTGGAACGGCACGTTGATCGCTTCAGCGTGTCTGAAGAACGCGAAGTTCACGACGACGACGCGACCCGCGAACTCGTATTGTAAGGCGTACACCGGAAAGAAGGACGAATCCGCGGCGATGATCCTGCGCAAGGTGAGTCGCGCATGCGGAATCAGCCCGCGGGTGCTGCTGATCATGCTCGAGAAGGAGCAGAGCCTCGTCACCGACACTTGGCCGACGACTCGGCAGTTCGACTTCGCCATGGGATTCGACTGCCCGGATAGCGGTCCGGGGAACTCGGCGAACTGCAGTAGCAGCGCCGGCGGTTTCGCATACCAGCTGTACCGCGGCGCGATGCAACTCCAGGTGTATCGGGCGAACCCCAACGCTTACAACTACCGACCATTCCAGACGAACACGATTCAGTGGCACCCGAATCGGTCATGCGGCACCTCGCAGGTTTACATCGAGAACTGGGCCACGGCGGCTCTCTACATCTATACGCCGTATCGTCCGAATGCGGCATCACTCGCGGCGGGCTGGGGAACCGGCGACGGATGCTCGAGCTACGGCAACCGAAACTTCTACAACTTCTACAAGACCTGGTTCGGAAGTGCGACGTCGGGCTACGCAGTGCACGCCAAATTGAAGAGCCTGTACAACTCGCAGAAGAGTACGACGGGCAAGCCAACGGGCGCGGCGAAATCGATTTCGGGGGGCATCTATCAGAACTTCGCGAAGGCCCGCATGTATTGGACTTCTAAGGGCGGAGCGGCCGTTGTTCGCGGGCACATTCTTCCCGTCTACAAAGATCTCGGCCAGGTCTCGAGCCAGTTGGGTGCGCCGATCGGTGTACAGCGCACCGTGGAGAAGGCGCACAATCAGCGCTTCACGAATGGTGAGGTCTTCTGGAAGAAGAGCACTGGCGCGTTGTTGGTGAGAGGAACGACGTATCGGGCTTACAAATCGTTGGGCGGCGCTGCGAAACTCGGCGGCCCGACGAACGACCAGATCGGATCGACCACGCGAGGAGTCATGCAGGACTTCACCCGAGGATCCACTCGTCAGATCATCACCTGGTCCGCCAAGTCGAACCCCAAGATCGTATCGGGCGATATTCGTCAGCGCTTCCTGAGAGACGGGGGCCTCGACCAGCTCGGGTACGCGGTGGCCAGAGCGAACGACATTCCCGGCGGGAAGCAGCAGCGATTCAGCAAGGCCGACATCTACTGGACCGACTCCGTCTCGAAGGCTCGCAGCGTCAAGGGCGAGATCCTGAAGACGCTCAGGGCGA
Source organism: Leucobacter sp. NPDC077196 (assembly GCF_040687075.1). Lineage (NCBI taxonomy): Bacteria > Bacillati > Actinomycetota > Actinomycetes > Micrococcales > Microbacteriaceae > Leucobacter > Leucobacter sp. NPDC077196. The sequence goes on from NZ_JBFBML010000002.1 coordinate 205,105, forward strand.
ATGGTGGGTACGCAAAGGTGGGACTGCCCACCAGCTACGAGTTCACGGTCGACGGCGGCGTTCGTCAGAACTTCGAGAAGAAGGCGATCGTGTGGACCCGGAACGGCGGCGGGAAGGTCGTCAGCCTGAAGACCGTCGGCGCGGGTAAATCGACTTCGGGCCAGATGGGCCGCTCCGGGGAGGGAGCTGATTCGCCCGAGACGGATTCGCCAGAAACCGAGTCACCGGATACCGAATCTCCAGAGACCGAGTCGCCCGAGACCGAATCACCTGGCCCCGAAGATCAGGCGAGCGGTGACGAGGACGCCTCGGACTCCGCGACCGGGTCTGCCGATGCATCGGGAGCCGACGACGCAGAAGGCGGTGATGTCGCCGCTGGAGCTTCGGACGCGTCGGGCCCGTCGGGGAGCAGCGCCGCCGCTGATGGCGCGACCGAGGACGGGTCCGCGGATGCTGAGGATGCTGCAGGCCCCTCTGCCCCGGTTCCAGGACGCAGGGAGACGCCTGCTCCGGTGGAGCCGTAACCGCTCATGGAGGGAAACAAGACTCGAGTGATGGAGGGCGTGCGCGAGTGGGTGATCATTCCGGCGCGCGGTGGTTCCGTCGGCGTGCCTCGGAAGAACTTGCGAATCATCGCTGGGAAGCCCTTGATCTGCCATGTCATCGATACAGCACTCCAGGTGCTGCCGCGCGAGCGCGTCGTGGTGGTGACCGATGACACTGAGATCCGATCGGTCGCCGAATCCCGGGGAGTCGTCGTGGTGCTCGAGAGCTTTCGCACCCCGCCCGAGGAAACGCTCGATGAAAAAGTGCGGCGGAATCTGCCTGAGCTCCGGCGACTCGGCGCGGAGGACGGCGACTTGGTGCTCACGGTGCAGCCGACGTCGCCGCTGCTCGCAGCCGATACCGTACGTGGAGCGATCGGCATGTTCGACGATCCTGGCGTGAAGTCCGTGTTGACCGTGGCGAAGGATCAGCATCTTCGGTGGCGTCGCGAGAACGACGGCGCGGTGCGGCCTGCGTTCGCCGAGCGTGTCAATCGCCAGCAGCTGCCGCTCGAGTACCGTGAAACAGGCGGGGTGATCGCTGCGAGGCTTCTCGACATCGAACGCGCCGGGACCCGTGTGATCGAGCCGGTCCGCGTCCTGGAACTTGATGCTGACGAGGCCGTCGATATCGACAGCCACGCCGACCTGCTCGTTGCAACGCACCTGCTCAGCCGCATGGAAGTCGCGATTCGCGTCGATGCATCGACCGAGCTGGGTATGGGGCACGTGTATCGCATGCTCGCGCTCGCCGCTGAACTGGCGCGGCATCGAGTGACCATTTACGTCAGCGAGGATGCTCCTCTCGGGCGGCGCTTCTTCGCCCAGTATCCGTACCGCACGGTGCGAGTCGCCGACCAGCGCGAATTCCTGGCACGCGTGCGGGATTCCAGGGCTCAGCTCGTCGTGCTCGATGTGCTCGACACCACCGTGGAGCAGATCCGCGGCATCCGGAGCATGGCCCCCGAGGCGAAGATCGTCTCGTTCGAGGACCGCGGCGCCGGCGCAGAAGAGGTTGACCTGCTCGTCACCGAGTTCATCGATACCCCCGAGGTGCCCGAGGAGCGGAAGGTATCCGGGATCGACTTCGCATTGCTCGCTCCGAGTTTCGAGATCGAGCAGCATGGACGCGAGCGCGGGGAGCTGGTGGAGAACGTGCTGGTCCTGTTCGGGGGCACCGATCCCGCCGGATTGGCCGACCGTGCACTGCGATCGCTCGCCCGGGTCGGTTATTCGGGTGCAGTCACCGTGGCGCGCGGTCTCGGGGCGCGAGCGGTGGAAGTCACACTGGCTGAAGTGCCGTACGAACTCGACGTGCTCGAGAACGTGGCCAATATGCCCGCGCTCATGGCTGGAGCCGATGTTGCGTTCACGTCGGCGGGTCGCACGATTATCGAGCTCGCCAGTCAGGGCACGCCGTCGATCTGCCTTGCGCAGAACGACAAGGAATTGACGCACACGCACGCCGTTGCCGAGAACGGGGTGCTCGCTCTCGGGCTCGGCACGGAGGTCGACGACGCGGCGCTCGATGCGGCGACGAGACTGATGCTGGAAGACCCGGGAGTGCGGGCGCGGTACGCTGAGAGTGCTCGGCGAGCAGGAGCTGCTCGGAGGAATAGCCGCACGCTCGCCGAGTTGCTGACCAGGATCGGGTTCGAGGCCATCTCCGTATTCTGATTCCGGTCGCTGCAAATCGAAGACGAAAGGTGGTCGCGTCCGATGTTCGATCGCGCCTTTGCAGACCCGTACATCATCGCCGAGATCGGCGTCAATCACGAGGGCTCGCTCTCACGTGCCCGGGACATGATCGCCGCAGTCGCCCGTGCCGGTGGTCACGCCGCGAAGTTTCAGACGTACAAAGCCGTCACTCTCGCGAGCGCGAAGAGTAGCCCCGCGTACTGGGACATTACGAAGGAGTGCACGCCGTCGCAGTACGAGCTGTTTCAGAAGTACGACTCCTTCGGTCCCTCCGAGTATGCCGAGCTCGCCGCCACCTGCGCCGACGTGGGCATCGACTTCCTGTCCACTCCCTTCGACCTCGATGCGGTGGGCATGCTGGCACCGCTCATGCCCGCGGTGAAGATCGCCTCGGCCGACCTTACGAACGTGCCGCTCGTGCGCGCCGTCGCGGCGACCGGCAAGCCCGTGATCATGTCGGTAGGAGCATCCACGCACGACGAAATCGCGTGGGCGCTCGACAGCCTTGAATTGGCCGGCGCACGGGAGATCGCATTGCTCCATTGCGTCCTGCGCTACCCGACGCCGCATGAGCAGGCGAACCTGCTCGGTATCGAGGAGTTGCGCTCGCGTTTCGGCGACCGTGCGATCATCGGATACTCCGACCATGTGGCCCCCTCCTCCGACGGGTCCACCCCGGCGATCGACATGGCGGCGGTGATGGGTGCTCGTGTGATCGAGAAGCATTTCACCGACGACCGCGCCGGTGTCGGAAACGACCACTATCATGCGTTCGACGAGTCGCTCCTGGCCGAGTATGTAGCGACGCTGGCGACGTATCGGTCGCTGGCCGGCAGCGGAACCCCGGACATCGAGGCGCAGAGCGCTGCAGTGCAAAATGCGCGTCGTCGGGTGTTCACCGCGCGCGCGATCCCCGCGGGTGAAACGTTGACGAGCGATGACCTGATCGCACTCCGGGCGAACGTCGGGCTTGAGATCGCAGAATGGGATGCCGTCGTCGGCGCCCGTCTGTTGGTCGCCAAAGCCGAGGGCGAAGCCATCGTGCGCGAAGATCTTGTGCGCGACTGACGCACGGCCCCGCGCACGGGCCGACGCACCTTCCGAGAGGCTCCCGTTCACCGGATTCCGGCCCGACATCCAGGGGCTGCGAGCGGTAGCCGTCGGCGTCGTGCTGCTCTACCACGCCGACGCGCCGTTCCTGTCGGGAGGCTTCGTCGGCGTCGATGTCTTCTTCGTCATCTCCGGGTACCTCATCACGGGACTCCTTCTGCGCGAGGCTCTCTCGACGGGACGCATCGACCTTGCGGAGTTCTACGCCAGGCGCGCGCGACGCATTCTGCCGGCTGCGACGATCGTGGTGATCGCCACGCTCGTGCTCACAGTGATGCTCCTCCCCGGGATCCGCTGGCAGCAGGTGGGGACCGACGCCATCGGCGCCGCTCTCTACGTCGTGAACTGGATGTACGCGGGGGGCACCGACTACCTGAATGCCACTGTGGCCGCGAGCCCGCTGCAGCACTTCTGGACACTATCGGTAGAAGAACAATTCTACATCGTCTGGCCGCTCGTCCTCCTCCTTCTCCTCCTCGTGATCCGCGGCGGCGCTGCGCGCGCGGGCGGCGCCGAGGCGGGAGGCGATCGCGGTCCCGATCGCGCCAGGGTGCAGCGATACGCCGGTATCGGCGTGCTCGCGATCCTCATCCCGTCTCTGGTCTGGTCGATCGTGTTCACCGCCTCGAACCCGGCTCCTGCCTACTTCGTGACGACAACGCGGCTCTGGGAGCTCGCGATCGGCGCCGCGATCGCGGTGTTCGCTCGGTACGCCGCTCGAATCCCGTCGCGCATCGCACTCGCGCTCGGTTGGGTGGGGCTCGCGGGCATCCTCATCGCGTCGTTCGCATATTCAGCCGAGGCACCCGCCTTCCCCGGCTCGGCGGCGCTGCTGCCGACGCTCTCGGCCACGGCGATCATCGTCGGCGGAATGAACGGGCGGGCGGAGAATGGTGTCGGACGCGTGCTCGGCACCCGCCCCATGCGCTGGATCGGCGACATATCGTACTCGCTGTACCTGTGGCATTGGCCGCTCATCGTCGTCGGCACGTACCTTCTCGGTGGCGAACTGCGCTTCCGCTGGGGTCTCCTCATCATCGCTCTCGCGATCGGGCTGTCGTGGTTGAGCTTTCGATTCGTCGAGGGTCCGTTCCGTGATTGGCCCTGGCTCAAGCACTCGGTTCGTCGCTCGCTCGCTGCCGGGGCGACTCTGATGGCGGCCACTGTGATCATCGCCGTTGTGGTCACCGTGGCTCCGCGTTTCGGCGATCAGCAGTTCGAAGCCGCTGACGCGACGCGCATGGGTGCTGAAGCCCTCACGGACGACATCTCCAAGGGAACGCTCGCGACATTCTCCGATGCCGGCGCTCCGGTCGACGTCATCTCGGGGGGATTCACGCCATCCGCTGTCGACGCACGGCAGGACAACTCGGTGATCTACGACAACGGGTGCCAGCTCGACGTGGCGACGGTCACTCCCAACGGGTGCGTGTTCGGGGATCCGGGGAGCGACGTGACCGTGGTGCTTGCAGGGGACTCTCATGCGGCGAACTGGGCTCCGACAATGATCGGCCTCGCCGAGGCGCGCGGATGGCGACTCGTCACCCACACGAAATCGGCGTGCTCCCTCGCCGCAGTCGAACAGGGTGGGAACTCGAGGCCGTACACCGAGTGCAATGCTTGGAATCCGCTTGTGCAGCAGGAGATCATCGAACTGCATCCCGATCTCGTGGTGACGGTGAACGCTGGGCGTCGCGGGGTGTGGCAGGATGGCGAGCCACTCGCCGGCGACGCTCGACTCGACGCATTCGCGGGCGGGCTCGCCGAGACCTGGCGCAGCTTCACCAGCGCCGGTATTCCGGTCGCCGTCATCGCAGACACCCCGGATATGGGCATCGACGTGCCGGAATGCGTGTCAGCGAATCCGGATCGGCTCACCCGGTGCGCGGTACCGCGGAGCGAAGCGATCGGAACGCAGCCGAAGGCGGAGCCCATCGCCGTGGAGGGACTCACCGATGTCTCGTTGATCGATATGAACGACTGGATCTGCCCTGATGCCGCGTCGTGCCCGGCCATCGTCGGGAATGTCCTGGTCTGGCGGGACAATCAGCACCTGACAGCTACCTACGCGGAGACGCTGGTGCAGCCGCTCGATGCCGCACTTTCGGGGTACGAGCTGTGATCGGGCCGCGTGCGGACCAGGAAGAAGATGCATGCGGCACACCTGTTTGAGGGGGTGCTGTCGGCGACGCAGCCGCCAGGTGAATTGCGGGTAGTGTGTCGGTGGAGTCGAAATGCGCTGGCGCGTGCGATGCCTCGTTGCACGAACGCCGCGTTACGAGGTGACCCTCTCGACACCGACCCGTCTGGGAGGACTGATGCCACCGAACGTTCCGCTCTTCACGCTCGTGATGCACGTGCAGGTCGACTCACCCCGCGTAGCTCGCGCCATTTCGCAGATCTTCGACCAGCACATCGGCTTCGACACTTATGCGGAACTGATCCTGTTCAGCAGTGCGGCGCAGCAAGCGCTGACGCGAGAGAGCACCTTCCCACATAGCGCTGATCTCCTCGCACGTCATGCGGATCGGGTCCGCGTCGTGCCCCTCGACAGTCGTCTCGAAGACCCGTTCATCAGGGGAGCGGAGATCGCTCGGGGGCGCTTCCTCTCAGTCCTCGGTGCGACCGATCAGTTCGACCTCGGCACGCTGGGTGCTGTGCGCGACCGTATCGACGCACGTCGGGGAACGCCCGAACCGGTTCTGGCCGTGCCGCTCGTCAGAGGGCTCCGCGATGGGACGCCGCATGTCGGGTATGCGGAGCTCGCAGCCCTCGATGCCCACGTCGACGTCAGTGATCTTCCTGCGAGCGTTCCGACCGTGCTGGCGGGGTTGTTCATCGATGTGGCGTACTTGCGCGCCAGGCCCGAACTGCTGGTGCCGATGATCCCCTACGACGAGCCTCGGCACGCCCTCGAGCTTCTCGAAGCGGTGCGTTTCCGATTCGGGTTCGTGCGCCACGACGCAGCGCGACTGGCGAGCGGCGGGCGCATCGATCCGAAGCTCGATCCACCGGACGAGTATCGGAGACTCGTCGGCCTCATCGAGTACTTCGAACGACTCGCCGCTCGGACTGAAGGGCTCAACCCGGCCGAACGCTCGGTGCTCATCGCGCTGCTGAAGATGAGGCTCTCCCGCATGAGTGCGGAGTGGTTCGCCGACGATCCGGGGCTGCCGACGGTCGGGCGGAGCGATGGGATCCGGTCACAGACGGATCTGCAGACGCGGGTGCGCGCGCTGCTGCAGCACGTGCCGCCGAAGGAGCTGCACGAATCCCGCTGGGTCCGGGGCTTGCTGCAGCACCAGTATCTGCTGGCTTCGTACGCTTACGCGGAGCACCCGTGGTCGCTGGGCGCGGACGGGAACGTCCGGTATCGAGGCGTCGACGTCTTCTCCGTATCCGAGTTTCCCGTGCAGGTGATGCGGGTGAACACGAGCCCCGGACAGATTGAGATCGAGGCGATCTTCCTCGATTACCACGTCGGCGATCTCGATCTGCGGCTCGTCGCCGATGACGGGGAGTCGGCGGTCGCGGTCGAGGCGGCGTCGGGCGACGACGGGCCCGCTCCCCGGGTCGCCGGTCGCTACCCGACGCGGGTGCACGCCCGGAGATTCGTCATTCCGACGAAGGCTCGATCCTGGCGCTTCGCGTTCGCCTCGCCCGCTTTCGACACGGTCGTTCGAGCCGAGCGCGTCGCGCACCATGCGAAGACCGCGTTCTCGAGGAACCCGGAGAGCCGGTGCATCATCGCCAAGGGTTACCACGTCTCGTACCGTCCGCAGCGCGGGTTCGTGGTCGAACGCGGCTCACGGAATCCGATCATCTACAGACTGCGCCGCGCACTGGAGCACGCCCGCGAATTCGGCAGTGTGCCCTGGTCTGTTCTCGCGTCGCGTCACCGCAAGACCGTGATCCTCATCAATGATCGCGCAGCGTACGGCAACGACAACGGGGAGGCGTTGTTCCGGTACATCCAAGAGCACCGACCCGATCTGCGCAGGCGCACCTGGTTCGTGCTCGACGCTGCGGCCCCGGGGTACGCCGAATTGGCCCGCTCCGGCCGGGTGGTGCAGCCGCTCACCTTCAAGCACCGCGTGCTCTATCTCAATGCGCGCCTGCACTTCAGCTCGCACGTACCCGCGACATACAATTCGCCGTGGCGGGGTGAGGAAACGAGTATTCTCTCGGACATCGCCGACCCGACATTCATCTGGCTCAGACACGGCGTTACGATGAATAGCGTCGACAACATCTACAACCGCTTCAACGCGAATCTGGACGGCATCGTCGCCAGTGCCCGGTATGAACTCGAGTATCTCTCGCGCCCAGGTTCCTTCTTCAACGAGCGTTCACTGATTCCGAGCGGCCTTCCGCGGTTCGACCGCTTGTGCGATGCGGGAAGCGATCAGTCGCCCCGCGTGCTGCTCTACATGCCCACCTGGCGCAAATGGTTGGCCGGACGGGTGCAGCCGAATGGCTCCCGTGAAGAAGTGCCCGGATTCCTCGAGAGCGAGTACTTCCGTCAGCAGCAGCGCCTGCTCACCGACTCGCGGGTGCTCGACGCTCTGCGGACGGCGAACGCGCGAATCGAATTCCTCATCCACCCGGTGATGGGCGCATATCAGGAGCACTATCGAGCGCTCGCCTCCGATCAGGTCGCGATACTCGACCCGGCGCGGACCTCGTACGCCGATCTCCTCGCGCGTGGGGCGGGGCTCGTCACCGACTACTCGAGCGTGTTCGTGGATTTCTCGTACATGCGCAAACCCGTGCTGTTCGATCAGAGTGACGTCGAGCAGTTCCGCGGAGGGCATTACCAGCAGGGGCTCTTCGATTACGCCACGCAGGCGCCCGGCCTCGTGCTCGCATCGTTCGAGCATCTCCGCGACGCGGTGATACTCATGATCGAGTCCGACTTCGCCGTACCCGACGCTTACGCGAACCGCCTCGACGAGCTCTTCCTGCACGCAGACCACGCGAACAGTGAACGGGCGCTCGAGGGCGGTATTCGCATCGACGAGCGGCGGCGCGGAATCCCGTTCAGCGCACGATGAACTCTGACGCGAGAGTGGCAGAAACGCGCGCTCGTTGAATCGCACGTGTGGCGACGCCCGGCTCGCCGCTCAGTTCGAGCAGCGTGGAGGCGAGCTCCGTAGTCGATGCGAAGGGCACGATCAAGTCGCCGAGCTCAGCGAGGTAGCTCGCTGGGGCGACCACGACCGCGCCCCGGGTCAGAGCCGACCAGAGGCGGTCGAGCGGCTCCTCGCGACGATCGAGCGGATCGAACAGGAGGACGTCTGCTCGCTCCACGAGGTCGATCACGGTACGAGGAGTTCGCGTGTCGGGGCCATCGTTCGCAGCGCCGACCGATGGGACGTCGATGTCCAAAATGCGAACGTTCGGGGGGAGCTGCTCGCGTTCATAGGCGCCGATGAGCGTGAACTCGTCGAGAATCACCACGCTCGCTCGATCGGGAGCCGGAACCCAATCGCGAATGAGCTCGGCAGGAGCAGCGACGCGCAGCGGAGTGACTCCGACGAGAATACGCGGCGAATTGCCGAGAGGGCCCGCGGAGCCCGGGGCCGGGCCTGAGAAGCGAGGGGATCCGATGATCGTGCGACCGGACTGCGCAGAGGGATCGCTGAGCGCGGCGAGGATGCCGCGAGAGCCCGCATGCCATTCGGGGCGCACGCCGAGGGCCTGTTCGCACCGACTTGCGAGCATGACCGGATCGGGCACACCCGTTGCTCCTGCAGCACCTCGTGCGTCACCGATCCCATGCTCGACGGCGACGACAACTCGACGCACGCGCAGCCCGACGGCGGCAGCGGTCGGAAGCAGAACGAGGTACTCGGGATCGGTGACCACCAGCGTGTCGATCGTCGACTCCTGAGCCCAGCTGATCCACTCGGCCTCGCCCGATTCGACGCACTGCCAGACCTGCTGCGAGAGTCGCACACTGCGATAGCGCGAACTCAGGCGGGGGTGCACACCTCGCAGCAGCCCCACCGCCGCACCCGTCGCCAGGCGGCGATCAACGATGGCGGAGACCCAGCTCCCGGTGTCGGCCACGCCCTCCTGCCAGTCGCCGAGATAGGCGACGTCGAAGTGCGCTCGGAGCGCCCTGCCACGGAGCGGAGCGGGGGCCACGCAGGCGGGTGCGCCATCGGCGAGCGGCAGTTCCCGCTCGGGGTGCTGCACGATGCGTCGATGCCAGCCTCGGTATTGGTCGCGATAGGCGATGCGCACTCCGGCGAACCAGTCGGAATCGACGCGGAAATCACCGCGCGAGAGCGAGCCCGTCGTCAACTGCACGAGGCTGAGCGCTGCCGGAACCTGGTAGACGCTCTCCCGGCCGCGCCACGCCTCGATGCGCTCGCGGAATTCTGAGTCGGCTGCCTTGCGCACTTCGTCGTACGGGCCGATCGCTGCGAGCACCTCAGCTCGCCGAAATAGGATCGAGGAGAGGTTCAGGCGAGTGGGCGGGGTTCCGAACTGCGTGACGGCGCCGTCCGCGGTGAGACGCAGGGAGCGGCTGAGCGTCGCCATGAGCGAAGGGTCGTCGAGCAGCGGCAGCATTTGGAACTCGACACGGCGCGAGTGCGAGAGATCGTCGGCGTCGAGAAAGGTGACGAACGCGCCGCGGGCTTCGCGAAGACCAGTGTTGCGGGCGACATACGCGCCGCCGTTCTCACGGAGGCGGATGACGCGCACGCGGTCATCGCTCATCTCAGCCGCGGCGAGATGCTCAGCGCCGTCCGGCGATGCGTCGTCGACGATGAGTACCTCGATATTCGCCCAGGACTGTCGGGTGAGCGATTCGATGGTGTTGGCGAACGAACTCGTCGGGCGGTAGCAGGGAACGATCACGGTGACGAGCGGTTGCTGATCGCGGGGGATCGCGCACCCCGGCGCGTGCGGTGCGCGAATCCGCGTGAAGATCGACTCCTCGCCGAGGGGTTGAGCGCCGTCGAGACCCCAGGGCTCCAACCCGAGATCGGAGAACGGCTCGTTGAGGGCATGCCACCAGGGCGAGACGCGCTCCTCATCCCACTCCGTTCGAAGCTCAGGGCGTGCGTGATCAGTGCGTCCGGCCCAGGCGATGTTGCGATCGGGCGCGTGAACGCGGTAGAGATCGTCGAGCAATGCGGAGTCCTCGGTGAGAATCGCCGAGCCGAGGCACATCATCCACAGCCGGTACTCGCGCAACGATTCGCCGATCTCATGATGTCTGGCTGCCAGACGTGTCGCTCGAGCCGTGATCCTCAGGGACTCCTCGCCCGGGTGGATCACCATGTTGAGCAGTGCCGCATACAGCAGCGGTCGCAGATGCCAGTTTCCCGGGAACAGAGCGGAGCGCGAGGTGCGCAGGAATTCGCTGAGCGCATTCCAGTCGAGGCGGCCGTTCGTGCCCCCGCGAGCGAGGAGGTCGACGGCGTCGGGCGACTGCATTCGGCCCCCGAGGAGATAGAGGTGCTCGGGCTCGATCCGCAGCAGTGCGCGGTAGTCGGTCTCGCCGAGCAGGGTGAATTCCGCGCTGACGGTGCGGCTCTCTGACTCGGCGACGGGAGCCGGAAGGTCCCGGCGCACAGCCTCGGCGTTCGAGAGTCGACGCAGTCGATTCGCGATTTTTCGTCGGAGCTTCGCGGGCGTCATGCATCGGCTCCGGAACTCCGGCGCAGAACCCTCGGGAGCGTGCTCGGCTGCACCCACTCCGGAGCCACGCCGAAGGCTCTCTGCACGCGATTCGACAGCCACGGGTCGACGGGTCGTCGCTCCGCGAGCACGATGACCCGCTTCACGATCAGCGCCGACGCTTCTCTGCTCGGAAGCAGGACGAGTGCGTCTGGGGCCATCACCACGAGCGTGTCGACGCGCACTGGCTGGTCCCAGCTGATCCAGCTCGCCCTGCCGTCCTCGACCGTCTGCCAGAGCTCGCGCGAAACGATGAAGTCGCGGTTGGCAGCGGAGCGCCGCTGATCGACGCCGTGGAGCAGTCCGATCGGGCCGGGGCCGATGAGGCTCTCGTCCGCGGCGTTCCGCAATTGCTGCGTCCATTCCTCGGGCTGCTCCACCCGACGCGACCAGTCCGCGAGCATGGCGACGCCGAGGCGCTCGAGCTCGGGTTGCTTGAGGAAAGTGCGCGGAGCCGCGAACCGGCGACGCGTCGTGCCTCCCGACGCACCGGGCTCGGTGACGGAGAAATCTGCATCAGCTGACCCGAGCGCCAGCCGATGCCACGTGAAGTACTGATGGCGATACGCCACTCGTCGCCCGCTCCACCAGCCGTTTCGGAAATCACCGCGCGAGAGCGAGTTCTCAGTGAGCTGGATAAGTCCGAGCGCGTCCGTCATGTGCTTCACAGCGGACTTGCCGAATCGGAGCTGCATGCGCAGGATGTACTCCGTGTCGGCGGCCTTGTACACGCGATCGTAGAGCCCGAGAGCGTCGAGCACGGGGCCGCGTCGGAAGAGGAGCGATGAGGCGTTCCGGCGGAGCGCCGTCGCGCCGTAGGTGAGCAGACGCCCATCGCCATGCACTCGGATGGCGTGCGAGGCGGTGGCCATGAGCTCGGGATCTGCGAGCAGCGGCGCGATCTGCCGCTCGATGCGGCGCGGGTGCGCTTGGTCGTCGGCGTCGAGAACCGTCACGAACTCGCCGGCCGCCTCCTGCAATCCGGTGTTGCGGGCGTGGTACGCGCCGCTGTTCTGATCGAGGCGGATGAGTCGGACGCGCGGGTCGAGCGCCGCAGCGCGCTCGATGACATCACCACCTTCCGGGGAGGCGTCGTCGATGAGCAGCACCTCGAGGTTTCGCCAGCTCTGACGGGAGAGAGATTCGATGGTGTTGATGAGACTCCGGCCCGGGTTGTAGGCCGGCACGATCACCGTGACGAGGGGCTGCTTATCGGGCGCGATGTCGCACTCCGTCACGACGGGGGCGTGGATGCGGTCGAACCACGATGCGTGATCGTATTCGATTTCAGTATCGAACCGCCAGGGCTCGACGCCGCTCTCCACGAAGGGCTCCGAAAAGCCACGCCACCACGCCGAGTCGGGGGTCGGCAGCGCTCCAGGCGCGAATTCGCTTCGGAGCCGGTCGACGCGAGCCACCCAGGCCACGTCCTCTGGTGCGTCGAGGGTGCTCGAGAGACGATCGAACAGGTCGAAGTCGTCGAGGAACAGCGGCACTTGGAACGCGAAGAGTCGCAGGCGCGTGTCGGCGAGTGCCTCTGCGGCCCGAGGGTGATCGAGAGCGCGTCGCAGGGCATTCGCTGCAGTGCCGAGCGACGCCTCGGAGAAATCGATGACCGTGAACAGGAGCGCTGCTGCCCAGATGTGCGCCAAATCCCAGTGTTCGGGGATGTCACCCGGCTGCGGATCTCCGAACCAAGCTTCGAGCTCCGCCCATCCGAGCTCCTCGCGCGTGCCGTACCGCGCGAGCTGCTCGAGGGCGTCGAACGAGAACATGCGGGTGCCGAGCTTAAAGAGGTCGAGCGCCGGGCGCTGAGCGGTCGACCGGTACGCGCGTTCGGTCAGCGACGCGATATCGGCGATCGGTTCAGAGTGCTCGACAGGGCGCGTCGATCGGGTGAGCAGTCGATGCAGTGTGCGCCGCAGGGAGGAAATGACCACCTCCACATCGTAGCCGACTCGCGCTGTGACGCCGTGGAGCGGCTATCCGCCGACGGCTTCGACGAGCGGGGCCAGTCGTTCCTCGAGCGGCTTCGCGAGCGTCTGGACGTAGGTGTCGGTGAGGTGCGAACCCTGGCGGTACACGAGCACATCGCCGATGACCGCCGGGCAGCGTTTGGCGACGGGGCAGACCATGTCGGAGAGATCGATGAACTCGGTGACGCCGGCCAGCTCCATCGCGAGTCGTTGATAGCTCGCACCCGAACGAGCGAGAGCCTCCTCGCGCTCGAATGAGCAGGCTGAGAGCTCGTCCGGGTGCTCGGCGACGCACTCGTACACCTCCTGACCGGGATCCGGGTTGTCGAGAAGCGGAACCACGGCGATGCCCGATTCCAGGAAGCGCTGCCAGGCTCCCGCGATCATCTGCGCACCGGGGGTCTCATCGCCGTTCTCGGTCCGGCCATCTCGAACGGTTCGCCCCGTGGTCAGCACGACTGCGGGGTCGAGCTCGATGATCCGCTCGATCGCTGCCCGATTCCACTCGGCGCAATTCCGATCCACTGATTCGCTCTCATCGAAGGCGGGCTCGACGAGCGCACAGGCCGATTTGAACACGGTGACGAGGTGCCAGCCCTGCGATTCGGCGGTCGCGATGAGCGCCGATTCCATCTGCTGGATCTTCGAGTCACCGGTCGCCACGATGGTGACGTCGCTCTCGGTGTCCCCGTACTCGCAGAGGATCACCTCTGCGCTGTCCTGCTCCGTCTTGCACTCCTCGTTGAAGGGCGGCATATCGTTCGTGGCGTCGGTGGGTGCCGGGATGATTTGCTCCGATGCGTCGACCGACGCGAGATCGGCCTTCCCCTCGGGCGACGTCGCGAGAGACGCGGCCCCGAGCTTAGTGAGATCGACCGGGGTGTTCGTGCTCGCCCCGGGGGTCGCGAGGATCAGGGCGAGTCCGGTGATGATGCCCAGGAACGTGAGGTTGAGTCCCGACACGAACGCAAGGGTGTGATTCTTGGCGAGGGTAGCCGAACGGCGCACGGGGTTCTCGATCAGGCGCAGGCTGATCCAAGCGACGACGCCCGAGAGCAACACCGCTAGCACGCTCCAGCGCAGCCGGAGCTCGCCGAACTGCGCTTCGGCAAGCACGAGGAACGGCCAGTGCCAGAGGTACCAGGAGTAGGAGATGCCACCGATCCAGACGATCGGCTTCCACGACAGCAGACGCTCGACGCCGAACGACTCGGCGTCGCGTCCGGTCGTCGCGATGATCACCGCGCCGGTGCCGAGCACGGGCAGCAGTGCGAGGGCCCCCGGCCATGCGGTCGGGCCGTCGAAGAGGAACACGGAGATCACGATCGCCGAGGTGCCGAGCCATCCGAGCAGCAACGCGAACGAGCGGGGGAGCCGACCGAGTTGCGGCGCGATGATGGCGATCGCGGCTCCGACCCCGAGTTCCCAGAGTCGCGTGGTGGTGATGAAGAACGCGCCGCTCGGATTCTCCGAGGTGTAGGAGACGGACCAGATGAAGCTCGGAATCACGATGATCGCGAGCGCGATTCCGATCCAGAGCCGGATGCGGGTGCGAGCAACGCGCTTGAGCACCACCGCGGAGAGCAGCACGAGCAGGAGCGGCCAAACGACGTAGAACTGCTCCTCGACCGCGAGCGACCAGAAGTGTTTGACGGGGGAGACGCCGGTCCCCTCAGCGTTGTAGTCGACGGCCTGCTGCGCGAAGCGCCAGTTGACGACGTAGCCGGCGGCGGCGGCGATGTCGGCGCCGATGCTCCGCCATTGCGTACTCGGGATGATGAGCCAGGTACCGATCGCGGAGAACAGCAGCACAACGGAGCTGGCGGGAAGCAGGCGTTTCGCTCGGCGTCCCCAGAATGCGATCAGATCGATGCGCCCGGTCGTCTCGAGCTCGCGGATGAGAATGCCGGTGATGAGAAATCCGGAGATGACGAAGAAGATGTCGACGCCGACGAAACCGCCCCGGATGAAGGGGACGCCGGCGTGGTAGAGCAGGACGAGGCCGATCGCGAGGGCGCGAAGCCCCTCGATCTCGGGCCGGTAGCTGCTCTTCTTAGCGATGGGAGCGGGGGCCGTCACCGGACGGCACTTCCCGGGTCGGCAGCGAACGCGATGGATCTGGAATCGGCGTACGGCATCACAGAGGGTATCTTAGGCTACGCCGATGGGTGCAGAATCCGCCTGAGCCCATCAGCGGATGCGAGGGCGCTCACGCTTCGCCGCATCGTGTCGCGCTGGCGGGTCTGGAACTCGGGATCCGAGGACAGCTCGGCAAGGGTGCGCGCCAGCTCGGCCGGGGGGAACGCGATCACCAAGTCTCCGTAATCGGCGGCGAACTTCTGCGGTACGACTGGGATCACTCCCTGCGCCGCGGCGTTCCACACCTGAGCGGGGTTTGGGCATTCGTCGACTTCCATCGAATCGAAGATCAGCGCGTCGACCGATGCGGCGAACTGTCGTGCGTTGAGCGCGCCGCGGGGCACGACGACCGACGAGTCGGCTCCGAGCTCGTCGATGCGCTCGTCCAGCTTGACCGAGGTGTTGAGGTAGCGCAGGTCGAAGGAGCGAAGCGGATCTCGGAGCTGATCGAAGTGCTGCAGCAGGCGTTCGGGTGTGCGGAGCGTAGGAATGGGAAGCACGCCGACGGTCATCCGATCTGTCGCGACTCGGTTCCGCTGCGTCGGAGCCGCGACGAGGAACTGGGAGGGTGGAAGGACGCGCTTCGTTCCCCGAGCAAGAGCCTCGGCGAAGGCCGGGGTGCCGGGAAGCCACTCCGGTGTGACGCCGAACGTTTCCCGGCACCGGCGTTCGATCCACGCGGGGGAGAGGAGTCGCGGGTCGTTGTCCGCGCTCCGTACCGAGTTGTCGACCGCGATAACGACCCGAGTGCAGCGGATGCGGCGCTTCTCGGGCGTCGGCACGTAGATCAGATAGGACGGGTCCGTGATGACCAGCGTGCCGATCCGCGCCTCCTGGTTCCAGTCGGCCCACGTCGCGTCTCCGCGTTCGACCGCCTTCCAGAGCTCCGTGGAGATGCGAAAGCTGCGGTGCTGCGGACTCGTCTTCGGGTGAACGCCGTTGAGCAGTGCGACCGGTTCGCCCGAACCGAACTGAGCAAGCGACGTGAGGGCCGCCACGCGTTCTGGGAACTCGCCCTCGGATGAATCCCAGCCGGACAGCACACCGAAGGGAAACCGGGCTGGCTCGGGAAGGCCGAGCAGGGCACGCGGAGCGGTGAAAGCGCGTTCTTCGGAAGGATCGAGCCTGAGCGCATGTTCTCCCGCCGAGGATCCGAGACGCTGCCACGTAAGATACTGACGGCGGTAGGCAAGTCGCCGCCCGCTCCACCACCCCATGACAAAGTCGCCGCGTGAGAGCGAGCCAGTCGTCAACTGGATGAGACCGAGCGGCTCGCGCACGGTAGAGATGGCGTCGCGCCCGAATCGGTGCTCGATACGGCCGATGTATTCGGAATCCGCAGCCTTGCGCACCGGGTCGTAGAGTCCGAGCTCGGCGGTCATCGCTCGCCGGAAGAGGAGCGACGATGCGTTCTGGCGGAGCGCGGTCGAGCTGAAGTTGGTGAGCAGCCCGTCGTCGTGGGTTCGGATGGCGAGCGAGTCCGTCGCGAGAAGGTCGGGATCGGCGAGGAGCGGGCGCATCTGCCGCTCGATGCGTCGCGGGTGCGAGAGGTCGTCCGAGTCGAGCACCGTCACGAACTCGCCCTTCGCTGAGAGTATGCCGGCGTTGCGCGCGCGATACGCTCCCCCGTTTTCGGGCATGCGAATCACACGCAGGCGCGGATCGCTTTCCGCCGCCAGTTCGAGCAGTTCGCCGCCGGTCGACGAGGCGTCATCGACGATCAGGATCTCGAGATTCTGCCACGTCTGGCGGGCGAGCGACTCGACCGTCGCGCTGAAGGTCGTCGTCGGATTGAACGTCGGCACGATGACGGTGACGAGCGGTCCGTCGACGGTCTCGGCAGAGGCGAGCCGTGCCGCACGGATGCGATCGAAGAGGCTGGCCACACACGGAGCCGACGAACTCGCGGGGTCGAGTTCCCACGGTTCCAGCCCCGCCTGCGTGAACGGGGCGTTGTAGCGCTCCCACCAACGCGAGTGGGACTCTGGCGCGTCAGTGATGCTGTGCTTGAGCAGGTCGGTCTCCGCGGTCCAGCGAATCGACTCGGTGACGTCGGTCAGCTCGAGCAGGCGATCGAGCAACCCACGGTTCTCGCGGAGCGTCGCGGTCTGCACGCCGAACAGTGCGAACTTCTCTTCTCCGACCACCGAAGCGAAGCGATAGTGGTCGACGGAGAGCTCATATGCGCGCTCGATGAGGCGGAGATGCTCCTCGGTCGGGTCGGTGATGTAGTTGAGGATCACGGCCGCCCACACGTGACGGATCCGCCAATGCGCGGGAAGCACGGCAGCGTCCGTACTACCGAGGTAGACGCGGAGCGCGGACCAGTCGTGCTCGCCCTTCGTGCCGTGCAGTGCGAGCGGCTCCATCGGATCTCGCGAGAACATCCGCTCACCGAGGGCTCGAGTGGTCGACGCTTTGCGATCGACCGTCGCGGAGTACTCGTACGCTTCCAAAAAAGCACGCTGCTGCTGTGCGGGCTTCCGCTGAAACAACTTGACTGCCATGAAACCAGCTTAGAGGGAGGGTCTGTCACGCACTCTCGCGCCCGGCAGGCGTTCACCCGCCGGACACCCGACTCGATCGGATCCGCTCCCCGCTGCGCGCTGAAGAAGCAAAATCGAGCGCTGAGAAACGATCACAGAACCGTGACGTTCTCTCCCGTCAACTTGTTGCGCGTATCGAACACCGGAGTGTCGACGCCCTCCAGCAATGTCACATCGATGTCGGAGTGATCCGTCACCACGATCGCGAGATCGGCAGCAGCGACGAGGTCAGCCGACAGCTCGGCGCGGGTCGCGCCTTCCGGCCAGTACCGATCTTCGACATGGCTGTCGATGCCGTAGACATCCGCTCCGAACTCGTTCAGCAGTCGGATCACGCCGACCGCGGGCGATTCGCGCGCGTCACTCGAATCCTTCTTGTACGCGACTCCGATGACGAGGATCTTGGATCCGCGCAGCGCCTTGCTGTGCTCATTGAGCAGATGCATGGCCCGATTGACGACATGCTCGGGCATGTGGTCGTTCACATCGTTTGCGAGCTCGACGAAGCGGAAGTTGCGTCCGAGATCCGTCTTGACCTTCCAGGAGAGGTAGCTCGGGTCGATGGGAAGGCAATGGCCGCCCACACCCGGCCCGGGGGTGAACTTCATGAACCCGAAGGGCTTCGTGGACGCGGCCTCGATCGTCTCCCAGACATTGACGCCGAGTTCGTGGGCGTACACGGCGAGCTCGTTGACGAGCGCGACGTTGACGTGACGGAAGGTGTTCTCGAGGAGCTTCGCCATCTCCGCCTCGCGCGGCGTGCTCACAGGCACCGTGGTGTCGACGAGGTCGGAGAACAGGCTGGTGACTCGTTCCAGTGACGCGGGGTTGATCCCTGAGACGATCTTCGGCGTCGTCTTGAAGGAGAACTTCTGGTTCCCCGGATCAATACGCTCCGGGCTGTACCCCGCGAAGAAGTCGACGCCGGCGGTGAGTCCGCTGAGCTCCTCAAGGATCGGCACCATGAGTTCCTGGGTCGTGCCGGGGTACGTGGTCGATTCGAGGATGACCGTCGCACCTCGAGTGACCAGGGGACCGAGCGAGCGGCTCGCGCTCTCGATGTAGCTGAGATCGGGCGTGGCATTGCGGAGGGGGGTCGGAACCGTGATCACGGCGAAATCGAAGCCCTCGGCGGGCGCGTACTCCGTGACCGCGTGGTATCGACCCGAGTCGATCGCTGCGCGGAGCACCTGATCGCTGATGTCGTCGACGTACGACTCACCGTTCGACAGCATGCCGATGCGCTGGGCATCGAAGTCGATGCCCACTACGTCGTAGCCTGCTTCGACCGCGCGCATTGCGAGCGGCAGGCCCACATACCCCTGGCCGATGACTGCGAGCTTTAATAGGTTTGCGGTGTCATTCACCCACACAGTATATAAGCGGCTGCTGCGGGGAGCTTTACGCCGGGGCGACGGGGGTCGAGGCGATCCAGGAACGCGCGAGTGCGGCGCCGCCCGCCGACCAGCCATCGTGCAGGCACCGTGTTTGCGATTCGGCCGACTCGCCCGGGTTTCGTCTGAGGAGCACCCGCAATCGTTCCTTCGCCTCGACTCCATCGAAGCTGCACCAGCGCCGCGCGTGAGCGAGCAGCGCCGATCGGTCGATGACGCCCCCGCGCGCGCGGGCGACGAACGACGCCGCCTCCGATGACGTGAAAATCGACGGGTACACCGACTCGTCGACGAGGAACGGATAGTTCACCGGAGTCTGATCGAGTCGGATCGTAGCGGTGGGAATGCCCAGTGCCGCGCTCTCCCACGCGACGCCGCTGGAGAGGTGCAGGAGGAATGCGGGCCCCTCCGTCAAGAGATCCATCGTTCGCCAGCCTTCGGCGAGTTGCCACCCCGGTCGCATGAGTGGGCGCACATCCTTGAGCTGAGTCGCGGGATGCGGCGCGACGATGAGCTCCCCGATGGACGCATCGGAGACGAGGGAGAACATCCGCTCGAGCGTCTCGGAAGGGTGGGGAGAGAGCGCGAGAATACCAGGGGCGCCCGGTCGTATCGCGGGCGCCGGAGTCTCGAGGAGGTCGCTGCCGAGGTTGCCGATGACGTCGAGGGAGGCCGCTGGGATTCCGAGCTCGCGAGAATAGTAGTCGGACTCGCCCACTCCGCGAAGACCCGCGGTCGATGCGGGGAGATCCAGATACACGGGGTTGCCTGCGACCGGCGCGTGGGGAATGTAAGTGACCGGCGTGCCCTGCTCCTCCGCGGCGAGAATTGCAGCTCGCACGCTCGACGAGTGCTGCGTCGCCACTACGAGCCCGCGATAGGCGGAGAGATCGAGCCTGCGAAACTGCATGTGCGCGCGGGCGGCTTTGTAGAGGCGGTGCTCGAGTGCGGCCACGAGCAGGGGCTCTTCGTTCGAAAGTGCGCGTCTCAGACGCGAGCGCACCTCTCGCACGACTTCGGACTCCACCGCCTCGGTACCTTCCCCCGCGGAAAGCGGCGGAAGGCTTCGGGGTCCGCCCTCGAACACCGGGGCGAGGCTGCGCTCCTGGTTGACCGTCTCCGTGACAACGAGATGGTGCTCAGCGGTGCGCAGCGATGCTTCGCGGTACGGCCAGGCGGTGGGATGCTGCTGCACCATCTTCTCGGGGAGCGGCGCGTGGAGGTGCGTGATGTCGACCGCCGGCCGAATGCACCAGAGCAGACGTTCGACGTCATCGGTGGGGTTTGGCATGCAGGCTCCTTCACACTCTGGGCACGCACCGGCGGGCAGGCACTTCGGTCTGACGCAGCTCGCTACGGTCGGCGTCAGCGAAGACGCAAATCCGCCTGCCGCTGAATCATCTCTCGCATGACCGGATACGACGCTTCGATCGTCTCGACGGCGCGGCTGAGCGACGGCCACTGCTTCTCGTGCTCGTTGCTCAGACGTCGATCGAGCTTGTCGACGAGAATCGGATGCCCTGCCCAGAGAATCTTCCGCCCTCCGTGCAGCGCGGCCGTTTGCCCAGAACCGCGTCCGTCTTCGCTGATGAGCACGCTCGGCCGACGTCGGCTCACGAAGTCGAGGTGCGCGTGCACGCGATAACCGACGTGCAGGTCGACCGCGTGGTAGAAATCGATAAGTTCGAGACCATACGCGACGTCGCGCACGTCGAAACCGAGCTCGCGCGCGGCTTCGGCCTGTGCGACCAGTGGCGCGCTCTGCTCGGGCGACGTGTGCTCGTCGGGTAGAATGCCCCGGTGGAAGGCCGCGACGAGCGTGGCGCGCGGATACTTGGCTCGGAGCATGCGCATCACCGCAATCGACTCCTTCGCGTTCTCCGCGAGAGCTGGAGTCGTGAACACCACACTGCGGGGCTCCTCGGGTCCGGGGTCGGCGGCCGCCCCCAGGTGCGGAATCGAGTACCACGCGCTGCATCCCGTCCGGATCGCGTCGATGCCGAACATCCCTGCGATCTCGGCGGTGACGTCGTCGCGCACCGAGAGAGGCGTGCCGTGTGCGGTGATCTTCCGAAGTGCGGCGACGCTCCGAGCCGTCATCGAGAATCCTTCAGGTTTCCGGGCGGGGAGCCCCTGCCACCCGAGAGCGAAGCCCGCGACCGGAGTGCCTTGCCGGAGCGGCTCCTGTGCGACGGGAAAGACGGACTCGATCATGCGCGGCGTGAAACCCGGACCACCGCACAGCACGAGCAACTGCGAGTCCTCAGGCGCGACATGGCTCTCCCATCGGGGAACTGACACGAGGTCCAGGTCTGGTGCGACGTGATGCCACAGCTTGCGCGCGCGCGAATGAATCAGCGCATCTCCGACATTCTTCTTAATCCCATGCGTCAGGTGTACCGCCATGCTGTCCGCCTTCCTGCGGGGGAGAGTTCCTTCCGGATGCGCAGTGAGCGCTGGATTCAGACGGTGGGTGCGCTGGTCGACGTGACGGCACCGAGCTTCGCGGGTGAGAATTCCACGGGCGATTCTGACCCACCCGTGCGAGAAGCTATGCCGTTCTGAAAACGGATGCGCACGGTTTCGTCGATGCTGCCCGCACCCTCGACCCGTCCGACGATGAACCCCCACTTGCCCTGCGGGCCTCCCGCGGCGATGTACGCGTCGAGAAAAACGCCGGGTCGCGTGAACTGGGTGATGCTCAGAGCATGGGAACGCGTCGCGGTACCGCGCTCGAATCGCTGCAGAATACCGCCACCGTTCTCGGCTATCTCCACGGGGTCGTCGACCGGCTGCCCCAGTTGAGTTTCTTTGCTCAGGAAAAGGTACATGAATTCCGGTGCAATCGTGAAACGGGTTTCGTTGACGGGTGCTTCGGGTTTTGGCCGAGGCTCGGGTTTCTGGGCGGAAGCGGCGCGGGGCGCCCGAGGCTTGTCGACCTTTGGCGGTCGCACGTACTCGACCGCCTCATCGATGGGGCCGTCGAAGATCAGCTCGCCCTGGTTGAGGACGATGCCGCGCTGGCAGAGTTTGCGCACTGTGCCGATGCTGTGGCTGACGACGAACATGGTCTTGCCCTGCTCGCGCATCTCCAGGATCTTGTCGTTGCACTTCGCCTTGAACGCCGCGTCGCCGACGGAGAGCACCTCGTCGACGAGGAGCACGTCCACTTCGGTGTGCACCGCAACGGAGAAACCGAGTCGGGACTTCATCCCCGAGCTGTACCGCTTCACCTCCGAGTCGAGGAATTCCTCGCTGATACCCGAGAATTCGACGATCTCGTCGTACCGTGCGTCCGTCTCATCCTTCGACATGCCGAGGATGGCGGCGTTGAGGTAGATGTTGTCGTTGCCGGTGAGATCGGGGTGGAACCCGGCGCCGACTTCGAGCAGACCTCCAATGCGGCCGCGCGTGCGCACCCATCCCGAATCCGGCTGCTGCACACCCGAGATGAGTTTCAGCGTCGTCGATTTCCCGGAGCCGTTGTGGCCGAGAACCGCAAGCGCTTCGCCTTCACCGACTTCGAAGCTCACACCGTTCAGCGCCCGGAAATCGGTCGTGCGGTCTTCCTTCGAGAACATCGAAACGAACGACTCTTTGAAGGACTGCGTGTGCTTCAGGGAGAAGGTCTTCACGAGATCGTGCACGACGATCGTCGGTTTCGAGCTGTGCATGAAATTTGACGGGTCAGAGATTCTGGGCAAACTGCCCCTCCTTCTTGCGGAATACGAGCTGACCGATGAGCAGCGCGACGATCGCGAGTCCAATGCCGATGGCGCTGTTCATCATCAAGCCACCGGGTCGGGCGGCATCGCTTGCGATCGGCGCCCAGAAGGTCGAGTGCGAGAGTTCGACGGCGGTGGTGACCGGGTTCGCCATGTACAGGTGGTAGAGCCAGTCCGGCGCCCGATCACGCACTTTCTCGAAGGTATAGAGCACCGGTGACGACCAGGTTGCGAACATGAGGATCAAGTCGACGAAGTTCTTCGAATCGCGGTACAGCACATTGAGAGCGCCGAAGAAGAGCCCGAGACCCAGCGCGAAGAGCACCACGATGATCATCGAGAGCACGAACGCCAGCGGCTGCATCCATGTGAAGTGCCATCCGTTGAACAAGCAGACGATGAAAAGCACTACAGCCTGCGGGAGGAAGTGGATGATGGCTCCGCCGGCTGCGGCGACCGGGAAGAGCTCGCGCGGCAGATAGACCTTGCGTATTAGCGCTTTATTGCCCAGTACCGCGTCGGTCGTCGCTCTGAAGGTCTCGCTGAACAGGTTGATCACGATGATCCCCGAGAACAGGTAGATCGGGAAGTACTCGACGCCACGGCTCACGCCGAGCAGGATGCCGATGACCACGTAGTACATGAAGAACTGCGCGAGGGGACGAATGTACGACCATGCCCAACCCAGTACCGACCCGTAATACCGGGTCACCACGCCCTTCTTGAGCAGGAGTCCGAGCAGATAGTGGTAACGGAATACGCTGATGAGCCCGAGGCTGGTGCCGGGGGTGGAATACTCAGGGTCTCTGAGTGCGGGGTGTTCAGTCACGCGACGATACTACCCGCTCGCAGTTGGGTGATCCCGGGACGGACGTCCGGTCTGTGAGAATGGGTCGGGGTCAATGGGGCTTGCGGAAAGGCGGACGATGTCAGTGGTTACGGACGAGGTGAATCGGGCGCCGGCGTCATGGCGATCAGCAGTGCCGCACACGTCACTGCTGATCGCCTGTTACGGAGTCGAGCAGTATCTGCCCGATTTTCTCGCATCACTCGAAGCGCAGTCCGCGTGGCATGCTGGCTACGAGTTGATCTTCGTCATCGACGGTTCCCCGGACGCATCAGAGTCGATCGTCCGTGCGTGGATGATGACGACCGACTATCACGTGCGCGTGATCGTGCAGGCCAATGGGGGTGTCGCAGCTGCTCGCAATGCCGCTCTCGCTCAGGCGCGTGGTGAATGGATCAGTGCGCCGGATCCGGACGACGTGCTCGCGCCCGACTATCTCGCTGAGGTGGAGCGCGCCCGCGTCGCATTCCGGGCTGAGCGCATGTTCGTCGCGAGAATCCAGGTCAAGGCCCCCGATGGGAGAGACCTTCCCCACGCGCTCGATTTCAAGTTCGCCGGGCCGCGGCCGCGCGTGATCGACCTCGCGCAGGAACCGGAGGCGATCCAGACGCCCGGCGGCAACGTCTTTCTCAAGCGCGCGGAGATCACCGCGCTGGGCCTCCGCTACGATGAACGGTTGCGACAAGCGTCCGACTCGATGTTCCTCGCGCACTTCCTTTTGCGCGCCGGTGCGCGGCACGTGGTCGTGCCGGATGCGGTGTACCAGTACCGGAGACGGGCCGACGGCTCCTCGATCGTCGCGCAGCAGCAGCGGCTCATCCAGAATTTCGACGCGGTCTTCTCGGGCCCGCACCGGGAACTGCTCGATATCGCGCCTTCACCCACGCCGCAGTGGCTCGCGAATGTCATCCTGCATCTCAGCTACATCGTCTTTCAGCGGAACTTCTCTGAGCACTCGCCGACCTACCGGATGCCTCCTTCTGAGCTCAGGAGCCTTCGCGAGGCTTTCGTCGCGAACCTGCGGCTCATCGGCGATGCCGGTGTTCGAGATTTCTGCGCGGGGTTCCCGCTCCCCGTCGAGGTGCGCGTCGCGTGGCTCGCAGCACTCGGCGCGGTCGATGCATCTCCGGTGCTCGTGCGGGAAGTCGACGAGGTGCGAGGCGTGCAGCTGCTCAGCCTGTTCAGCTCGTCGCCGCATCCGCCGGAGGGCTTGCGAATCGCCGGAGAATGGATCTCGAACGGGGCGTTGGAGCGTACCGACCGTCGGTGCGGAGAGGCCGCGAAATCCGAGTCCGCTGGAGCTTCGGGCGTGGACTCGGGCATTCTCGCGGTGAAGACTCGACGTATCGAGTTCGTCGGCAGCACCTGGGGGTACGAGCACTTGGTGCGCGTGCGCGGAACAACACCTGTTCGACTCGCCTGCGACCCCGGGTTCTCGCTGGAACTCGACGGAGAAGCGCTCGGGGAGGACGCAGCGCGGATCGAGCTCGGGCACATCGTGCCGCCTGCGACCGTCACTCGTGAGCCCCGCCTCGGGGTGCGGGCTCGCCTCGCCCGCGTCATGAAGATGCCGTTGGGTGATGGCGCCCGTGCCGTATCGAGGAAGCTGCGGAGCGCGCGCGTGCAGCATCTCATATGGGCTCTCGTCTGGCGGGCCTCCGGCATTCTCGGTTTTCGAGCTCGCGCTGCCGGCGCCTGGTTGTTCATGGACGGGGCGGAGCAGCGCGGCAATGCGCGGGCGGTCTTCGATGTGATAGCCGTCGCACATCCGTCCGTGAACGCGTGGTTCGTCGCGGACTCCGCGGATCGGGTGCGTAGTCGCGGCGCCCGGGTCGTCGTCGCGGGTTCCTGGCGCCACTTCGTTCTCGCGAAGCAGTCGCGCGTCGTGGTGTCATCGGTACTCGATCGACTAGAATCCACACCGTTTCCGGCGAGCACGATATCGCGCACCTGGCGGCGGGTGTTCGTCAATCCCGACATCTACACGGCGATGGAGTATCGGCGGATCAACCCGGTCGGTATCGACCTCATCACGACATCGACCGTGTCGGAGTACGATCTGCTGCGTCTCTCGGGAGGCGACTACGCCGTCTTCCCCGACAGTGTGCTGCATTCCGGGATGCCGCGACACGATCTGCTGCGCGTGCAGGCCGAGAGAGCGACGCGATCGGGACGACCGCCGGCGACCCTGATCATCGCCCCCTGCCTCCGTCAGCGGGCAGCCGCCGCGGATCAGTGGGCGCGGCACTGGGGAGCGCTCCTTGCGCATCCCGGGCTTCGAGCGGCGGCCGCTGCGGCAGGAGCGCGTGTGCAGTGGGTGCATCCCGGCGGCTCGATGCCGGTGCTCGATGTTCCGAGCTGGATCGACTGCGACCGGGATTCGCGTGTCCTCGACGAATCACTGGTGGTGGCTGCCGCGCTGGTGACGGACTACTCCGAACGATCCTTCGACGCTGCGGTCTGCGGCACGCCTACGCTGTTCTTCCAGTTCGATCGAACAGAGGTGATCGGCGCTCCGGCGAGCTTCGCCGACGCAGCCTTCACTGCGGCTCATTCCGGGTTCGGTTTGCTCGCTCGAGAAGCGGAGGAAGTGATCGACCAGCTTCCCGATCTGCTCGCGTACACGGGCCGTGAGATCGAAGCGCAGTTCTTTGCTTCGGATCGGATGGCTTCGGAGCGGGTGATCACTGCGATCGAAGGGATGCTCCGCGAATGACGCGCGGGCCTGCGCGCGAGGGGCCTGTCCGCTCAGTCGCCCGCGGCAGAGGTGGGCCGCAGCTCGCCGTGCCCGCGCCACCAGTCGACTTCGTCTTGCATCGGTTCGAGCGCTTCGGCGAGCGTGGAGCGGTCGACCAGGAGGTCTCCCGAACGATAGTGCGCGAGCAGCACGGATGCGAGCGCCGCATCGTGCCCCGCGCGCTCAATCCCCACGGCATTCACCCCGGTGAGGCGCGGCGGCGTGCCGTAGACCTTCGCAAACGGGGGCACGTCGCGCGTCACGGGCGTTCCCATCCCCACCATGGCGCCGGCAGCGATGACGCGGCGCTGGTGCACCACGGCATTCATGCCGATGTTGACGCGGTCGCCGATGACGCAGTGCCCGCCGATCGACACCCCGGCCGAAACGGTGGCATCGTCGCCGAGCACCACGTCGTGCGCGAGGTAGGCGCGATTCAGCACCCAGCTGCGAGCGCCGACGCTCGTCTCGCGATAGGTGCCCTGGTGGATTACGGCGTTCTCACGGATGACCGCGCCCGTCTTGATGCGCACACCCGCATGCTGGAGGTCGCCGTTCCAGGCCGCGTTCTGAGGCAGACTCGACATCTCCGGTGGAGCGCCGATCTGGGCTCCGGGTCCGATCCAGACGTCGTCCTCTACCACGCAGGGCCCGAGAATCACGGCCCCGGGGCCGATGCGCACGTTCGCTCCGAGTTCCACACCCTCGCCGATGTAGGCGAGTGGGCTGATGTCGTTCATGGGTCTCCTTCGGAAATTCGGTTCGTGCGATCAGCAGCCGGTGACGCGGTAGAGCACTGCGTCGCCTTCGCTGTCGACCTCGGTGAGAATCGGCGACCGGTCGAGGTGCTGCATGTCTTCGAACGGGATGCCGCGTGGCCCGGGGTCGGGAATCACGAAGGCGGTGCCGAAATCGAGCACGTACGAGATATCGAGCTCCTGCGACAGACTGCAGGCGAGCTCGGGATCGGGGACGAGTGCGTTGACGAACTCGTAGTCCCGTGGATCGTAGTTGCCGCCCGAGTGCGGGAAGGTCACAGCACGGTCGGCGAGCGCGTACGTGAGCGAGCTGCCGTTCAAGGGGTTGTTCGCGATGACTTCGCCTTCGGGCACCTCGTCGCCGAGGCGGTCGATGAGTGCCAGTTCGTCATCGTCGACGAGCATGGCGGCCTGCTGATCGTACGACTCGGTGACGATCTGCTGGATGCGGAAGGTGCCCGACTGGCCCACAGCGACGAGGAAGACGAGTGCGAAGGCGGTGAGTGCGCCGAAGGTGCGGCCGGGGCGGGTCGACGCCATGCGCGCCGCCCGAAGGAACGAGGGTCGCAGCATCGCCCATGCCGCTCGTGCTCCGAGCACCATGAGCGGCAGTGCGCCGAACGGCACGAGAGCGGCGAGTCGACGGGAATCGTTGTACCAGGGGCCGACGAAGAACGTGCGCCACTCCGAGGTGGGAAAGCCGTCGGCGATCACGTAGAAGGCGGCGAGCGTCGCGGCGCTTCCCACCGCCCATCGCAGCGACCGGTAGCGCCAGGCCAGCACGGCTCCCAGCAGCACGAGGAGCGCGACGACCCAGGCATGACCTTGAATGTGCGGTGTGCCGCCGATGAGTTGCAGGATCGCATCATGCACGATGAAGAAGCCCTGCCAGGCGTTGTCGGTCGTGCGTCCCACGATCCAGGCAGCCACGACCGTTGCCGCGAAGAGGCCGGCTCCGGCGACGGCGAGTACGGAGCGCAGTGGGCGCGAGGTCTTCGGCAGCACGAGCGCTCCGCCGGCTCCGGGCACCGGGCGCCCGCGAAGTGCGCGCACCACGGCGAAGAGCACGGGAATCGCGCCCCATACGAGGAGCACGTGGATGACGCTCGGGTGCGCGAGTACCGCTGCGCCCAACGCCCCCCAGAAGAGCAGCCAGCGCGTCACCGGAGTGAGCGGCTGCGCGCGTCGAGCCGGGCCGAGATTCAGCAGCTGCAGCCCCGCCACCAGCACGAACGGCATGAGGATCAACGCGAGAATGTTGGGGTACAGCACTCCGTAGCCCACCAGGAAGAGCGGGAAGTTCGGGAACGCGGCGGCCACCGCGCCCGAGATGAGGGTGGTTGCCACACTCGGCCCCGCGACCGCGCGCCCGAGAGCCACGACGCCGATCGGCCAGATCACGCACACGACGACGAACAGCACCGCGTTCGTAGCGAGGGGGATGCTCACGCCGCTCAGCTGCACGACCAACGCGACGAGCGCGTGCCAGAGGGTCGGGTAGAAGACGGGGGATCCGGGCGACGTGAGATCCATGGACACCGGTGACGCCGAGCCGCCGTCGAGGATGTAGCGCACGGCATTGAGATGGAAGTTCGCGTCGAAGGTCTGCGAGATCGCGCCCGGTTGCTTCACCGCCGCCACCAGGGAGATCGCGAGCACGATGCCGCCGATAGCGGCGGCCGCGAGTGAGAGCCACAGGTCGTGGCGCAGGTGGAGTGCCCGCGCGCGAAGGTGACGCGGTTCGGGGTGCGGCGCGATCCAGCGGCGCAGAGCGAGAAGCACCACGGTCAGGGCCGCTGCGAGCGCGAACGCGGGGAGCAGCGACCAGGGCACGCCCACGAACTGGGCGACGATGCTCGAGAGTGCCAGCACCGCGAACGATGCCGGAACGGCGACGAGGGCGACCGTGAAGCCCCGCAGACGCAACGCCCAGGCGATGGGAAGACCGGTCACCGCGATGATCGCCAGCGCCGTGACGACGGGAATGGAGAAACTCAGCCAGGCGATCATGCGCGCGGGGCTCCTCCGTCCGTGCGCTCATCTCGGTCACGTCGCGACCGTCCTTCGAGAATGCGCGCCTCCATCAGCGCGACCGCGCGTGCGAGCTCGGAGACACGCGCATCGCTGCGCGCCTTAGCCCGGACCACGGCCACTGCGAAGATCAGCATGGCGACGATGAAGAGGTACAGCAGCAAGTCCGTGCCTCGACCGATGCCGAAGAAGTTCGCCACCGTCGTGAGCATGCCCGGGAAGATGATGGCCGCCGCAGCTGCTGCGACGAAGAGGATCGCGAAGATGCGCTTGAGAGCCAGCGACCGCTCGCCCGGCAAGAAGCGCACGGCCAGGCTCGCCGCGGCGATGACGAACAGGATGAGGAGAACTTGGAAGAGAGTCACGGGTGCCTAACGAATGATGAGGTCCACGAGAATGTTCACGGAGTTGAGCAGCGACTGTCCCTTGGCCTTCGAATAGTCGGTGTAGATCACTTCGACGGGGAACTCGGCGTAGGGGAGCCCCGTCTTGCCGAGCTGCACCACGATCTCGGTGCCGTGCGCCATGCGATCCTGACGCAGATTGATGCGCGCCGCCGCGTCCGCTCTGATGACCCGGAGGCCATTGTGCGCATCGGTGAGTCGGGTGCGGGTGGTGACGTTGGTCACCCACACCGCGGTCTTCAAGACCAGCTTCTTCAAGATGCCGGGATTGGTGCGATCGTCGAGAAAGCGCGAGCCGAACACGATCGCGAGATCCTCAGCACGAGCCACCTCGAGCATCGCCGCCGCGTCGACCACGCGGTGCTGCCCGTCGGCGTCGAACGTGACTACGTATCGCGCGCCGCGCTCGAGGGCGTAGGCGAACCCGGTCTGCAACGCCGCGCCCTGACCCAGATTGATGGGGTGCTTCACCACGTGCGATCCGGCAGCTCTCGCGACGTCTCCCGAGCCGTCGCGCGAACCGTCGTCGATGCAGACGACGTTCGGGAATACGGGCAGGAGCTCGGAGATGACTCCGCCGATGACGGTCGCCTCGTTGAAGAGCGGGATCACGACCCAGGTGTCGGCGTTGGCGAACTCGCGAGGAGCCGCAGGGTCGGGCATCATGCGACCATTCTGACAGACCGGCGCCGTAATCACGCCCGGAACAAGCCGCCAAGGCTCGGCGTCAGCAGGCTTGTGCGTGTCGACCTTACAGCCGACTGCTGCGCTGGACGGTATCCTGGCAGCTGACGATCCGCATCCCGTGCGCGAAAGGTACTTCACTATGTCGACTGAGTTCATCCCTGCTGCCAAACCCCTCATCGGAGATGAGGAGCGTGAAGCGGTCGATCGGGTGCTGCGCTCGGGCATGATCGCGCAAGGGCCCGAGGTCGCCACGTTCGAGCAGGAGTTCGGCGCGCACTTCGCCGACGGCCGCCCGACCGTGGCCGTGAACTCGGGAACGGCGGGCCAGCACCTCGGGCTGCTCGCGGCAGGCGTCGGCCCCGGCGACGAGGTCATCGTCCCCTCCTTCACTTTTGCAGCGACCGGAAACTCGGTGGCGCTCACGGGGGCCACCCCCGTCTTCGCCGACATCGAGCCGAACTCGTTCACGCTCGACCCCGAGTCGGTGCGTGCGGCGATCACTCCGCGCACCAAGGGCATCATGCCGGTGCACCTCTACGGCCACCCCTTCCTCGTCGACGTGCTCGAGGCCATCGCCCGCGAGCACGGCCTGGCGATCTATGAGGACGCCGCTCAGGCGCACGGCGCGTCGTGGAGCGGGCGCTCCGTGGGAACGCTCGGCGACTTCGCGATGTTCAGCCTGTACCCGACGAAGAACATGACGTCGGGCGAGGGCGGCATGGTGACCTGCGCAACCGAGGAGCTCGCGCGCGGTGTGCGGCTGCTGCGCAACCAGGGCATGGAGACCCAGTACGCCAACGAGGTCATCGGCTTCAACGCGCGCATGACCGACGTGCACGCGGCGATCGGGCGCGTGCAGCTCACCAAGGTGGACGCGTGGACGGCGCAGCGCCAGGCCAATGCCGCGACGCTGAATGAGGGCCTGAAGGGTCTCGGCGGCGTCACCACGCCGATGGTGGCTGACGAGGCCGTGCACGTCTACCACCAGTACACGATCCGCGTCGACGCCTCGGAGCGCGACCGCCTGCGGGACGCGCTGAAGGAGGAGCACCAGGTCGGCTCGGGCGTGTACTACCCGATCCCGAACCATCGCCTCCCGTCGCTCGCGCACTTCGCCCCCGATCTGCACCTGCCCGAGACCGAGCGCGCCGCCACCGAGGTGCTGTCGCTGCCGGTGCACCCGTCGCTCACCGAGGGAGACCTCGCGCGCATCGTCGCGGGCGTCACCGCGGTACTGCGAGCCGGAGCCTAAGCCGGGTTCGCCCGCGCTCGCGGGTCACCCGAAAGCATTATGAAACAGATCTGGATCACCCTCCGTCAGCTCCTTCCGCTGCTTCCCCCCGGGGCGCAGCGCTACTTCATCGGCTACATCGTGGCCACGAGCCTCATCACCACGCTCGACGCCATCGGCATGGCGATCCTCGCACTGTCGATCGGGCCGATGCTCGCGGGCAACGCCGTGACGATTCCGGTGATCGGCGAGATCGGTGTCGAGGCGGCGCCCGTGCTCATCCTCATTGCGCTCGCGCTCATGATGCTGAAGTCGCTGCTCAACGTGATCCTGCAGTGGTTCGCCACGCGTCGGTTCGCGCGATACGAGCTCGAGGTGGGCGATCGCCTGTTCCGCGCCTACATCGGCGCGAGCTGGGAAGAGCGGTCGAAGCGCACCGTCGCCGAGATCACGCGTATCGCCGACGCCGGGATCGCCAACGCGATGGCCGGCTTCGTGCTGCCGCTCATGCGCGTGCCAAGTGCGTTCTTCACCTTCGTGCTGGTGCTCGGGGTGCTCGTGGTCTCCGACCCCGCGACCTCGGTCATCGCGTTCGTCTACCTCTCGCTCGTCATGCTGCTCGTGCACTTCGTCGTCACGAACCGGTCGCTCGAGGCCGGTCAGGTAAACCGCGACTACAGCTATCGCGTCGCGAACCTGATGACCGAGATGATCGACGCGCTCAAAGAGCTCAGCCTGCGCAACCGCCTTGGCGAGGTCGCCGACCTGGTGACCGACAACCGGCGGCACGGCACGCGCGCCCGCGCGAACGGCTCCTTCCTCGGCGTGCTGCCCGGCTTCGCGTTCGAGATGGCGCTGCTCGGCGGCATCGCCCTCATCGGCGTCAGCGCCTACTTCTTCCAGGGCGGGGTGCAGGGGGCGCTCTCATCGGTCGCGCTGTTCGCGACGACCGGGTTCCGCCTGATCCCCGCGCTGACCGCGGTGCAGGGCGGCATTGTGCAGGCGACCGCAAGCCTCCCCGGCGCCCGCGACGTGGTGGGGGACCTCATCGCGTCGGAGCGCGACGTGCAGACCTCGCAGACGCCATCGGATACCGCCACGCTCGCCGAGAACCCGCGGCTGCTCCGCCTCGACGACGTGCGGTTCAGATATCCGAGCGCTGACGACGACGTGATCAAGGGCATGTCGCTCGACGTGCCGCTCGGAAGCTCCGTCGGGATCGTGGGACCTTCGGGTGCCGGCAAGTCGACGCTCATCGACCTGTTGCTCGGGCTCAGCCAGCCCTCGCAGGGCACGATCGAGATCGATGACGCGTCGATGCAGTCGGTGCTGCGCCAGTGGCGCGGGCGCGTCGGGTACGTGCCGCAGCGCGTCGCTCTGTTCGACGGGACGATCGCCCAGAACGTCGCCCTCACATGGGGTGAGGACATCGATCGCGAGCGCGTCACGCACGCGCTCGAGCGCGCACAGCTCGGCTCGCTGATCTCGAACCGCGCTGGCGGCATCGACGAGCGCATCGGCGAGCGCGGGGTATCGCTGTCGGGCGGCCAGCAGCAGCGACTCGGCATCGCCCGCGCGCTCTACACCGATCCGCTCGTGCTCGTGCTCGACGAGGCGACCAGCTCGCTCGATACCAAGACCGAAGACGAGGTCACGAAGGCTATTCGCGCGCTGCAGGGCGAGGTGACGCTGATCTCGGTCGCCCACCGGCTCTCGACGATCAAGGATTACGACCGCATCTGCTACCTCGACGACGGCGTCATCGTGGCGCAGGGCAGCTTCCGCGACGTGGCGAGTCAGCATCCCGCCTTCGGTGAGCAGGTCGCGCTCGCGGGGCTGGCGAGCCTGCTGAGCGACGACCCGCCCGCGACCTCGTCCATCACCCCGTCCATCTGACAGGGTGCGGCGAATCGGCCGGACGAGCTACTCGGGGAAGATCTGGCCGGCGGGTTCGCGCTTCTCGGCCTGGAATCCGTCTTCGGCTCGGCCGACGGCCCAGTAGGCGGAGAGCGACAGAGCGCGACGCTCGATGCCCCACTCGTTGTGCAGCAGCCGTCGCAACTGCTGCATGGCGCCGCGCTCGCCATGCGCGAAGACTTCGGGCACGATCTCGGGCGCGGCGAGCGCTCGGGCGGCCTCGACCAGCAGGCTGCCGTGGGGAGCGACCGTGCCGTCCGGTCGCTCGCGGTGGAGCCAGCGCACCTCGACGCCGACGGGGCGACGCAGCTCGATCTCGTCGGCGGCGCTGCCCACTTCGATGAGCACGAGGCCGTGCGCACTCGCGGGCGTCTCTTCGAGCGCGGCCGCGACCGCGGGCAACGCCGACTCGTCGGCGAAGTAGAGACGCGGCAGGTGCGGGTCGATCGACGGCGCGAATTGACCGCCCGGGCCCGAGAAGGTGAGCAGGTCGCCCGGCTGCGCTGCGGCGGCCCAGGGGCCGGCGATGCCCTCGTCGCCGTGCACCACGAAGTCGATCGCGAATGTGCCGGTCGCCGCGTCGATGGAGCGGATCGTGTACGTGCGCCGCACCGGCAGGTCCTCGAGGGGCAGACGTTGGCGCAGCTCTTCGAGGTCGTACGGCGGCTCGAGAGCGAGCTCGGGCTTCGCGAAGAGCAGCTTGACGTATTTGTCGGTCATCGCGATCCGCTCGGGATCTGCTGCGCCGAGGAACGCCGCGAAATCGTCGCCCCCGAGATGCACGCGCACCAGGTGCGGGCTGATGCGCTCCGTGCGCTCCACGGTGAGGACTCGGGCGGGGCCGGGGCGGCGGCGGGCAGCGGTTTCGTTCACTCCCTTACCGTATCGCTGCTGCGCCGTCCGCCTCTAGTATCATCAGATGAATCTCAGCGCTCGGGGTCGGGCTGACGCGTGCCGAACCGCGAGTACGATGGTCAGCGATGATCGAGATCTTGAACGAAGACCAGTTGAGCCGCGCACGACGGGCCGGCGCACTCGTCGGCAATATTCTGCAAGCGTTGCGCGAGCACGCCGCCGTGGGAACGAATCTGCTCGAGCTCGACCGCATGACCGGAGAGCTGATTCGCGAGGGCGGAGGCGTCTCGTGCTACATCGACTACGCGCCGTCATTCGGCAACGGTCCATTCGGGCACTACGTCTGCACCGCCGTCAACGATGCGGTGCTGCACGGCATGCCGCACGACTACGCGCTCGCGGATGGGGATCTGCTCACGCTCGACCTCGCGGTCACGGTCGACGGCATCGCCGCCGATTCCGCGATCAGCTTCGTCGTCGGTGAGACCCGCGACCCCGCAGATCTCGCCATGATCGCGACCACCGAGGAGGCGCTTCGCGCCGGCATCGCGGTCGCGAAGCCCGACGCCCGCATCGGAGACATCTCGCACGCGATCGGCACGGTGCTCAAGAGTGCCGGGTACTCGATCAACATGGAGTTCGGTGGGCACGGGATCGGCTCGACCATGCATCAGGAGCCGCACGTGGCGAACAACGGGCGCGCCGGGCGCGGCTACCGGCTTCGCGAGGGGCTGCTGCTCGCCGTCGAACCGTGGGTGATGGCCGACACCGATCGGCTGGCCGTCGACGCCGACGGCTGGACGCTGCGAAGCGCCACCGGCGCGCGCACGGCCCACTCGGAGCACACCATTGCCATCACGGCTGAAGGCGCTGAGATTCTGACGCTGCCCGCGCGATAGTCTCGCTGCGCGGCTCCAGTCTCGCTGCGGTCAGCGCGCGCCGTTCATGATGCGGAAGCCGGAGAACAGCGTG
This sequence comes from Leucobacter sp. NPDC077196, assembly GCF_040687075.1. Taxonomy (NCBI): domain Bacteria; kingdom Bacillati; phylum Actinomycetota; class Actinomycetes; order Micrococcales; family Microbacteriaceae; genus Leucobacter; species Leucobacter sp. NPDC077196. The sequence continues at coordinate 240,372 of NZ_JBFBML010000002.1, forward strand.
CGGAACGGCGCCTGGCGCTGCAGTACGCGAAACGGGTTCTGCGGCAGCAGAGTAGGAATCGAGCGGTAGACGTGCCGCTTGTCGAGTGCCAGCGCGATGCTCTCGGGTGTGCTGTGCGGTGAAGCGAGTTCGGTGAACACCGCTCGGTCGGTGCGCGCGAGCAGCTTGTGGACGCCCGGAGCAAGGCGTTCGAAGCGCTTGAGCAGGCCGAGCAGATCAGATCGGTTGGCGTCGAGGTCGGCCTGCGTGCGCGCCCGCGCGAGGATCGCGTCGAACACGTGGATGCGAATCAGCTTCACGATGATCGCGAGGCGATCGGCGCGCAAGGCCTGCGCGAACCAGGGAAGCGCCTCGAGCTCGTCGAGAAACGCGAAGTCCCGGGCAACGGGCCGCGGGGCGAACGTGACGCGATCGCCGGCGTCGGCGTTGATCACATAAGCGGGGCCATCGAGGTCGTAGGCGAGCGTCTCGGCCGTGTACCAAACGGTCAACGAGTAGGTGAGATCCTCACCCGACGCCAGTCCCTCCGTCAGGCGGAGATCGCCGAACCGACGCCGGTCGATGAGCCCGAGGGGGGCGCTGCGATACGCGAGCCGATCCTTGCGCGGGTGCAGGCGCTCGGTGCGCCGACCGTTTCGCACCGGAGGATACGGATCCGTGCGCCCGGTATCGAGCTGAATGCGAGCGAGCACAGCCTCGGCCCCCGTGCGCTGCGCAACGGCGAGCCACGAGTCGATCGCGCCGGGAGCGAGCTCGTCGTCAGACCCCATGACCGAGATGTACGGCGCCGACGACTGGGCGAAGCCGTAGTTCATCGGCCCGGCGGGCGAGGGAATGCCATCGCGAAGCTCGAGGAGCCGCACGTCGGGATGCTGCGCGTACTCGCCGAGGTTGGTGCGAATGATCTCGGGGTCGATGTTGTGCGCGACCACGTTCACGCGCACATCGCTCGCGGTGTGATCGACCACCGACGCGACGGCGCGCGCGATGGGACGAGTCGCGGAGTGGACGGCGATGGTGAGGTCGACGAGCGGCTCGGTCATGCTTCGATGCTACCGGGCGCACCGCTGCGGCCCGGCCGCCCTCGGCTACACTGGTGCCGACCATCCGGCCGCCCGACCGGCCGCCCGCAATCGCGAAGGGAGCGCGTGCACGTATGGCGCGATCCGCCCTTCTCGCTCGGCTGCTGCCGCAGCGGCGCAACGACTACCCCCGGTGGCTCAACGCACTGATCGACTACGTCGCCGACCACCCGATGAGCCTCCCGGGCCGTATCGCCGCGTTGCGACTCGGCCTTCCGCGAGCGCACGCCCGCCCCGGGGTCTCCGAGCCGGGCACCGGCGATCCGCGCCTGCTGATCGCGCCGGTCAACTACTCCAACCAGTCGACGGAGTGGACGCGCGCCGTGCGCGAAGCGCTCCCCTCGGCATCGACCGCGACGATGGCGATCGATGTGCCGGGCGGCTTCGCGTTCCCCTCCGACCTGATCGTACCCGTCGCCACGTACCACAACGATCGCGTGTGGCAGCGCGCGCAGCGCGAGTCGGTGCGGGGCTTCAGTCACGTCTTGGCCGAAGCCGAGGAACCACTCTTCGGCCGCCTCATGCGCCGTGATTTCATGCGCGAGATCGCGTGGCTGACGTCGGCCGGGGTCGACGTCGCGTGCATCGCGCACGGCACCGACATCCGCGTGCCGAGCGCGCACGCGGAGCGCGAGCCCTGGTCGCCCTACGCGGATCCTGACCTGTATTCCCGCCGCCTCGAACGCGTCACCCGCAAGAACATCGCGATGCTCCGCGCCAGCGGGCGGCCGCTGTTCGTGTCGACCCCAGACCTGCTGCTCGATCTGCCAGAGGCGATCTGGTGCCCGGTCGTCGTAGATGCGGATCGGTGGGCGGCTGCGGTGCCACAGGCTTCGGCTGCGGACGCACGGCTTCGCGTGATCCACGCCCCGAGCGTCTCCCTGATCAAAGGAACGCAGCTCATCGAACCGATGCTGCGACGGCTCGATGCCGAGGGGGTGATCGCGTATCGCGAGGTGCGCGGGGTTGCGGCCGCCGAGATGCCCGACGTGTACGCGGGCGCCGACGTGGTGCTCGACCAGTTCAGGCTCGGGTCGTACGGCGTCGCGGCGTGCGAGGCGATGGCCGCAGGCAAGCTCGTGATCGGACATATCTCGGAAGGGGTGCGCAAGCGGGTGCGCGAAGATGCTGGTCTCGACCTCCCGATCGTCGAGGCGACCCCGCACACGCTCGAGGAGGTGCTGCGCGGTATCGCTCAGGATCGCGCGGCCCTTGCCCGAGCCCGCGACGAGGGCCTGCAATTCGTGCGGCGCTGGCACAGCGGAGCCGAAAGCGCGGCGGTGCTCATGCGGCACTGGCTCTCGCCCGGCCGCTCCCACCACACCCCGCAGAAAGGCGCATGATGCACCCCGCGATCGAGAAGCTCTGGAAGCTCGTACCGAAGGTCGTGCAAGACGGCATCGCGATGACCGTGGACCGAGTGCGGCGCGCGCCGATGCCGCCGGTGCCCAGTGCAGACCAGCGGTGCGAGGCTCGCGTGTTCATCTCCCCGGCGAACTACGCGGGGCAGGGGTACCGCTGGGGCCGGGCTGCGATGCGCGACGAGCGCGTCGACGCGAAGAACCTGGTCTACGCCGAGATCAACCCCTTCGGGTACCCGGCCGACTACTCGGTGCCGTGGCGCACCGTCACCCACGACCGCGTGTGGCAGCGACGCCTGCTCGAGGCGCTCGCCCGCGACTTCACGCACGTGCTCATCGAGGCCGAGTTTCCACCACTCGGGGGCATGTGGAACGGCGACGTGCGGCGTCAAGTGCGCGAGCTCCGTGCCCGGGGCCTGATCGTCGGCGCGGTGAGTCACGGCAACGACATCCGTCTGCCGAGTCGCCACCGCGAGCATGAACCGTGGTCTCCGTTCGTCAATGACGACTGGGTGCCCGTCGAGCGTCTCGAGAAGGTCGTGGCGGGCAATCGCCAGATGCTCGACGATCTCGCGGGCCCGACATTCGTCTCGACGCCCGGGCTCATGCTCGACGTGCCCTACGCTCACCTGCTCCCCGTTGTCATCGACCCGGATCCGTGGCGCACGGATGCGCCGGTGCTCGAACGCGAACGTCTGCGCGTGCTGCACATCCCCTCGAACCCGCTCGTGAAGGGAACGGCGGAGATCGAGCCGGTGCTGCGCCGATTGCACGATGAGGGCGTCATCGAATACGTCACCGTGACCGGGCTGACTCAGGCAGAGATGCCAGCGATGTTCGCGTCGGGCGACGTGGTGCTCGACCAGTTTCGCCTGGGCGACTATGGCGTCGCCGCCTGCGAGGCGATGGCGGCCGGTCGGCTCGTCGTTTCGCACATCGGCGAGTACGCGCGCGAAGCAGTTCGCGAGGGCACGGGGCTCGAACTGCCGATCGTCGAGGCGACCATCGAGACCGTTGAATCCGTGCTGCGCGACGTGGTGAAGGATCGCGAGCGCTACCGTGCCATCGCCACCCGCGGCCCGGCATTCGTCGACCGTGTGCACGACGGCTCCGCCTCGCGGGTCGTACTCGAACGCGAGCTGCTCGGAATCGCGCCGAATGAGTAGCGCTCACGAGTCCCGCAATTCAGACCCTCAGGGAGCACCCATGCCGCACTCACAGATGTCTCGACCGCCGCTGCGGGTCACCATCGCGAGCCGCATCTTCGCTCCGGAGCCCGCTGCGGCATCGTTCATGCTCGAAGCGATCGCGCGGGAGTTCGCGCGGCGCGGCGCGAGCGTCGAGGTGCTGACCACTCGCCCGCCGGGCTCGCGCGGCGGCTTCGCCGGCCCGGGGACCGCGGGCCGACGTGCGAAGCGCCCGGATGCTGCCGGCCGAGACTTCGTCGGCGTGCGCGTGCGCCGCTTTCCCGTGCTGCGCGACGCCGCCGGCTACGTGCGCGGATACGTGCAGTACATGAGCTTCGACGTGCCGCTGTTCTTCCGGCTGCTGTTCGGCCGACGGGCGGATCTGTACATCGTCGAGCCGCCGCCCACCACGGGCGCGGTCATGCGTATCGCGGCGGCGATCCTGCGTCGTCCGTATGTGTACGACGCGGCGGACCTCTGGTCGGACGCGGCGAGTCAGGCGACGTCTTCGCGGCTCGTGCTGCGTGTGCTGCGGGCGATCGAGCGCTTCGCAATGCGGGGCGCCTCTGCGGCGTTCGCCATCTCGCCGGGCCTCATCGCACGCATGCGCGAGATCGGGATCGAGACGCCGGCCACGCCCGTCGGATTCGGCGTGGACACGGAGGCGTTCGAGTATCGCGGCGCACGAGCTGCGGCCGTGGCACCGTACTTCGTCTACGCCGGGTCGTACTCCGAATGGCACGGGGCAGACATCTTCATCGACGCCTTCGCGCGCTTCTCCGAGCAGCACCCCGGATACCAGCTGCTGTTCTACGGCAACGGCTCGCAACGTGAGGCGCTCGAGCGGCGCATCGCCGAGCTCGGCATCACCGGTGTCGAATTCTTCGCGCCGGTCGGCGGCGAAGAGCTCTCGCACGTGCTCTCGGGTGCCGTCGCCTCCCTGGCGAGCCTGAAGCCCCGGCAGGGCTACGATTACGCCTTCACGACGAAGGTGTACGCCTCGCTCGCTTCCGGCTGCCCCGTCGTCTTCGCGGGTGAGGGCCCGACGGTCGACTTCATCGAGCGGCATCGCGCTCAGCACCCGGTGGGCTCGGCGGTCGGCTACGACGTCGAGGCCGCCGCTCAGTCGCTGGTCGATGCGGCGCGCGATCCGCTGAACGATGCGGAACGCCAGCAGCTCAGCGACTGGGCCTCTGAGACGTTCTCGATCGCGCGCGTGGCCGAGCAGGTCGCGGACTGCGCCGAAGCCGTGCTCCCACCGCGGCTGCGGGAGCGCAACGCGTGAGCGTGGAGCGGAAGGGGCTGCTCGCTGCGCCTCGTCGCCTCGCCGGGGCTCTCGTCGACGAGCTCATGGCCCGGCGCTCGAGCCTGCCGCGATGGGTGGTGCACCTCATGGAGGGCGTCGCCAAACGCCCAGGCAACCCGCTTTCGCGGCTCATCGCGTTCGGACTGGGCGGCACCCGAGCCGCCAACCGGCCGGCGCCCACCACGGTGCCCGAGCGCGCGGTGCGGGTGTACATCGGCCCGACGAACTATTCCGGGCAGGGCTATCTGTGGGCGCGCGCCCTCGAAGCGGAACGCCCCGACGTCGGTGCGCGCAACCTCTCGGTGCAACTGCCCGGGGGCTTCGGCTTCGACGCCGACCGAGACGTTCCGCTTCCGGTGCAGAATCTGTCTCGGCCCTGGCAGAGCGCCGAGCTCGCCGCAGTGCGGCGCTTCACCCACGTGCTCATCGAAGCTGAACGCTCGCTCTTCGGAGGGCTGCTGAACTGGAATGTCGCACGCGAGGTGCGCGCGTTGCAGCTCGCCGGCGTCTCGGTCGCTCTGCTCTCGCACGGCACCGACCTGCGCTCGCCGCGGCGTCACCGCACCCTGACTCCGTGGACGCCCTACGGGGAGGACGAGCAGCAAGACGCCGCGCTGCAGCGAGATGCCGATCGCAACGCGGCGCTCGTCGAAGCGCTCGATCTGCCGCTCTTCGTCTCGACCCCCGATCTGCTGCTCGATGCGCCGGGCGCGACCTGGTGCCCGGTGGTGATCGACGTCGCGAAGTGGGATGCAGCCGAGCCGCCGCTCGAACGGGAGCGCCCGATCGTGCTGCACGTGCCGAGTTCGGCCGCGACCAAGGGAACGCACCTCATCGATCCCGTGATGCAGCGCTTGCACGAGGAGGGGCTGATCGAGTACCGGCGCGTCTCGGGAGTCGCGGCGGCTGAGATGCCCGCGCGGGTCGCGGAGGCCGACATCGTGCTCGATCAATTCCGGCTCGGCTCGTACGGGGTGGCCGCGTGCGAAGCGCTCGCCGCCGGGCGCGTCGTGGTGGGGCACGTGCTGCCCCAGGTGCGGGAGGCGGTGCGCGCCGCGACAGGCGAAGCGCTGCCGATCGCCGAGGCCACCCCCGAGACGCTCGAAGCCGTTGTGCGCGAACTCGTGGCCGATCGCGCACGCGCAGGTGGTCTCGCGTCGGATGGCCGGCGCTTCGTGAAGAACGTGCATGACGGGCGCTTCAGTGCGCGAGCGCTCCTCTCGGCGTGGATCGACCCCTCGGCGGGCGGTGAGGGTGACGCCGCCTCGGGGAAGCACGTTTAGACTGAAACCACAGACGGCGGCCGTGAGCCGCGCTCGGGGTGGCGACCGCCGCGCGAGCCAGTCGAGCAGATTTGTGGAGGAACACTGTGGCACAACCGAACGTCGTACTCTTCGGTGCTGGATCGATGGGGCGCAACCACGCGCGCATCATCGCGAATTCCAGTCGAGCGAACCTCGTCGGAATCGTCGATCCGTTCGAGACGAACGGGCGTGCAGCGACCGACGCGTTCGGTGGAGAGTGGTACGCCGCGGCGGAGCCGGCCCTGAAGCACGCCGACGCCGTGGTCGTCGCAGCATCAACGGAGTACCACTACGACATCGCGCGCGAGATCCTCGATGCCGGGCTGCCCGTGCTCATCGAGAAGCCGATCTGCCCGTCGCTCGAGCAGACCGAAGAAATTCTGGCGACGGCTGAACAGCGCGGCGTTCCGGTGCAGTGCGGGTTTCTCGAGCGGTTCAATGCGGGCGTGATCGCGGCGCAGTCGCTCATCGAAGAGCCCGTGTACGCGCGCGCCGAGCGGCACTCGCCGTACTGGTCGCGCATCAAGACGGGCGTCGCCTGGGACCTCCTCGTGCACGACGCTGATCTCATCTCGCGCATGTTCGGATCGCAGTCGCCCGAGCGCGTCAACGCCGAGCTCGGGTACTTCCACCCTGAATCGCTCGAGAACGCCGAAGACGTCATCGATCTCACTCTCCGCTTCCCGGGCAACGGGATCGCATCGGCTTCCGCGAGCCGCATCGGCCAGCGCAAGGTGCGGCGGCTGACCATCCAGTCCCTCGACTCCATGGTGGAGGTCGACCTGCTGCTGCGCGGCGTGACGAAGTACCGTCACGCGAACATCGAGAGCACCATCGGCCATGCCGGATTCAAGCAGATGACCGAGATGGAGGTTCCTGAAGTCTCAGGAGCCGAGCCGCTCGCGGCGCAGTTCGATCACTTCGTCGACCTGGTCGAGGGGCGCATCGACATGGACGAAGAGCGACGCAGCATCCTGCCGGCGCACCGCATCATCGCTGCAGCCCTCGAACAGCGCTGAACGGTTCCGCTCCCGGGCTGCGCCCTCACGGCTTCGGGGTGAAGGCCCGTTCTGCGAGGTCGATGAGCTCGGCGACGCGCAGGCTGTCGCGGCGCAGTTCGTCGAGCTCGGCTTCGAGTCGTGAGATGCGCTCGCGCTCGGTCTGCAACTCGGCCTCGAGTCGCGCGATCGCATCGTGCGGGGTGCCGAGGATGCGTCGTGCTCGGCCGACGGCCCGCCGTGCCGCATTGGGTTCGTTCATGCTGGGCCTCCAGGAGTGTGGTCGGACGCGGAATGCGGATGCTGTGCTGAGTGCGGAGCGGAGTCGAAGAGTACGGTCGCGCCGACGGGGCGACGAGAGCGCCGCTTGAACGTTTCGGCACGCGCGAGCGGCATGGTGTCGACGACGCCATCCGGGAGATCGGGCAGCGGTTCGTCGATCGGATCGAACGCGAGACGGAGCCCGAACGCGGCGGCCTCGTCGACGAGCTGCGCCTCTTCGAGATGCCACCCGGTGGGATCGTCGAACGTCACATCGCGGGCATGCCGAGAGTGGAATGTGAATGCCGCCTGACCGCCCGATTGCAGCGCCATGCGCATCAGACGCCACGCGTACGCGCGCCCGTAGTGCCCGATCTGGTCGAGTACGTGGTTCGCGACGATGTCGAACGACCCGCATACGTCGAGCGCTGCAGTGATGCCCAGCGATTGCGTGCGATACAGGTTGAGGTGCTCGTACGCGGGCCCCTGCGCGTCACCGGCGAAGGTGCTCGCCCGGCGCAGGGCCTCGGCCGCGTAATCGAGGCCGACGACGCGGCTGCCCGGCAGGGTGACGTCGAGGGCGCGGGTCAGCGTGCCGCTGCCGCAGCCGACGTCGAGCACCACCGGCGAAGCGTCGGTGCGCAGGGCCTCGAGGAGCCACTCGCGCCCTGCGGTCCAGAGTGCCTCGGTCTCATCCCGTGTTGCTGCGTGTTGCGCGGCGTAGTGCTCGTCCCAGAAATCGCGATGAAAGTTGAAGGAGCCGAACCAGTTCTCGAAGCGACGCCGCGTCGGCTCAGGAGTCTCGAGCACATATCCGGGAATGGGCGTGCGCCAGTTCGCGTCGTAGTTGATGGTGAGCCACCGATCGGTGTCGGCGGGTGCGGGAAAGCCGGTGCCGTTGATGGAGACGCTGCTGAAGGGGAGCATCTGATCCATGCGCATCTCGCCGCGCACGTGGAACGGCTGATTGATGAGCCCGTCCGCGGTGAAGAACGCTGCGAAGACGTCGATGTAGTGGACGACCTCACCGCGATCCTCGTCTCGGAAGAGCAACTGCATATGGGTCGCGCTGTGACGCTTGATCTCGTAGCCGAGCACTTGCAGCGCGCGCCCCACCCGAAACGCTTCAACGGAGACGTCGACCGGGTGCGTATGCTCCGAGAGGTATGCGATGTCGGCATCATCGTCGTGGGGGAGGAGAGCTCCCGAGCGCACAGCGCCGAGCAGGGTGCCGCCGACCACGAACGGCCGGAGCCCCTGCTGCTGCAGCTGCTGGACGAGGATCTCGGAGCGCTCGACGATGAGCGCCTGGACCTCCTCGCCCATCGCGTCGAGCGCGACGCCGAGCCGACCCCACTTGTTGACGACGAGCGGGGTGCCCGTCTCGTCGACGACTGCTGTGCGATGCGCACCCTGGTCGAAGGCGACCTCGAACGCTTCGATGCACGCTCCGCTCGCCGAATCGTGCACGCTCAGGCGAGTGCTGCCCGTCAGATGCGGGCGCAGCATCTCGGGCCAGTCGATCTCCGCGGGAGTCACGAGCTCGCGCACGTCGATCGACCAGATGCGCGCATCGTCGAATCTGACGTCGACGGACACCGTGCGCTCGGGAAGCGCTTCCAAGACGAGGTGTCGAGACGTGGATCGTGAGTTCATATGCGGCAGAGTCATGCGGTTCGCCCAGTCTAGCGCCGGGGGCACCACGGCCAGCCTCTAAGCTAGAGACCATGGATCTTCTTGTCGTCGGATCAGGTTTCTTCGGACTCACCATCGCCGAGCGCGCTGCGAGCGCCGGCAAGCGAGTCGTGGTGATCGATCGCCGCTCGCACATCGGCGGCAACGCCTACTCGGAGGCGGAGCCCGAGACAGGCATCGAGGTGCACCGCTACGGCGCGCACCTCTTCCACACCTCGAACGAGACCGTGTGGGAGTACGTCAACCGGTTCACCACCTTCACGAACTACGTGCACAAGGTGTACTCGAACTTCAAAGACGAGGTGTACCCGCTGCCGATCAACCTCGGCACGATCAACCAGTTCTTCCGCGCGGCGTACGGCCCGCAGCAGGCGCGCGAGGTCATCGCCCAGCAGGCGGAGGAGTTCGACACGAAGTCGGCTCAGAACCTCGAGGAGAAGGGCATCTCGCTCATCGGGCGCCCCCTCTACGAGGCGTTCATCCGCGACTACACCGCGAAGCAGTGGCAGACCCCCACGACCGACCTGCCGGCCGAGATCATCAGCCGTCTGCCCGTGCGGTACACCTACGACAACCGGTACTTCAACGACACGCACGAGGGGCTGCCGACCGACGGGTACACCGCCTGGCTCGAGCGCATGGCCGACCACCCGAACATCGAGGTGCGCCTCGACACCGACTTCTTCGACGAGAGCCAGCCGTTGAACAAGCGGGCCGTCGTGGGCACCGTGCCGATCGTGTACACCGGCCCGGTCGACCGCTACTTCGACTATGCCGAGGGCGAGCTCGGGTGGCGCACGCTCGACTTCGAGCAGGAGGTGCTGTCCGTGGGTGACTTCCAGGGCACCAGCGTGATGAACTACGCCGGAGCCGACGTGCCGTACACGCGCATCCACGAGTTCCGCCACTTCCACCCCGAGCGCGAGTACCCGAGCGACAAGACCGTCATCATGCGCGAGTTCTCACGCTTCGCCACGCGCGACGACGAGCCGTACTACCCGGTCAACACCCCCGAGGATCGGGATCGCCTGCTCAAGTATCGCCAGCTCACCGAGGGTGAGAGCGGCGTGCTCTTCGGCGGCCGACTCGGCACCTACCAGTACCTCGACATGCACATGGCGATCGGTTCGGCGCTCACGATGTACAACAACAAGCTCGCCGAGGTGCTCTAAGCGTTCTCCTGATACACGTCGGGCACCCCGTCGTGGTCGGCGTCGATGCGGTCTCGCTGCTGCACCCGCCCGTAGTGGCGGTTGCGCGCACCCAGCAGGATCGCGGCGAGCGCTGCGGCGAGCACCGATGCCGCGAGAATCGCGACCTTGGCGGTGTCGTTGGCGGCGGTTCCGGCCGGGAAGCTGAGCTCGGCGACCAGGAGTGACACGGTGAACCCGATGCCCGCGAGGAATCCGACGCCCACGATGTCGATCCACCGGAGTGCCGGGTCGAGTTTGGTGCGGGAGATCTTGGTCACCAGCCATGTGGTGAGCACGATACCGATCGGCTTTCCGAACACGAGTGCCGCGACGATCCCGAACGTAACCGGGTTCATCGCTGCCGCCTGGAGCCCCTCCCAACCGCCCACGGAGACGCCGGCGGCGAAGAATGCGAAGATCGGAACGGCGAAGCCTGCAGAGATGGGGCGGAACCGGTGCTCGAATCCCTCTGCGAGACCCGGCGTAGATCGCTGCTCATGCTTGCGCGCGTGGAGCACGGGAATCGTGAAGCCGAGCAGCACACCAGCGATGGTCGCGTGAATTCCGGAGGCGTGCATGAGCGCCCACGCGGCGACGCCGATCGGCAGGAGCACGACCCAGGCCGCGAGAGGCCGGGTGCTGAAGAACCCGCGGAAGACCTGCGCGATGACGCCGTACACGGCGATCGCGAGCAGCGCGAAGAGCAGGGGAGCGACGGCGATCGTGTCGGTGTAGAAGACCGCGATGATGCTGATGGCGAGCAGATCGTCGACGACGGCGAGCGTCAGGAGGAAGATGCGCAGCGCGGCCGGCAGTTTCGAGCCGATGATCGCGAGCACGGCTACCGCGAACGCGATGTCCGTGGCGGTGGGTATCGCCCAGCCCGCCCTGAGCTCGGGATTCTGCCAGACGATCGCCGCGTAGATACCGGCGGGAACGACGACGCCGCCGATCGCCGCTGCGATCGGGAGCATCGCCGTGCGGAAGTGCTTGAGGTCACCCGCGACGAACTCCCGCTTGAGTTCGAGACCGACGAGGAAGAAGAAGATGGCGAGCAGCCCGTCTGCCGCCCAGGCGCCGAGGCTGAGCCGCAGGTGCCACGGCTCGTAGCCGATCTCCCAGTCGCGCAGGGCGAAGTAGGAATCCGCTGCGGGTGAGTTCGCCCAGATGATGGCGATGGCGGCTGCGCAGACGAGCAGGATGCCGCCGACGGTCTCCTTGCGCAGGATCGTGGTGATCCGTCGCGCTTCGGAGAAGGTGCCGTACCGGGGTACGGTCTGATCCTGAGTTTGGGGCGTGGATTCCACAGCGTCTCCATGATTCGTTCGCGGTCTGAACAGTGTGAGAACGGCAGAACGATGCTGCGTGGCTGCGTGGCTGCGCTGCGAGCCACGGCGATCGCGCCGTTCTAGGCGGCGACGAGTGTGGGAGCGGTGCCCGAGAGCATCGCCCCCCAGGAGGAGACGTATCCGTTGGTGCCGGGGTGCGACAGCATCCACTCCATGGGAGTGAAGGTCTGGGGAAGCCCGTGGGAAGTCATCCTTTCCAGGATACCAAACCGCAGGGCGCACTCACTGCGCGATCACTGCGCGCTCGCCATCACCCCTCGAAGGTGCGCTTCCACGTTTCAGGAGAGGTGATCTCGGGCAGGGCGGCCCGGTACTCGGCCGACAGCCGATCCCAGTTCTGCTCGATCTCCCGAGCCAGCGCCCGTGACTCTTTCAGCAAACGACGGAACTTCTCGCGATCGTGGCGGTGCCACATCTTGCCGCTGCCGTCGGCTGAGCCGATGATGACGCTCGAGTGGTGCGGGATGCGCCACCAGAACGCATCGCTCTTCGCGTACTCGAGCTCAGGGGTGCGTGCGTCGGCTTCGCTCACCGTGCGGCGCCAGTGCTGCGGCAGCATGCGCGCGGTGAATGCGGCGAGCCGCAGGCCTGTCGGGTAGTCGGTGGGTTTCTCGAGCATCGGCAGGGCCCGGCCCCCGCGCGCATACGGGGTGTCGGGATCGCCCGGCCGGTAGACGTGCGTCTCGGGGTAGTCGGCGGCTCGAGCGCGAGCCGCGGGCATGACGCGCGCGAGATCCTCATGGAGACTCTCAGGGCCGCGCAGCACGGCGCGCATGCCGTCAACGGCGAGCTGCGTCGCGTAGTACTGCATGTTGAGCAGTTTCTTGATGTCTTGCCGACCGCTGTTCTGCAGCAGCTTGCCGCCTCTCGGCTGGTCGGAGTGGAGCAGGCCCGCGATGATGCGGTTGCGGGTGTGGAAGAACGCCTGCCAGTCCTGGGAGTCGTCCTTGTCGATCCAGGAGACGTGCCAGAGAGCGACGCCCGGCAATGAGACGGTGCGGTAGCCGGCATCGCGCGCGCGCAACCCGTACTCGGCGTCGTCCCACTTGATGAAGACGGGGAGCGACAGGCCGATATCGGCAATGATCTTCTTCGGGATCATGCACATCCACCAGCCGTTGTAATCGGCGTCGAGGCGCGCGTGCATCCACGGCGTCTGGCGCAGATTGCGCTTGCGGAAGTCGTGGCGATGCTGCTGCTCGAACGATGGGCCCCACATGAATGGGCCCGGCCGCACGACCTCGGCCCAGGCGTGCAGTACCGGCTTGTCGAGCAGGTCGAACATGTGCCCGCCGACGATCACCGGGGTGCGGCTGAAGCGGCCGAACTGCAGCGCACGGAGGGCGCTCTCGGCCTCGAACTCCACGTCGTCGTCGAGCAGGAGGAGGAAGTCGGTGTCTTCGCGCTCGAGCGTCTCCGACATGGAGCGCGCGAATCCGCCCGACCCGCCGATGTTGCCCTGCTCGATGACCCGCAGTTTCTCGCCGAGCGCCGCAGCCACCTCGTCGAAGCCTGTTTCGTCGCGCACCTTTTGCGTGCCCTGATCGACGAGGAAGATGCGGTCGATGCCCTCGAGCAGATCCGGGTTGTCGGCAACGTTGCGAAGCGTGCCGACGCAGTAGTCGGGCTTGTTGTACGTGGTCATGCCGAGGCTGAGCTTGCCGGTCTCGACCGGCTGCGCTTCGGTCGACCAGCGGCCGCCCTGCAGTTGGAGATCCTCCGTGCTGGCGATGAGATCGAACCAGTACCAGCCGCCGTCGCTGAAGGAGCGGAGGGGGAGGTCGAAGGTCGTGGTGGCGTCGCCCGTCACGGCGTGCGAGTCGACGCGCTGCTGCACGCCCGAGGCGTTCGACCGGTAGACGATGATGGTTCCGGGACCCTGCGTGCGCAGCTCGAGCTGCACCTGATCGACGACCGTCCATCGCTGCCAGTACGAGGCCGGGAACGCGTTGAAGTAGCTCGCGAACGAGATGCGATTGCCCGAGCGCACGCGCATGCTGTCGCGCGAGAGCACGTTGTCGATGTGCGCGTTCTCGCTGAGCCGCACGGGCCGGTTGCGCACCGTGGTCCAGGTCTCGGCGTCCGCGTAGAGCGGCAGCACGTCGGGGTCTTTAGCAACGGGGAACACGACGTTCTGCAGGATGGTCGGCATCGGGAGCGAGCCTCTCTGAGCGTGCGGCGGGCAGAATACCGCAACAGTCTAGCGGCGAGGGGTGGGAGGTTGGCTGGAGGGGAACGAGTGCGGGTGAGTGGATTCGACGCGTCATAGAGTTGAACGGAGAGGCCCGATCCCGGGCTGCTGATCCTTCGTTCTGAACAGGAGCCCCAGTGCCCGCACCCAACTCAGCTTCAGTCGTCGCGCTCGCCCGCACGATCGATCACACGTTCTTGAAGCCCGAGGGGCGGCGCTCCGATGTGGAGCGGGTAGTCGCCGAGGCCGCCGCGTTGGGTGTCTACAGCGTGTGCGTGTCGCCGAGTGAGCTTCCGCTGACGCTGCCCGCGCGAAGCGAACTGAAGGTGACGGCGGTGTGCGGGTTTCCGAGCGGCAAGCATCAGTCGTCGGTGAAGGCCGCGGAGGCGGCGCTTGCGGTGAACCACGGGGCTGACGAGATCGACATGGTGATCGATGTCGGTGCGGCGATCGATGGCCGTATCGCCGAGGTCGAGGCCGATATTCGTGCCGTGCGGGCCGCAGTGCCGGCGCCGACCGTGCTGAAGGTGATCATCGAATCGGCGGCGCTCGATGACGAGACCATCACCGCGGTGTGCGGAGCCGCTGAAGCTGGGGGTGCGGACTTCGTGAAGACGTCGACGGGGTTTCATCCGTCGGGGGGAGCGACGGTGCACGCCGTCGAGGTCATGAGACGAGCGGTGGGGGATCGCGTGGCGATCAAGGCGTCGGGCGGCATCCGCAGTCGGGAAGATGCCGAGGCGATGCTGCGCGCCGGTGCGAGCCGGCTGGGGCTCTCGTCGAGCCGCGTGGTGCTCGAGGGCGGAACGGGCGCGGCGGGGTACTGAGCCGGGGTTTGGGGCCGAGGGTTGGGGTTCTGGGCCGGGCTGAGCCGGGGTGCCTTTGTAGGGTCCTCAACAACAACCGCTGGGAATCTTTGGACCGGGCCCGGTCTCTGAACCGCCATGAATGTCGATGGGTGCCGGCAGAGTTGATGCATGGAGGCCTCACCGTACTTTCCCGACCCGCAGGGCGGAGAGCTCGATGCGGTCGTGCGTGAGCTCTCTGAGGTTGAAATGGAACTCAGAGGGCTCGAAGCGCGCAAGCGGGCGCTGCTATCGCGTGTCCGCGATGTAGCGGATGAGGTGTGCGCGGCCGAGCGTCGCACGGGTCGCCCGGCCGAGCTGGTGTATCGGGCTGCCGCGGCAGAGGTCGGCTTTGCGCTCGGAATCGCGGATCGGAGCGCCGAGGCGTTGATCGAACGTTCTCATGACCTGTGCGCAACGTTTCCCGCGGCCCATGCCTCGCTCGCGGCGGGTCGCATCTCGGTGGCGCACGCATCTGCAGTGACTGATGCCGGGCTGGTCATCGCCGACGGCGCGGCTCGTGAGGCGTATACGCGGGCCGCGGTGGAGATCGCGGAGGTCGAGACGCCGAACCGAGCCCGGCGAGCTGCGAAGGTGGTGGCAGAGCGGTTCGCGGGCCGAACGCTCACGGAGCGGTGCGCGCGGGCCGCGGACGCGCGTCGGGTCTGGGTGACACCGCTCGACGACGGCATGGCAGAGTTGCACGCCGTGGTCGACGCGGTGCTCGCTTCGGCATTGCACGATCGGCTGACGCGCGTCGGGCAGGCGCAGGTGAACGCCGACCGCGAACGGGCCGAGGGTCGAGGGCGCGGCGGGAGTGCTGGTGAGGGTGCCGATCGTGGCGAGGATGCTCGTGCTGATGCTCGTAAGGGTGCTCGTAAGGGTGCTCGCGAGGATGCTCGTGGGGGTGTCGATGAGAGTGTTGCTGGTGCTGCTGAGGGTGGTGCTGAGGGCGGCGAGATCGTGCCGCGAACGCTCGATCAGGCGCGTGCCGACCTGCTCGGAGATCTTCTGCTCAACGGTGACCCATCGGACCTGTGGCGTTCGCGGGGCGGGGTGAGCGGCGAGCGGATCGATGCACGGGTGCAGGTGATCGTCCCCGTGAGCGCGCTCGCCGGCGGTCGCTCTCGAGAGAGTGCTCCCGGCCAGGGCCAGGACCAGGGTTCGGGCCAGAGCCAGGGCCGGGGGCAGGACCAGGATCAGGGCCACGGCCAGGCGCAGGCGGTCAGTTTGATCGAATCCCCGACGAGCGATGCCGTAGGCGCCGGGTACCCCGGGCCGGCGATGCTCGCAGGGTACGGCGTGATCGGACCCGATCGGGCTCGGCTGCTCGCCGGTCTCGCCCGCGGGTGGGACCGGGTTGCCGTGGACGATGCCACAGGCGTGGTACTCGCTGTCGACCGATACCGGCCTTCGGAAGAACTCCTTCGATATCTCCGGGCGCGGGATCAGCATTGCCGGTTCCCGGGCTGTCAAGTCGTGCCGTTCCGGGCCGATGTCGATCACACGCATGACGCTGCCAGAGGTGGAGCGACCTCGATCGCCAACCTTGCGGTTCTGTGCCGACGCCATCACACGATGAAACATCACGCGGGCATGCGGATGACGCAGCATTCCGACGGTGAGGTGGAATGGGTGACCGCGCTCGGGCGACGAAAACGAGAGCGCCCACCATCGCGAGTGATGTTCGCGCCGATGGAAAGCGAGGGCGCACGGGGGTACTCAGACTCAGCCGGTTCGGTACAACGCGGGAATCTCGCCAGCAGCGGTTCTCAGGAGCACGAGTCTGAAGCGAGGGCTGCTGCGGCGTGAACACGCGCGGTGTGTGCTCGTGTGCCGGTGCTCGTGCGCCGGCGCTCGCGTGCTCGTGTGCCAGTGCGCTTGTACGCAATCGCGCCCTAGTGCACCTGCAGTTCCTGGCCCGCCCGCCACACCGCGACGGTGAGCGGGGGAGCACTGGCGGCGATCTCGCGCAGCAGTTCGAACTCCACGCGATCCGCGTTGCGCTGATGAATCTCGGCATCGGAGCCACCGGCGCGAGCGGCGAGCCGGGCCAGGCCGAACTCGGCGAGGAGGCCGCGATCCTCCAGCATCTCATCGCGGAGCGCGCGCACCACGAAGTCGTCGACCTCCGGCGTCTCGGCGTAGGCGGCGGCGGGGTCTTCGCCATCGCGCACGAGGTGCTCCATGATGGTTTCGCGTTCGAGGCGAGCATCGGAGCGCAACTGCACGAGTCGCTCGGTCGTGAGATGCAGGGCGCTCATCGCTGCACCCCGATCGCGCCGGTGTCGTGGGTGATGGGTACGCGGCGCCAGGGCAACTGCGTCGGTTCGGCCTCGAGGGACGGCAACTGGAAGTCGAATCTCGATTTCACGGCGAGCAGCACCAGCAGCAGCCAGTTGCCCTCGATGATGAGTCGGCTCTCGGTCAACGACTGTACGAGCAGCGCGATGATCACGAGGAACGGCCAGAGCGCGCTCGTCGCGTAGGTCAGCGGCGGCCCGTAGCCGCGGCGCGGCTGATCGACGGCGCGGAACCAGACCCGCCACGTGGTCAGCACGATCAGCGGGGCGAACGCGAGCAGCCCGACGATACCGAGCTGCAACCACACGTCGAGCCAGGCGTTGTGGGCGCTCATCACCTGAATGCCGGCCTTCTCGTCGAGCGAGGCAAACGGCTCGGCCCACGGCGCCCAGTAGCTGATCCACCCCCAACCGAACCAGGGTCGCTGCTCGGCGAGATCGATCACCTTCTGCCAGGTCTCGACGCGCCCCGTGAGGTCGCCGCTCTTGCCGAGCAACCCGAACACGAAGTCGCGCGCGAACAGCACGAGACCGATGGCGACTGCCAGCACGGCCCCGCCGGTGATGTACAGCGGCACCCGCCGCTCGGGCCCGAGCCGTCGCGCCCAGAGCGCGAGCGCCAGCCCGACGCCCACGGCGGCGAGCGCCACCCACACGGTCGCCCCGCGCGTCAGCAGGATGGTGCCGAACGAGAGCACGAGCCAGAACCAGCCCCGCACGGGGCGCACCAGGCCGGCGCGCAGCTGGATGCCGAAGATGATGACCCCGAGCAGCGCGATGAAGCCGAGCAGCACCGAGCTCGCGACGAGACCCTGAATCGGTCCGCCGGCGAACAGGAGATCGCGGCTCCAGTAGAGCAGCTTCGAAACCTTGCCCGACTCGGGCACCTCGATGAAGTTCTGGAAGACCGGGCGCTGCACGAACACCGCCACGAACAGCTCGAAGACGAGGGAGAGCCCGATGAGGTACCGCAGCGCCGTGCCGAGCGTGCGCAGCACCTCGTGCCACGAGAGCACGAACGCGATGACGACCGCGAGCAGCGTGGTCGCGAGCTGCCCGAGCACGCCGAGCACGCTCTCGGCACGGTACTGAGACCAGATGATCGAGAGGATCGCCACCCCGAGGAACCAGTACAACGGCGCGGGCAGGCGATACCACCGGAAGCGCTCGGGCCGCTCCCGCACGAAGATCACGACGCCCCACACGACGAGCGCCGCCGCGAGCCCCAGAAATCCGGGCCAACCGACGAGATTGCGGATCCCGTTGCTGCCCAACGACAGAATGAAGACGCAGATCGCGTACGCGCTCACACCGAGTCTGGTCTTGCTCTCCGACATAGTCGGTATGGTAGTTCATGCCTCGTGGCGGACGGTGTGCGACGGCCGGTCGCGGAGGCGGAGGAGTGATGTGCTGATCTTCATCGAGAACACCCCGCGCGCCTATGCTTGGGGCTCGACCGACGCCCTCCCCGACATGCTCGGAACCACGCCGACCGGCGAGCCGCAGGCCGAACTCTGGCTCGGCACTCATCCGGGAAGCCCCGCGCACGTCGCCAAGGCAACCCCCGTGCAGCGCACGCTCATCGATCTGGTCGAGAGCGACCCCGAGCGTTACGGGGTCGACGGCGGACCGCTCCCATTTCTGCTCAAGGTGCTCGCGATCGGCGCGCCGCTCTCGCTGCAGGTGCATCCCGATCGCGAACAGGCCGCGGCCGGGTTCGCCGCCGAGGAAGCCGCGGGCGTGCCGCGCGACGCCCGCGAACGCAACTATTGCGACCCGACCCACAAGCCGGAGCTCCTGGTTGCGCTCAGCGAGGTGACCGCGCTCAGCGGATTCCGCGATCTCGCGGCCGCGCGCGAGGATCTGCTGCTCTTGGCTGCAGCGGCCCGCGAGCTGGGCCACCCCGAAGGCGCCGAGGGGTTCGAGCGCGCCGGCTGCCGCCTCGTGGGTCGCGACGCGGGCGAACTGCGACGCGCCTTCTTGACCTGGGCGTTCAGCCGCGATCCCCGCATCGTCGACGCGCTCTCCTGCCTGTTCGACGTGCTGCGCGCTGCGGAGGCCGGCGCGATCGGGTTCTGGGAGCGTGCCCTCGAGGAGGGCACGATCGATCCGGATCGCCTCGCCTCGCTCCGGGCGCTCGCCGCAGCGCACCCGAGCGATCCCGGGGTGCTCGTCTCGCTGCTGCTGCATCTGGTGCGACTCGCGCCCGGCGAGGCGATCTTCTTGGGCGCCGGCCAGATTCACGCCTATCTCGGCGGTGTCGCCGTTGAAGTGATGGCGTCCTCCGACAATGTGCTGCGAGCGGGCCTGACCCAGAAGCACGTGGACATCGACGAGCTGTGCCGCATCGTCGACACCGGAGAACTCGCCGACCCGCGCTTTCCCGCCGAGCGTCTCGATCACGGGCTTCTCGCGTGGCGCCCCGACGTGCCCGAGTTCCAGCTCATGCGGGCGCGCCTGCGCGAAGCCGACGCCGAGGCCGGCACCGGCTATTCCGATGCCGAGGCGGCCGTTCGCATCGACCTGCCGGCGCGCGGCCCCGTCGTGCTCGTGGTCACCGCGGGCAAGGTGCGCATCGAACGCCCCGAGGCGCATCCCGCCGAAGTCGCGAGCGTACGCCGCGGGCAGTCGGTGTACGTGTCTGCGGGAGAACCGATCTGCATCACCGGCCACGGAGAGGTCTTTCTCGCGAGCGTCGGCGCGGAGTCCGACGGAACGGCACTGCGCTGACTGCAACCCGTTGACTGCATCCCGCTGACTGGAACGCGCTGACTGCTACCCGCTGACTGCATCCCGCTGGCCGTACCGCGCTGGCCGCTCGGGGCACCGCCGCTCGTCGGGAGGTCCGGCGAAGGCGAGTACACTGATCCGCGTGTCGAACGCCGAATCCGAAGCCACTGCACTGCCTGCCGCAGACTCCGCGCACTCCGCGTTTTCCGGTCAGCCTGCACGCGGTCAGATTGAACGCGGTGCCGGCCAGCCCGGTGCTGACCGGCTCGGCTCCGACCGACTCGGCGGCCTGGGGCGCGTGCTCATCGCGGTGTACATCGTGCTCGCGCTCGCGGCGACCTTCCGCTCGGTCTACCAGATCATCGCGAAGTTCGACGAAGCCCCGCTCGCCTACGCGCTCTCGGCGCTGTCGGGCGTCGTGTACATCGTGGCGACGATCGCTCTCATCAAGCGCCGGGGAGCCTGGCGCGCGATCGCCTGGGGCGCCCTGATCTTCGAGCTCTGCGGCGTGCTGGTCGTGGGTCTGCTCAGCATCATCGAGCCGCAGCTCTTCGGCCACCCCTCGGTCTGGTCGTTCTTCGGCAGCGGCTACCTCTTCATTCCGCTGGTGCTGCCGATCCTCGGCCTCATCTGGCTGCGCAGCACCGGGCGGGCCGCCGCGGCACAGGCCGCCGAGCGGAGCTGGGCAGGGACCTCGGCGCAGACGTCGGCGCAGACCTCGGCGCAGACCTCGGCGAATCCCGGAGGATCCGCCTGATGCAGATCATCGAATCGCTCGAGGCGATCCAACGCTCCGATTTTGCTGCGGGCAGCTGCGTCGCCATCGGCAAGTTCGACGGGCTCCATCTGGGGCATCAGGCGATTCTCGAGCGGATGCGCGCGACCGCGGGTGATATCGGCGCGCGCAGCGTCGCCTTCACATTCGCGAACCATCCACTGAGCTACCTGCGACCCGACGCCTGCCCCCGGCCGCTCATGAGCCGTGAGCAGCGGCTCGAGGCGATCGCGGCCCTGGGGTTGGACGCCTGCGTGATGGTCGACTTCGACGCGAGCTTCGCTTCGATTCCCGCCGAGGAGTTCGTCGTGGACGTGCTGGTCGGCAAGCTCAACGCGAAGCACATCCTCATGGGCGCCGATTTCCGATTCGGGCACCACGGCTCGGGTGACGGCGACTTGCTGCGCGCGCTCGGCGAGCAGCACGGCTTCGTGGCCGAGGTGCTCGACTGGGTCGAAGACGATGAGGAAGGCCAGGTGTCGTCCTCCCGGATCCGCGAAGCCCTGCTCGCGGGCGACGTCGAGGGCGCCGGCCGCATGACGGGCCGCCCCGTCGCGGTGCGCGGCCAGGTCGTGCACGGCGACGCGCGCGGGCGCGAGCTCGGGTTTCCCACGGCGAACCTCGGGGGCCGCGTCGAGGGCCTCGTGCCGGCCGACGGCGTCTACGCCGGCTGGGCCGTGCTCGACGGGATCGCCCACCCGGCGGCGATCTCCGTGGGGAACAACCCGACCTTTACGCCCGACGAGGTTTCGCGCGTCGAGGCCTACATCCTCGATTTTTCAGATGACATCTACGGTCGCACCCTCGAAGTCCGCTTCGCGCACCACCTGCGCGGCACCGAACGGTTCGACGGCCTCGAGGCGCTCGTCGTGCAGATGAACGCCGACGTGGCCGAAGCCAGAACGCTGCTCGGCGCCTGACACTGCGCTGATCGGCGCCCGACACCGCGCTCATTCAGCTGCGCGCCCCGGTCATCTTGAGAACGCTCTCGCGATCCGCCCCGCGCCGGATGCTAGAATCGTAAGCACGGTCGCGCTTTCTGCGGTTCGCGAGTCCCATGCCGCGCATGAGGTCAGGCTCCGAACCCGCGAGCGGCCCGCGACTCGGTACGCGTTCCGAGACTGCAACTCGCCGATCAGGAGATCCATTGGCATCCACCACTGCCACGCGTCAGCCCCAGACGAAGAGCGGCGCGCAGCGCGGTCAGTCGCGCTCGAACGGTCGCCGCAAGCACACGCACAACGAGGGCATCATTCCGCTGCTCGCTCGCGCCGTGCGCGAGGTCGAGGCCTCCGCTCAGCGCGGCAAGGCGACTCCCGCGAACCGCACCAAGTTCCACGTCATCGCGCTGCTCATGCGCGAGGAGCGCGCTCGCGTCAAAACCGACGAGCAGGTGAGCGATTCGGAGCGCGCCGAGACGCTGAAGCGCCTCGATGGCGTCGCCTCGATCCTCGCGAAGACCGCGGCCCGCGACACGAGCCTCATCACGCTGCTCGAGCCGACCGCCCCGATCACCGAGGGCACGCGCCTGCTGAAGCGCAAGATGCTCTCGCAGGCCGGCATCGAGCTGCCAGAGGAGGAGAAGGCGGCGCCCGAACCCGCCCGCGCCATCGTGCCCCCCGAGCTCGCCGAGCGCCAGGTCGAACCGGCCGGCATCGAATCGCGCATGCTCGCGAATCCGTTCTTGAAGCCCGACCTCGCCCCGCCGAAGCAGCCCACCCCGGTCGTGCGCCTCGCGAACTGGGAGCTGCTCGGCCCCCTGCTCAAATCGTTCGAACAGGGCGGCGGCGGATCCGCGTGCATGGATCTGCCCGAGCCTCCGGTGCCGGATCGCCTCGCCCCGGCCGGCCGCGAACTCATGCCGCATCAGGCGCGCTTCCTCGCGAGCGTGCGCGATGGTCACCGCAGCTTCCTGCTCGCCGATGAGCCGGGCCTCGGCAAGACCGCCCAGTCGGTGCTCGCCGCTTCGGTCGCCGATGCCTACCCGCTGCTGGTCGTCGTGCCCAACGTCGTGAAGATGAACTGGGCCCGCGAAGTCGAGCGGTGGACGCCGCAGCGCCGTGTCACCGTGATCCACGGCGACGGCCAAGACGTCGACGCCTTCGCCGATGTCTTCATCGTGAACTACGACATCCTCGACCGCCACCTGAGCTGGATCTCCGATTTCGGCTTCGCGGGCATGGTCGTCGACGAGGCGCACATGATCAAGAATGTGCAGTCGCAGCGCTCCCGAAACGTGCTCGCGATCTCAGAGCGCATCCGCGAGCGCACGCCCGGGGTATCCCCGCTGCTCATCGCACTGACCGGTACGCCGCTCATCAACGACATCGACGATTTCCGCGCGATCTGGCGCTTCCTCGGCTGGACCGAGAGCGACAAGCCCGGCCCCGAGCTCATGGCGCAGCTCGAGAACAACGGCTGGACCCCGGCCGATTCGTCGTTCTACCCCGAGGCGCGCCAGAGCGTCATCGACATGGGCATCGTGCGCCGCCGCAAGATGGACGTCGCCGCCGATCTGCCCGCGAAGCGCGTCGTCGACCTGCCCGTCGAGCTCGACGATGAATTCGGCCGCGGCATTCGCGACGCCGAAGCGCAGCTCGCGAAGAAGCTGCTCGATCGCTTCCGCATCGTGAAGCGGGGCAAGCTGGGCGAGAAGCTCGACGATGCCGCCATCATCCGCATGGTCGCGTCGCAGGAGCTCGAGGAATCGCACGCCTCGGCCGACGGACTCAACGTGTTCACGATGGTGCGCCAGATCGGCCAGGCGAAGGCGTCGCTCGCCGCCGATTACGCCGTGCAGCTTGCGCGCTCGGTCGGCAAGGTCGTCTTCTTCGCGAAGCACATCGACGTCATGGACCGCGTCGAGCGCCAGCTCGCCGAGGCCGGGCTGAAGACGGTTTCCATCCGCGGTGATCAGACCGCCTCGTTCCGCCAGGAGCAGATCGACGCGTTCAACCAGGATCCCGACGTCGCTGTGGCCGTGTGCTCGCTGACCGCAGCCGGTGTGGGCGTGAACCTGCAGGCCTCGTCGAACGTGGTGCTCGCAGAGCTCAGCTGGACGGATGCCGAGCAGACCCAGGCGATCGACCGCGTGCACCGCATCGGTCAGGACGAGCCCGTCACCGCGTGGCGCATCGTCGCCGCGCAGACCATCGACGCCAAGATCGCCGAGCTCATCGACGGCAAGGCGGGCCTCGCGGCTCGAGCGCTCGACGGCGCGTCCGCTCCGGCGGAAGACGCCGACTCGGTGCAGCTGCTGGCGCTCATCAGCGTGCTCACGCAGGCGGTCGAGCGGGCGAGCGCGTAGCGGTACTCGCGGCACGGGCGGCTGGGCGAGATCTCGCCCGCCCGGCCTGGCCGGTTCCGTGCCGAATTTTGGCGAGATCGGTGGTGTCCGAAGGGATCCTGCCAAAGCTATGGTGGAACCGGGCAATTCGTCCCGTAATCCGCGCGCCGAGACTGAGGAGCCGCATGCGCATTGGAGTCCTGTGCTCAGGGGGCGACAGCCCCGGAATGAACGCTGCGATCCGTGGAGCCGTGCTCCGCGGCGTCGAGGTGCACGGCTTCGAAATGGTCGGCTTCATGGACGGCTGGCGCGGCTTCCACGAAGACGACCGGGTTCCCCTCGATCGCGCAGCCGTGCGGGGCATCTCACCGCTGGGCGGCGTGATTCTCGGCACGAGTCGTGTCCAGCCGTTTCTCTCAGGGCGCGGTGATGAGGCCGACATTCAGGCGATTCGGGATCGCGTCGAGCAGTACGGCGTCGACGCCTTTCTGCTGATCGGCGGAAACGGCACGCAGACCGTAGCGCAGCTGCTCACCGACCACGGCATTCCGGCCATCGGCCTCCCGAAGACCATCGACAACGACCTCGGCGGCACCGACTTCACGTTCGGCTTCGACACCGCTGTCTCCATCGCCTCCGAGGCGATCGACCGCTTGCGCACCACGGGAGACTCCCACCGCCGCTGCATGGTGCTCGAGGTCATGGGCCGCGACGTCGGGTGGATCGCGCTGCACGCGGGCATGGCCGGCGGCGCGCAGGTCACCCTCGTTCCAGAGTTTCCCGAGTCCATCGAGCAGATCAGCGAGTGGGTGCTGAGCGTGCGCGATCGCGGCCGCTCGTCGCTGGTGGTGGTCGCCGAGGGCTTCCGGCTCGCCGGCAACGACGCGCAGACGACTCGCGACGGTCTTGACGGCTTCGGGCGCAAGCGCCTCGGTGGCATCGCCGAGGTGCTCGCTCCGCTGATCGAGCAGCACACCGGCATCGAGACTCGCGCGACCGTGCTCGGGCACGTGCAGCGGGGCGGATCGCCCACTGCGTTCGACCGGGTGCTCGCCACCCGCACCGGAATCGCCGCCGCCGACGCCGCCCAGGCCGGGCAGTGGGGCACCATGGCGGGTCTGCGCGGCGACCGCATCGCGATGGTGCCGCTCGCGGAGGCCGTCGGCCACCTGAAGACGGTGCCGGAAGCGCGCTACGAAGAGGCCAGGCTCAACTTCGGGTAGCGCTACGCCGAGAGGCGCTCCTGCACGTCTTTGAGCGTCGGGTTCGTCGCCGTCGATCCATCGGGGAAGACGAGCGTCGGCACGACCGCGTTGCCGCCGTTCACCGACTTCACGAGTTCCTCGGTGCCGGGCGTCTCCTCGATGTCGACCACCGTGTAGCCGATGCCGGTCTTGTCGAGCATCAGCTTCAGGCGCTTGCAGTATCCGCACCAGACGGTCGAGAACATCGTGACCGTGCCCGACTCCGGGGTGAACTCGCTCAGCGTTGCAGTACTCATGCCTCCAGCGTACTCGCCCAAGCGCTCGAGCGGATGGGGTGCTGCACGGCTGAAATCCCTGAGTTGCTATGCCTGGAGTGATCGCGCATCGCTTTCTGGCGTCCAGGTAAACGGAGGGTGAACGCGGTTGGGTCAGCTTGACCTGCCGGGGGCGAGGTGGAACCATGATTACGGCGCTTGCGCGGCATGCTTCGAGGTTTACGGGAACGTGAACACGAGGTGACTTCGCCGGTGTTCGATAGGACCCCCCGACCCCGAACCGAAAGACGCCGGTGGAACTCACCATCATCGTGCTGCTGGTCATCGTACTGGCCCTCTTCTTCGACTTCACGAACGGTTTCCATGACACCGCGAACGCGATGGCCACGCCCATCGCGACGGGTGCGCTGAAACCGAAGACCGCGGTGCTGCTCGCCGCGATCCTCAATCTCGTGGGAGCGTTCCTCTCCACCGAGGTGGCGAAGACCATCTCAGGCGGACTCATCAACGAGGGCGGCGACGGTGGTGTGCTCATCACCCCCGAGCTGATCTTCGCCGGGTTGATCGGCGCGATCGTCTGGAACCTCGTGACGTGGCTCTACGGGCTCCCCTCGAGTTCGTCGCACGCGCTCTTCGGCGGCCTCATCGGCGCAGCCATCGTCGGCGCCGGCGCCGCGGCGATCAACGGGGGAGTCTTCCTCTCGAAGATCCTGATTCCGATGGTCGCCGCCCCGCTCACCGCCGGCATCGTCGCGTTCACCGCGACGAAGGTGGCCTACGCGATCACGCGGCGTCACGACGGCCGAAAGGACGGGCGCGGGCGGTTCCGGTACGCGCAGATCGCCTCGTCGTCGCTCATCGCGCTCGCGCACGGCACCAACGACGCGCAGAAGACGATGGGCGTCATCACGCTCACCCTCGTCGCGGCGAACCTGCAGGAGCCGGGCACCGGCCCGCATCTCTGGGTGGTCGTCGCCTGTGCGCTCGCCATCGCAATCGGCACGTATTCGGGCGGCTGGCGCATCATCCGCACGCTCGGCGCCGGCCTGACCCAGGTCAAGCCGGCTCAGGGCTTCGCCGCCGAGACGAGCAGCGCGGCCACGATCCTCGCCTCGAGCCATCTCGGGTTCGCGCTCTCCACGACGCAAGTCGCCTCGGGTTCCGTCATCGGCTCCGGCCTCGGGCGCCGCGGCTCCAGCGTGCGCTGGCGCACCGTTGGACGCATCGCCTCGGGGTGGCTCTTCACCCTTCCGGCATCCGGCGCCGTCGGCGCGATCGCGGCCGCCATCGCGCACACGGGCATGGTCGGTGTGATCATCGACGCCGTGCTCGGCCTGGCCTTCATCCTGTTCATCTTCTGGCGCTCGAGCCGCAACAAGGTCGACCACTCCAACGCGATTCCCGCGCCCGATGTCGCCGAGTCGGGGTACGCCGTGCGCATCCGCAAGGGCAAGGTCAAAGCGCCCAAGTCGAAGGCCGGCGCGCCGGCACTGTCGTCCGTCGCGCACACCGCGATCCGCGACGACGAGGCGGCCAAGGAGGCAGCGCGCGAGGCCGCGCGTGAAGCGGCCCTCGCTGCCGAGCGCGCGGGCGATGCGATGCCAGGCGGGTACGGACCGACGACGACGCGCGGTGCGCAGCAGCAGGAGGGCGACCGATGATCGACTGGATGGCATTCCTCATCGTCTTCGGGGCAGCGCTCGTCTCGGCACTCTTCGTCGTCTCGCTCTATTCGCTGGGCCTGCGCTTTCTCGCCACCCCGGCACCCGCTCCGCGACTCTCCGACGGTTCCGTTGCGCCGAACGGCCCCTCGCGCGACGACGAGGACGACGACGTCGATGCGATCGGCCGCCCGCGCTGGGCCACGGCGCTCGCGAACGTGTGTTTCGGGCTCTCGGTGCTGGTCGTGCTGGTCGGCATCTTCCTCATCATTCCTGCGTTGCACTTCTGGTGAGACGCCGAGAGTAGTGTGACCGCATGACTGCGACTGCACTCGATCGGATTCCGGCACTCGTCGCGGGGCTGCGCTACAGCCAGTCGCGCGGCATCACCCGTCCCGAGAGCTGGCGCCGAGAGCAGCTGACCCGCCTCCGCGGGCTGCTTCGCGATCGCGGCGCCGACTTCGAGGCGGCGCTGCGCGAGGATCTCGGAAAATCGGGCACCGAGGCGCAACTGACCGAGATCGGTTTTCTCGTCTCCGAGATCGACCACTCTCTCGCGAATCTCGCCAGTTGGATGCGACCTCGGCGCGTGCGCGTGCCGCTCGCGGTGCAACCCGCGTCGGCCCGAATCGTGCCTGAGCCGCTCGGCGTGGTGCTCGTGATCGCTCCCTGGAACTACCCGCTGATGCTGGCACTCTCCCCCGTCATCGGGGCCCTCGCCGCGGGCAACGCCGTCGTCATCAAGCCGAGCGAGCTCGCCCCCGCCACGTCCGCGCTGATCGCGCGCCTCGTACCCGATGTGCTCGACCGGCGAGCCGTGGCCGTGGTCGAAGGTGGAGTTCTCGAGACCACCGCGTTGCTCGCCGAGCGCTTCGATCACATCTTCTACACGGGCAACGCTCGCGTGGGTCGCATCGTGGCGCGCGCGGCGGCCGAGCATCTCACGCCGGTTACCCTTGAGCTCGGCGGCAAGTCCCCGGTCTACATCGACGGCACGGTGCCCCTCCACCTCGCCGCCCAGCGCATCGCCTGGGGCAAGTTCATGAACGCCGGCCAGACGTGCGTCGCACCCGACTACGTGCTCGGACGGCCTGAGATACTCCGAGAGCTGGCGCCGCTGCTCGCCGAAGCCGTGCACGACCTCTACGGGAGCGCACCGGCGCAGAATCCCGACTACGGCCGCATCGTCAACGCCGCGCAGTTCGACCGGCTCGTCGGGTACCTCGCCGACGGTGAGATCGCTTTCGGCGGCGAGCACGACGCCGAGCAGCGGTTCATCGCACCGACCCTGCTGGCGAAGGTGGATCGAGGCGCGCCGGTGATGCGCGATGAGATCTTCGGCCCGATCCTGCCGCTCGTCGAGGTGTCGGGTTTGGACGATGCGCTCGCGTTCGTCGGAGGCCGCGAGAAGCCCCTCGCCGCATACGTGTTCAGCGGCAACCCGACCGTGCGTCGTCGATGGGAGCAAGAGACGAGCTCGGGCGGGCTCGGGTTCGACGCCCCGGCGCTGCACCTCGTGGTTCCCGATCTGCCCTTCGGCGGCGTGGGAGAGAGCGGCATGGGCGCCTATCACGGTGAACGGTCGTTCCGCGCGTTCAGCCATGAGAAGGCGGTGCTCGCGAAGCCGCTCACGCCCGACACGCTCGCCTCGACGATCATGCCGCCGTTCACGGCCCGGAAGGACGCGCTCGTGCGTCGGTGGCTCGGCAAGCTGCGCGAACGCAGCGTATGACCAGCTTCGAATCGCTCCGTCGCTAGGATTGCCCTGTGGAAGACCCCCAGAACAGCCGAGACGTCGTTTCCCGAGGCGACGCGGCACATGAGCTGCCCCTCGGAGTGAGGGTCGCGGCGGCGTGGTCGTGGCGCCTGGTGCTGATCGGCGTCGCCCTCGCGGGCTTCCTGTGGCTCGTCGTGCAGGTGCGGATCATCGTGATTCCGCTGCTCGTAGCCATCCTGCTCACCGCCCTGCTCGCGCCCGTCGTGCACTGGTTCGAGCGGCAGAAGCTGCCGCGCTCGCTCGGGGTCGTGTTCGCACTGGCCCTGTTTGTGGCCATGGTCTGGGTGCTGGTCACCCTCATCGTCACGCAGCTGCGCGACGGACTCGGCGACGTGGCCAGCCGCTCCGAAGAGGTGTGGTGGGAAATGCTCCGCTGGGCGGAGGCGACCTTCGGCATCTCGGCGACGGAGATCGGTGCGTTCACCGACCAGCTCTGGAAGACCGTCGAAGAACACCAATCCGAACTCTGGAACGGCGCGCTCGGTGTGGCGACATCGGCCGGACAGTTCGTCGCGGGCCTGCTGCTCACCCTCTTCTCGCTGATCTTCATGCTGATCGACGGACGCCGCATCTGGAACTGGGTGCTGGGATTCCTTCCCGCCCGCGCGCACGCTCCGGTCGATGCCGCTGGTAGCGCCGGCTGGGTCTCCGTGGGGCAGTACGTGCGGGTGCAGATCTTCGTCGCCTTCGTCGACGCGGTCGGCATCGGCGTGGGTGCAGCGGTGCTCGGGGTTCCCCTGGCCATCCCCATCGCGATCCTCGTCTTCCTCGGGTCGTTCATCCCGTTCCTGGGCGCTATCAGCACCGGCGTGCTCGCGGCCTTCGTCGCACTCGTCTACAACGGGCCGGTGAACGCGCTCCTCATGCTGGGTGTGGTGATCCTGGTGAATCAGATCGAGGGGCACGTGCTGCAGCCGCTGGTCATGGGAAGCGCCGTGCGCGTGCACCCGCTCGGCGTCGTGCTCGCGGTGTCGACGGGTGCGCTGCTCGCGGGCATTCCCGGGGCGCTGTTCGCCGTTCCGCTCGCCGCGGCCGCGAACTCCATCGTCAACACGCTCGTCAAGCGGCAGTGGGAGACGGGTATCGACCCCGTCGCCGACTATCACCGGAGATACCAGTTGCAGCATCGTGCCCGGCATCGGGCGCGCGCCGTCGCCAAGATGCGGCGCAAGGAAGGACGTTCATGACCGAGCAGACCCCCGCAGCGGTGCTTTCCGCGCAGGCTCCCGCGCCCACGCTGGCAGATTTCGAGCGGGCACTCGAGGTCGTGCATCAGGTGACGCAGCGCACCCCGCTCGAGAGCTCGCGGTATCTCGCCGAGATTCTCGAGGTGCCGAAGGTGTACATGAAGTGCGAGAACCTGCAGCGCACCGGAGCCTACAAGCTTCGCGGTGCGTACTACCGGCTCACGCAGCTCACCCCGGAGGAGCGCGCGCGCGGCGTCGTCGCCGCATCCGCGGGAAACCACGCCCAGGGCGTCGCCTTCGCGGCCCGCGAGCTCGGGATCAAGGCGACGATCTTCACGCCGCTCGGCGTCGCACTGCCCAAGTTGCAGGCGACCCGCGGATACGGTGCCGAGGTCGTGCTCGAGGGCGCCACATTCCACGAGACCAATGCGGCGGCGCAGCGGTTCGTGGCCGAGACCGGCGCCGTCTTCATCCCGCCCTTCGATCATGAAGCGGTCATTCACGGTCAGGGCACCGTCGCGCTCGAGATCCTCGAATCCGCGCCCGAGGTCGAGACCATTGTCGTGCCGATCGGCGGCGGCGGGCTCGTGTCTGGCGTCGCGGCGGCGGCGAAGCTGCGCGCAGAGCGTAATGGCACCCCCATGCGCATCATCGGGGTGCAGTCGGAGAACGCGTCGCCCTTCGTGGCGTCGCTCGAAGCGGGCGAGCCGGTGACCATCACGACGAGGCCGACGATCGCCGACGGCATCGCCGTCGCGCGGCCCGGCGACCGCACCTTCGAATACGTGCGCGATTACGTCGACGAGATCGTCACCGTGAGCGACGACGACATCGCGCGCGCCATCGTCGTGCTGCTGGAACGCGCGAAGATGGTCGTGGAGCCCGCCGGCGCGGCCGGAGTCGCAGCGATGCTCGCCGGCAAGGCTCGCGTGAGCGGGCCGACCGCGGTGATCCTCTCGGGCGGCAACATCGACCCCCTGCTGCTGCAGCGCGTCATTGGTCACGGCTTGGCCGCCTCGGCGCGCTATATGAAGCTCCGGATCTTGCTGCCCGACGTGCCGGGTCAGCTGGTGCGCACGGCGTCGATCGTCGCGGAGCACAACGCGAACGTCGTCGAGGTGATTCACACACGCCACGCGACCGAGCTGCCTATCAGCGAGGTTGAGCTCGAGCTGCACATCGAGACGCGCGGCCACGACCACGGCGAGATCGTCGCCCAGGCCCTGCGCGACGCCGGCTACGTCGTGCGGGTGGGCGAGCGCTACTAAAGCGGCACGCATCGCGTGGCGCTGTAGCGCTCGGTGCCGCCCATGGCGGCAGCCCACGGAGCGAAGCGCGGGGTGGAGCGCTACTAAAGCGGCACGCATCGCGTGGCGCTGTAGCGCTCGGTGCCGCCCATGGCGGCAGCCCACGGAGCGAAGCGCGGGGTGGAGCGCTA
>NZ_JBFBML010000003.1:0-209356 GCF_040687075.1 Leucobacter sp. NPDC077196
CGCCCACGCAAAACGCTCGGCTGGAAAACTCCAGCCGAGCGTCTGCTAGAACTTGTCTAGTTCAATCGGTGTTGCGACCACCCCTTGAATCCGCCTGATGGATGCCGGGGCCTCAGTTCGTCCTCCTCGTTTCCCAGGGATGCAATGTCGCAGCGGCGCGATACAGTTAGCCGAACCATCGCTCGCCCGCTGTTCTCACGGCGAACGATGGCCATCGATACCGGCAACGACGCACGCAATGGGAATGCATCATGGCGCAGTTGAACACTGAAGCCGTCGCAGCGATCGGCGACGATCCGCGCGAGCACGGCACCGGCCTCAAGCGGGTCATCGGACCGAAGCTGCTCCTGCTCCTCATCATCGGCGACATCATCGGAGCCGGCATCTTCGCCATCACCGGTCGCGTCGCCGGCCAGGTCGGCGGTGTCGCGTGGCTCCCGTTCCTCCTCGCTTTCGTGATCGCAACGCTGACCGCGTTCTCGTACTTGGAGCTCGTGACGAAGTATCCGCAGGCTGCCGGGGCGGCTCTGTACGCGCACAAGGCGTTCCGAGTGCACTTCGTCACCTTCATCATCGCCTTCGCGGTGGCGTCCTCGGGCATCACCAGCGCCGCGACGTCGGCCACGCTGGTCGGCAAGAATCTCCTCATCGGCATGGGGCAGTTCTTCGATGGCGTGCCGCAAGACGCGACGGCGACCATGTTCGCAGCGATCGCCATCATCCTCGTCCTCGCGCTCATCAATCTGCGCGGCGTCGGCGAGAGCGTGAAGTTCAATCTCGTGCTCACGCTGGTGACGATCGCGATCATGGCGGTCATCATCCTCATCGGAATCATTGCGATCGTGCAGGGCAACGGCGACGTCTCGCGTCTCGTCGTCTTCGAGACTCCTGAGGACCGCGGCGCGTTCGCGGCCGTGACGATGGCGACCGCGATCGCCTTCTTCGCGATGGTCGGATTCGAGGACTCGGTGAACCTCGTCGAGGAGTGCAAGAATCCCCAGCGCGACTTCCCCAGAATCATGCTGACGGGCCTCGGCATCTGCGCGATCGTCTACATGCTCGTCGCGGTCACCGTCATCATGGTCATTCCGCCCGGTGACCTGCTCAACCCGAAGAACCCCGACGCCGGCATTCTTCTCGACGTGGTGCGCATCGGCGCGCCGGGTATCCCGGTCGACGCGATCTTCCCCTTCCTGACCGTGTTCGCAGTAGTCAACACGGCGCTCATCAACATGCTCATGGCCAGCCGTCTCCTGTACGGCATGGCCAAGCAGGACGTGTTGCCGAGGGTGCTCAGCAAGGTGCTGCCGAAGCGTCGCTCGCCCTGGGTGGCAATCCTCTTCAGCACACTGCTCGCCGTCGGCCTGGTCGTCTACGTGAACCTGAACTCGGACGACGGAATCGTCGGCGCGCTCGGCGGCACCACCGGCCTCCTACTGCTGTGCGTCTTCGCCGTCGTCAATATCGCGCTCCTGGTGCTGCGACGGGAACCGCGGGTCGAGGGCGGCTTCCGTGCACCGACCCTGATCCCGATCCTCGGCGCTGCACTCTCGCTCTTCCTCGTCGGGCCTTGGGCGAGGAGCGTCGAGGACTGGATCCAGTACGAGATCGCCGGTTTGCTCCTCGCCATCGGGGTCGGGCTGTGGCTCGTCACCTGGGTGGTGACCGCGATCAACCGGAAGCGAAAGCGAGCGCGTCAGGTCTGAGGCAGAAACACTCCGCTCAAGAACTCGGTCAATTCGCCGGTCGCCGTCAGCGGCAGGATCGCCGAGACGTACTGATCGGGTCGCACGACGACGAGGGCGCCATCGCGATTGATGCCGCGCGCGTCGAAGATGTCGTCGCTCGGATGCGCCGCGTAGATCTTCTCGTAGTCCGTCAGCCCGAATGGGCCGGATGCGGGCAGGAAGAGTCGCGAGACCCGAGCGATATCGACGTCGTGATGATGCTGCTGGAACACCGCTTTCACGTCGAACACGGAGTCGAGATCGCCCCCCTGCGGCGTGAAACGGGCAAGCGGTGACTCTGCAGACTCGAGCATCCACTGCGCCCACGCATCGAGGCGCGAACCGTCCGCATCCGCGAACGCGTAGATGCGAAAGCGACCGTCGGCACGGTGGTGGTGGCCGAGGTGCACGTCGACGGCGTCTGCCACGCGAGTCGTGAGCACCGACTTGAAACGCTTGCCGAGCGTGAAGCCGCTCGCCAGATCCTGATGCTCATCTGAACCGGTCAGAACGGAATCGGTGTACTGCGTCATGAATCCGGCCGGGAACTCGGCCGTCTGCACGTAGAACTCGGCGACCTCATCGGGAGAGGCGAACTCCTCGGGCTTTTTCGCCATGAGCGTCGACCACTGATGATCGAAGTCGATGAGGTTCTTCGAGGTCACCCACCGCTCGTCGGAATAGGTCTTCAGCAGCGTCTCCGGGCTGCGGCTCTCGAGCACATAGCCCAGCTTCCAGCCCAGATTCCAGCCGTCCTGCATCGAGACGTTCATCCCCTGACCCGCCTTGGCGCTGTGCGTATGGCAGGCGTCACCCATCAAGAAGACGCGACCCTTTCCGTCGGGCGATGACGCGGCGTCGTCGAAGCGATCCGTGAGCCGGTGCGCCACCTCGTAGACGCTGTGCCAGGGCACGTCGCGCACGTCGATCGTGTACGGGTGCAGAATCGCGTTCGCCCGAGCGATGACGTCTTCGAGCGACGTGCCGCGCACCTGGCCGGCATCGTGCTCATCGGTCTCACCCAGGTCGACGTAGATGCGCGCCAGGTGGTTGCCTTCACGCGGGATGTGGAGAATGCTGCCGGCTGCCGAATGGATGATGCACTTCTTACGGAAGTCAGGGAAGTCGGTCACGGCGAGCACGTCCATGACGCCCCAGGCGTGCAGTGATGACGTGCCGGCGAGCGATCCGCCGATCGAGCGCCGCACCGAGGAGCGCGCGCCGTCCGCCCCGACGACGTACTTGGCTCGCACGACGACGGTCTCCCCCTCGTCGTCACCCGACTTCGCGGCGTTGATCCCGGCGCCGGAGAAGCCGGAGATCTTGCGCAGCGTCACAGTAACCGGGTACTCCCCTTCGCCCGTCACTTCAAGATCGACGAACTCGTAGCCGTAATCGATGTCACCGCGAGCGGGAGCGCGCCGTGCGTACTCCGCGAAGTAGTCGATGACGCGCGCCTGATTGACGATGAGGTGGGGAAACTCGCTGATGCCCTTCGGATCATCGGGCGTGATGGAACTGCGCACGATGTTCGCCGGATTCTCGGGGTCGGGGCTCCAGAAGTCGGTCTCGGTGATCTGGTACGCCTCTTCGGTGATCTGCCGAGCGAAGCCGAACGCTTGGAAGGTTTCCACGCTGCGGGCCTGGATTCCGTCGGCCTGCCCGAGCACGAGTCGCCCGTCGCGGCGCTCCACGACGCGGGTCACCACGTTCGGGAACTGTGCCAGTTGCGCTGCGGTGACGATACCGGCCGGCCCCGATCCCACGATCAGTACGTCGATCTCCTCGGGCAGGTCAACGGGACGGTCGATGCCGACACCTGCCGCCGGAAGGATGCGCGGATCGGTTGAGACGTACCCGTGGTGATGGAACTGCACTGTTTCTCCTCACTGCCCGCAGCCTGCACCGTGGGCAATGTTCAATATATGAACATCAAGTCTGAATACTGCACAGCAAGAATATGTCGAGCATCGCTCGCGCGCAACACGCAAGCATCGAGGAATCCGACAGAATAGGAGCCATGACCCCCGCGAGCGAAGCCGGCACGACCACCGGCACTAACGCCGGTTCCCAGACGCTGTCCCGTGGCCTGCGCGCGCTCGAACTGCTCGCCGAGGCCGAATCGCCCATGTCCATCGCAGATCTCGCAACCGGGCTCGAGGTGCACCGATCGAACGCGTACCGGATCCTGCGCACGCTCGAGCAGCACCGCTTCGTCGCTCGCGATGAGGCGGGTCTGATTCGCCTCGGCCCCAAACTCACCGTGCTCGCCCGCGGGGTCGCGCCGGCGCTGCACACCGCCGCCATGCCCGTGATCACCGAGCTCGCCTATGAACTCGGCATGACGACGTTCGTCACGGTGCTCGACGCTGATGAGGTTGTCACACTGGTGACCGCCGAACCGTCGAACGTCGCCGCGACCATCGCCCGAAACCCCGGAGTGCGCCACCCGCTGCATCGCGGAGCCCCCGGCCACGCCATCGAATCGTCGCTCACCCGGGCTGAGCGGAAGGCCTACCTCGGTGATCCCGAGATGAGCCGAGCCGGCAGCGAAGCGCGACGCAAGGGGTACGCGCTCAGTCGAGCCGAAGTCATCGACGATGTGACCGGCATCGCGGTGCCGCTGCGCATCGCCGGCGAGCCGCCGGCAGCGATCGCAGTCGTGCATTTCAAAGTGCCCGAGACGATCGGCGAGGTGGTCGACGCGCTGCAGGAGGCGGCAGAGCGCATCGCGCAGAGCTACCGGTGATCTGGTAGCCGCTCCTCTCCGCTATCGACACCGCGGCGCCGCTCACTAAGATAGAGGGGTCCAGCTCGGTCGAGGTTCTTCCGGCCCTGCCGGGGAAGGCGCTCGAAAAAGGGGCGCTGCTGCCGGAGCGATGCCGCCCGGCGAGACATACACGGTTCCCTGTATTTCGAGTACTCTCCCGAAGGACCTGTGATGTCTGATACCACCCTGGTGCGCGCGCTCGCGAACGCACTCGCCCCCCATTCCCGACTCATGTTCGGCCTGATGGGCAACGGCAACGCCCATCTCATCGAGCAGCTCGGCGACCTCGGCCTGAAGTACGTCGCCGTGCGCCACGAAGCGGGCACCGTCGCGGCCGCCGATGCCTACACGCGCGTCAGCGGCGAGCTCGCCATCGCCACGACCACGTACGGGGCCGGTTTCACCAACGCGCTCACGGCCCTCGCCGAAGCGGCCCAGGCGCGCACCCCCATGCTCGTCGTCGTCGGCGACGCCCCGAGCACCGGCCCTCGACCGTGGGACGTGGATCAGGAGATGCTGGCGGCGGCCCTCGGTATCCGCACGCACACGCTGTCAGTCACGAACATCTCGCGCACGGTCGAACGCGCTGCGGCCTATGCGCTGCGCGTTCGGCGCCCCGTCGTGCTGGCGATTCCCTACGACCTCGTGAACGCGGAGATCGTCGGGGCGGGCAGGTCGCAGACCGAGGCCGCGTCGACGGGGGCAGTTGCGGCGCCGGGGATCGACCTCGCCGACCCCGCCGTGCTGGCCGCCCTCTCTGCGTCGGTCTCGGGCGTCGAGCCCACCGCAGAGTCGGCGGATCACGGTAGCGGCGGATCCTCTATGGCCTCCTCGTCGATCTCCGCCCCGCACGCCCGCCCAGCGGACCACCAGATCGAGGCCGCCGTCGTCGCCCTCCTCGAAGCCGAGCGCCCCCTCGTCATCGCGGGCCACGGCGCGCATGTGTCAGGAGCATCTGCGGAGCTCGGCCGTATCGCCTCAGCGCTCGGAGCACTGACCTCCTCAACCGCGCTCGGCCGCGGGATCTTCGCCGACGCCGAGTTCGACCTCGGTGTGACCGGCGGATTCGGTCAGCACCGCGCCATGGCGCTCGTTGAGACGGCAGACGTCGTACTCGTCGTCGGAGCGAGCCTGAACCAGTTCACCATGCGGTTCGGCGATCTTTTCGGCGCCGGCACCACCGTGATCCGCGTCGATGCCGAGCAGGTCGCCCCTCCGAAGACGAATCGCCCCATCTCGCATCAGCTGCTGCAGGGCGATGCTCGCGACGTTCTGGACCGGTTGCTCGCGGGAATCGCGGCGGTGCGCGACGTGTCGGGAAGCCCGGCGGGCGGATGGCGCACGATGGTCGCGGGGCTCGAACCGGGAGGCGCACTGCGCGAGCGCAGCACCGGCGTCGCCGACGGGGTGTGTGCCGATGGCAGGCTCGATCCTCGCGCCGTCGCCGCACGCATCGGCGCGCTGCTGCCGGCCGAGCGTCACGTGACCACCGACGGCGGCCATTTTCTCGGCTGGGCGAACATGTACTGGCCGGTCGCCTCGCCCGAGCGGATGATCATGGTCGGCACCGCCTATCAGACCATCGGCCTCGGCTTCTCGACGGTGGCGGGCGTCGCTGCGGCGGTTCCGGGCACGACGACGGTGCTCAGCACCGGCGACGGCGGCGGGCTCATGGCCCTCGCCGACCTCGAGACCGCGATTCGCACCGCGTCCAGCTGCGTCATCGTGGTGTGGAACGACGGCGCGTACGGCGCGGAGGTGCATCTCTACGGCGAGCTCGGCCTCGATCAGGAGCCGATGCTGATCCCCGACGTGGACTTCGCGGGGGTCGCCTCCGCGCTCGGCGCGACGGGGGTACGGGTGCGCACGCTGGCCGACATCGACGCTCTGCGCACGTGGACCGAAGCGGGCGCCTATGGAACGATCCTGCTCGACTGCCGCGTCTCACGCAGCGTCGTCGCCGAGTATCAGCGGGAGATTCAGCGCGTGAACGGCATCGACGTTCCGGCTGAGACCGAATAGGTCGGACGCCAGACGCACGGGGGCCGCCCGCGGCCCCCGGTGCGTGGACTACGGCGCGAGCTCGAAGACGACCTCGCCGGCTACCACCGTGAGCGCGGTGCGGGTCGCGATCACAGCCTCCGTCGGCCCGGTGAACGGATCGCCCGTCGCCACGGCGATGTCGGCGCGCTCGCCCACACTGATGCGTC
This sequence comes from Leucobacter sp. NPDC077196, assembly GCF_040687075.1. Lineage (NCBI taxonomy): Bacteria > Bacillati > Actinomycetota > Actinomycetes > Micrococcales > Microbacteriaceae > Leucobacter > Leucobacter sp. NPDC077196. Next base: position 6,708 of record NZ_JBFBML010000003.1, read on the forward strand.
CGGGAACGTCGAGCACCAGGGATGCGGAACCGCTCGTGTAGGCCGCGAGGCTCTCCGCAAGGGTCAGGGCCTGAGCCGCATCGAGCACCTCCGGGCTCCCGTCGGTCGCAGCAGCGGCCTCGGGCGGGGCCGGGAGCGACCGGTTGACCGCGACGTGCATCGCGAGCCAGGGATCCGGTGGCGATACCGGCCAGTCGGAACCCATCGCCAGATCCGCTCCGCCGTCAGCGAGGGAGCGGAACGGGTACCCGCGGCGCATGCGCTCCTCGCCGATCATCGTCACCACGTACGGGTCGGGTGCGGCCCAGAGCGCCTGCATGTTCGCGGTCAGCCCGAGCGGGCCGAACCGGATCGCATCGTCGGGGTGGATCATCGACAGGTGCGCGACGTGGTGCCTCGGCCCGCTCCCGTTCGCGGCGCGCGCCGCTTCCACCGCGTCGAGCGCCACCCGAATGCCGCGGTCTCCCATGATGTGCAGGTGCAGTGCGAATCCCGCGGCGTCGAGCTGTTGCACGAACGCGCGCACCGCCGCTTCGCTGAAGTGCAGCTCGCCCGCATCGCCGTCGCCCGCGCCATCGCCGTGGGAGCAGTACGGCTCGAGCAGTGCGGCGGTACCGCCGTGCGGCACGCCGTCGATCATGGCCTTTGCCGTCGACGTCGCGAAGCCGGCCGTGGCGTTCTCGGCGCGCAGGCGCACGAAGCGCTCGACCAGGGTGGGCACATCCGCCTCCTCGAGTCCGGGCGCGATCCAGAGGGCACCCGAAACGCGACTCGGCATCGAGCCGTCTCCGATCACGCGCAGGTACGCCGCGGTGCAATCGGCCTTGCCGTTGTACTCCCCGAGAATCGCCTCGTGCCAGCCGGTGATGCCGAGCGACCACAGGTACTGCTGCGCGTTGAGCAGGCCAGCAGCGATCTCGTCGTTCGTGGCCGGCGGGATGACGCGCCCGACGAGCTCGGCAGCGGTCTCGTTCAGGTACCCCGTCGGCGCACCGTCGGCGTCGACCACGATGCGACCGTTGGGCGGCTGCGGCGTCTCGCGCGTCACTCCGGCGAGCTCGAGCGCCCGCGAGTTCACCCACAGCGTGTGATGGCCGGCATCGGAGAGGGCGACGGGGCGATCGGAGACGATCGCATCGAGCATCTGACGCGTGGGCTCTGGAAACAGCTCGTGACTCCACCCGCCACCGGTGATCCAGGCATGAGGATCGGCCCCGGCTGCATCGGCCGCGTCGACTGCCTCGCGGATGAGCGCGAAGGTCTCGTCGGCAGTGCGTGCACTGGTCAAGTCGCAACTCAGCCGCTCGACACCGGCGAAGGCGGCGTGGACGTGCGCGTCAACGAACCCCGGAGTGATCAGGCCGCCTCGCGCGTCCACGATGCGGGTGCCGAGTCCACGCAGCGCGAGCACGCGAGCGTCGTCGCCCACGGCTACGACGCGGTCGCCTCGCACCGCGACGGCGGTGTGGTCGGTTCGCACTCGGCCGTCGAAGACGCGCCCCGATACGATGCACAGGTCTGCGAAGTCGGTCATGTCATCTCGTCTCTGTTGTGCACGCCGCGTCGCGTGCGAATCTTGATCAGTCGTCGAACGGTGCTAGATCAGTCGGAACACGCGAATCACCACATGACCGGGCTCTGGCCGGGCATAGCCCACGAACTGCGACGAGGTGAGCCACTCCAGCGCGGGGTGCTCCGTCTGAAACACGAAGGCGGTGCGGTAGTAGAGCTCCCGCTCGTCGAGCTCCTCGCCGGCTTCGAGTCGCGCGATGCCGGCCTCGTCCGTGCGCCAGGTACCGCGGTTGACCACGTCGATGGCAGCCGTCGTGCCGTCATCGAGCTCGGCCTCGATGACGTACCTCGCGTCGAGGCGCACCGTGAGCCCGTGCCCCGTCCACCAGTCACCGCCGCCCGCGAGAATGCGGCCCCGTAGCCGCGGCCCCGCGAAGGCGCCTCCCGAGATCGGCGCGAAGTGCAGACCTTCTCCGGGCGCCGAGCCGCCGATCGGGAAGGCGTCGTCGACGGCGACGCGCAGTTCGAAGCAGAACTCGAAATCGGGGGTGAGAAGTGCGGAGGTCATGAGCGGCCTTTCGATTCGAAGCGCGCGTCGGTCGACGCGGTTGCGGCGATGGGTCCGGTCATCGTCGGGATCGCCGAGGTACGTCCGAGCCTACGACGCCGTGGGATCCACCCCTCCCGCGGGATCGAATCGAGCAGCAGCCGCGTGTACTCGGCACGGGGCGCGTCGAGCAGTTCCGACGTCGGCCCCGCCTCCTCCACTCGACCGGAGCGCATCACCACAACGCCATCGCAGAGCCGGCGAATCACCGTGAGGTCGTGCGTGATCATGAGGAGCGCGACACCGGTCTCCCGGCGAATCGCATCGAGCAGGGTGAGAATCTCCACCTGCGTGGTGACATCGAGCGCGGAGACCGCCTCGTCGAGCACGAGGATCTCGGGCTCCGCGGCGAGCGCGCGCGCAATCGCGACCCGTTGCCGTTGGCCGCCCGAGAGCGCACGCGGTCTGACATCGAGCAGCGCCGTGTCGAGTCTTGCCTGGCCCGCGAGCTCCCCGATGCGGGCGTCGACGACCGCTTGTGGTGCTCGCTTCTGATGCACGCGGATCGCCTCGGTGAGGCACTGCCGCACGGTCTGCCGTCGATCGAGCGACTGATACGGATCCTGGAACACCATTTGCACCGTTTTCGCTCTCACGCGTCTCGCTGCACCGCCCCGTGCTGGTCGGCTCCAATCGTCGCCACCCACCATCACCGACCCCGCGTCTGCGCGTTCGAGCCCGCAAATGATGCGCGCGGTCGTCGACTTGCCCGATCCCGATTCTCCGACGATGCCCAGGCATCCTCCCGGAGCGAGTTCGAAGGCGACATCTTCGACGGCCACGAACGTCTCCCGGCCTCCGCCCGAGGCGCTGCGCACCTGGAACGTCTTGCGCAGCCCGGCTACCGACAGGATCGGGGCCGCGAGCTCCGCGGCTGCATGTAGCTTCAGCTCCGGCTCCGGCTCCAGCTCCGGCTCCGGCTCCGGCGAGTCGCCTGCCGGCTGGAGCGAGGCGGTCGTGCCGTCGCCGAGCGCGGCCGACATGAGCACCCGCGTGTACTCCTCCCGCGCATCGCGGCGCATGGTCGCGGCATTGAGCGTCTCGACGGTGCGCCCCTGCTGCATGACCGCGACGCGATCGCATACGGCGCCCGCAAGCGCAAGGTCGTGCGTGATGAAGAGGAGCGACAGCTGCCGCTCGCGGCGCAGGTCGCCGATCAGCGCCATGACCTCCTCCTGCGTCGTGACGTCGAGCGCGGTGGTGATCTCGTCGGCGAGCAGAATCTCGGGGTCCATCGCCAGCGTTGCGGCGATCATCACGCGCTGCAGCAGTCCGCCCGAGAGTTCGGCCGGGAACTGCTTGAGCCGTCGCGCGGCGTCGGTGATGCCGACCTCGTCGAGCAGTTCCTGCGCGCGCCGAGTCGCCGCTTCCGGGCTCACGCCGTCGACGGCGACCTGGGCTTCGGTGAGGAAGTCGCCGATGGTGCGCAGCGGGTTGAGGTGGGCGCGGGGCGTCTGGAAGATCATGCCGACGCGCCTCGCCCGCAGGTCTCGAAGCACGGCCGGCGGAGTCGCGGAGATGTCTTGGCCCAGGACACGGATCGTTCCGCCAGTGGTGAAATGCCCCGGAAGCAGGCCTGCGACGGCCCGCACCGACAGCGTCTTCCCCGATCCGGATTCGCCGACGAGTCCGACGGCCTCGCCTGCGCTGATGGTCAGCGTGCAGTCGTGCACGAGCGTGCGGTCGGGGGTGGCGATGGAGAGCCCATCGAGTTCGAGTACGGGAGCGGTCATCGTTCTTTCTCCTCTGCCCAGGTGGTGATGCGCGCGCCGATGACGCTGACGGAGAGCACAGTGACGACGACGAACAGCGCCGGGTAGAGCGCCTGCTCGGGCGCGCCAGCCAGGATGCCGGCCTGGCCGCCTGCGATCATGGAGCCCCAATCGGCGGCGGGCGGCTGCTCGCCGAGCCCGAGGAACGAGATCGCTGCGAGATCGAGCATCGCGTATCCGAAGCCGACGGCCACCTGGGCGGCGATCACCGGGATCAACGCCGGCACGAGGTGCCGGAAGCAGATGGCTGGTCCCGACACTCCTTGCACCCGCAGCGCGGCGATATAGGGTTTGCCGAGTTCGCGAGATGCCGCGGTCTGCGTGAGCCGCGCCACGACCGGCACGTACGCGATCGACAGCGCGATCACGGGAGCCAGCACGCCCTTGCCGAACATCGCCACGGCGAGCACGGCGAGCACCAGCCCGGGGATCGCAAAGATCACGTCGACGATGCGCGCGATCGCACCGCGCAGCACTCCCCCGAACCAGGCGGCCGCGATGGCGAGGGCCGAGCCGAGCACCGTCGACAGCACCACGACCGCAATCGGTGCGATGACGCTCGTACGGGCCCCGGCGAGCACGCGCGACAGGATGTCGCGGCCGACGTCGTCGGTGCCGAACGGGTGTGCGAGCGAACCGATGCCGTTGACGTCGCCGGTGTAGAGTTCGGCGGGATCGTAGGGCGCGATCCACGGACCTGCCAGCGCGGCAAGCGCGACCAGGCCGAAGACGACGAGCGCGCTTCTGAAGAGCCAGTCCTTGCGCGCGACCCGAGTGATGGCTTGCGGGGACCTGCCCCCCGCGAGTTGTGCGACGCTCATGCTGCCCTCCCGGCATTGATGCTGTCGGGGTCGATGAGTGCGCTCACGATGTCGGCGACGGCGTTGAGTACGACGAAGATCGTCACGAGCAGCAGTGAGACCAGCTGCACGACGGGGAGATCCTTGCGAGCGGCGGCCTCAGTCAACAATGAACCGATGCCGCCGAGGCCGAACGCCTGCTCGGCGATCGCGGCGGCGGCGAAGAGCCCGGCGACCGTGGTGCCCGAGATGGCGAGAATCTGCGGCGCCGCGTTGCGGAACACATGGACGCGGAAGATGCGGCCACGCGGGATGCCCCGCACACGAGCCGTCTCGACGTGCTCCGAGTGCAGTTGTGCGACCAGCGAACTGCGCGTCACCCGACTGATGTACGCGATGAAGAGCACCGCGAGCGAGCAGGCGGGCAGGGTCAGATGCCAGAGGCGATCCCAGCCCCCCGATCCTTCGCCGTATACGGGGAACCACCCGAGTGTCTTCGCGAAGATCCAGATGAGCAGGATCGCGACGACGAAGGTGGGCAGCGCCATGCCCAGGGCGGTGAGCAGACCGACCGCTCGATCGACCCGGGGGCCGCGCGTCGCGGCGAGGATGCCCGATCCGACTCCCGCGATGAGAATGATGGCGACGGTGAGCAATACGAGTTGCAGGGTCACGCCGAAGCGCGGAGCCACCAGATTGAGCACGTCGGTCTTGTAGACGAAGGATCGGCCGAAGTCGCCCGAGAAGACCCCGCCGAGCCATTGCAGGTAGCGCGACCAGATCGGATCGTCGAGGTGGTACTCGGCACGGATCTGGACGATGAGTTCCGGGGTGGGCTTCGCCCCACCGGCGAGCGCGGCGATCGGGTCGCCCGGAGTCAGGAGCAGCGCGGCGTAGATCACGACGCTCGCCAGGAAGAGCGTCAGCAGGAGACCGCCGAGCCTCCCCACGAGGGTGCGTATGAGAAGAGAGTTCACGTTGTCATTCCGTTCCGCGCTGCTCCGCCGCCTACTGTCCGCCGAGGTGCAGCGCCCAGGGGCTGCTGTACACGGCGACCGAAGTGGTGATACCGGTGAGATCGTCGTTCACGTAGCTCAGCTGATATGCCCCGGCCAGAGTGACCTGGAGCATGTCGGGCGCGAAGATCTGCTGCGCCGCGACGAACTCCTCAGCCGCGGTCTGCTCGTCCGTCGCAGTGCGCGCCGCCTGCATGTGGGCGGTGACTTCGTCGTTCGCGTAACCGCTCCAATTGAAGACGCCGCCGAGCTCCTCTGGCAGCATGAACAGCGACGGGTAGCCGAGCACTCCGGGGGTCTCGAGGTACCCCTGGGTCGCGACGAAGTCGATTCCCTCGCGAGCGGCGGGGTCGTAGAACATGGCCCCGAAATCGGACGCCTGCATCTCGTTGATCTCGATCTCAATGCCGATCTGCTTCGCGGCGCTCTGCACGATCTGCGCGGTGTTCTTGAACTCGGTCGCGCCGGCGGGCACGGCGAGCACCAGCGGGGCGCTCAGGTCCTCACCGCTCTCGTCGACGAGCTGCTTCGCCGCCTCGAGATCGACTTCGGGCGCCTCGAGCGCGTCGTACCCGGCCTGGTACACGTCTGCGGCCGCCAGCTCGTGGAAGGTGAACGGCGGCACGATCGTGCGCTGGGGCTCCCCGAGCCCGTTCAGCACCGTGTCGATGTACTGCTGCCGGTCGATGGCGAGGCTCAGCGCACGGCGGATCTCGGGATTGGCCGCAGGCCCATCGGGCGTGGCGGGCCCGAAGCTGTACGACGCCGTCGACGGCCCGACGATGAGGCTGCCGGCGCCATCGCCCTCGAAGGCAGCACGCGAGCTCGGGGAGACGTTGAGCGCCCCGTCGATCTCCCCCTGCGTCAGTGCCGTGGCGAGCGTCGACGCGTCCGACACGAAGACGTAGGTGAGGCTCGAGACGAGCGGCGACCCGTTCCAGTAGTCGGGGTTCGCCGTGGTCACGATTTCATTGCCCGGCGTCCAGCCATCAGCGGCGAGCTCGTACGGTCCGGTGCACATGAGTCCGCCGTCGGACGTGCCGAGGTTGTCTCCGGCCTCGGCACCGAAGGCGGCGCTCATGACCGCTCCGCCGCCGCCCGCGAGCGCATCGCGGAATGTGGAGTCGGGCGCGTTGAAGGTGACCGTGACCTCATGGTCTCCCGTCGCCTCGATGCCGTTGACGAGCGCGAAGGCCGCGAACCACTGCGACTCTGGCGAGCGATTGCGCTCGAGGCTGTAGACGACATCTGCCGCAGTGAGAGGCGTGCCGTCCCAGAAGGTCACGTCATCGCGCAGTTCGATGACGAAGGTGGTCGGGTCGGTCCACTCGGCTCGTGTTGCGACGCCGGGCTCGACCGAGAAGTCGGGCTGCAGTGCGAGCAAATTGTCGCACAGGTTCGGGATGATGAGGTTCGCCGAGGAGGCGGGGTCGAGCGTCGCGGGTTCACCCTCGACGATCGACCAGGTGACCGTGTCGACGGGAGCTGTTCCTGCCGATGTCGACGTGACGAGTTCGGCGGTCTCGACGCCAGCCGGGGCTCCGGCAGACGAGCTGTCGCGCGGGGCGCACGCGGTCAGCGCGAGCAGGGCGACGGCGCCGACGGCGGCACCGGTGATCAAGCGGGTACGAAGCATGGTGTGTCCTTTCGATGACGCGAGCGGATCATCGATGATCCGGCGCGGTACTGCGGAGGCAGAAGGGAAGGTTTACTGGAGCACGAAGACGCGGATGCACACCTGCCCCGCGTCGTCGCGAGCGAGTCCGATGAACTGGTGCTCCGCGAGCCAGCGGTGGGCGGGAGCATCGGTCTGGAACACGGGGGCGGTGCGAAAGTAGAGACCCTCGGTCGATTCGGGCAGGTCTTCCCCGGATTCCATACGCGCGATCAGCTCGGGGGTCGCTCTGAAGTAGCCGCGATTGAGCACGTCGATGGCCGCACCGTCGGCGGCGCGGATCAGATACCGCGCTTCGAGCTGCGCGGTTCCGGATCGCGTCACCGCCCAGTCGCCTCCCCCGTTCAGCACCTCGCCCGTGAGGGCGGGACCGTGCACGCTGCCTCCGGTCACCGGCGTGAAGCTGAGCTCCTCATCGACGCCGCGACCGATATGCACGTCGGGGGCGGTCGTCGCACGGATCTCGAATACGAACTCGAGCCGGGGCTCGGGCAGTGCTGCGAGGCGCTGCGGATCGGTTCGTCGCGAGCCTTCTGGGGCGGCGTTCATGCGAGCGCTCCCTTCACGACGGGGAGCTCGATTGCGAGTGCATCGCTTCCCCCGATGATCAGCGCCTGCGTGTTCGGCACGGTCTCGACGCCATCCGTCCACGGGTCGCGGCCCGTTCCGGGCTGCGGCAGGAACTCGGGGTAGTCGCTGCTCGAGACGTGCACACGGAGACGGTGCCCCGATCGAAGCCGATAGCCGATGTGCCCGAGATCGATCTCGAGCGTCGCAGAGTCGCGCGCTTCGTGCAGCTGCTGCTGGCCGCGTGCGATGCGCACGGCCGTGCCGTCGGGAGCCACATCGAGCACGCGCACGAAGCAATCCATGATGGGGCCGGTCGACCGTACTCGGACGCGAGCGCCGACCGGGCCGGCGAGTTCGACGTCTTCCGGCTGCTCCGGCCCGGTGAATACGAGTACGTCGCCGCGCTCGCCCAGCGGCGCCTCGTCGGGAAGGTACAAGAGGTAGGAGAACGCGTCGGGAGCCGTCGACGGCACGAGGTCCTCCGGGTCGTGCATCCACGTGCGCTCGCGGGCCTCGACTGGTTGCTCGGGCGAGAGCCCGCCCTCGACGGTCGCGTAGCGCGTCACGCTCCGCGATCCTGCAGGAGGCCACGCCGGCTCAGTGCGCTCCTCGGCCGTTCCGGCGAGTTGCCAGGTGACCCGGGGAATGTCGACGATCGATCCTTCGCCTCGCACGAACACCTCGAAGAACGCGAGCGCTGGATCGAGGGTGCGCGGCAGAATGGCGCGGATCTGCTGCTCGGTGCGCTCTGCCACACGGTCGCCTTCGGCCTCCACGAACTGATAGCTCTCGTGATCGATCGCCTCGATGCGCAGATAGTGGTGCGCATCCCAAGCAGGAAATTGCTTGATCTCCTCGACGTCGGCCCACGAGAGCGGAGCGCAATTGTCCCACCAGCCGATTGTGTGGAGCACCGGCACGGACCGCCCGGCGAACGCACTGCCGTTCGGGAATCGCGGCAGCGTGACGGGATGCGGCACCCACTGATCGTAGGATCGCGACCGCGCGCCAGCCCACTCCTGGAACGCCTCGGCCTGCGCTTCGAAATCGCGACGGGACCAGTCGGGTTCCCAGAGGAACGTGTCGCTGCCGTGGAAGTGCGTGAGGGGGTACAGGTTCGTAATACCCATCTCGACGGCGCGCACTCGGGTTCCCAGGTCACGGTGCACGGGTTCGCCGAGACCCGTACCGGTGACGCGCGGCGCGATCGCCCTGAGCGCGGGGTGCCCGCTCGCAGCGGCAGCCCACTGCGTGTAGCCGTAATAGCTGTCGCCCCACATGGCCACACGACCGTTGGACCAGGCCTGAGCGACGATCCAGTCGAGCGTGTCCTCGCCGTCGCGCACCTCATTCACGAACAGCAGCGCCTCGCCTTCGGAGCGAAACTTGCCCCGCACGTCTTGCGCGACGACGCGGTACCCGTGCTGCAGGAAGTACTCGGCGACGAGCGGGATGAACGTGTACTCGCCGTTCTTGTCGTACGGCAGGCGGATCAGGATGGTGTCGCCCGGCGAGTCGTCCCTGGTACCGTCGCCCGCGGACGGGAGGTAGACGTCTGTGGCGAGGTGCACACCGTCACGGGTGCGCACGCGCTCCTCTCGAGCGAGTTCGCTCACGGGGGCTGCGCCCAGGCGTTGGTAGTCGGCCATGTCACTCCTTTGAGACGGGTCGAAATCTGCTCTCGCATGAGCGAATTCGGGGGCCAGCGGGTGCCGGTGAGAACAATGTACGATCGAGCTCGATAAATAGTCAAGTCTGACTAGACAATTTTTGCGAACACGAAATACTCGCTAGTCTTCGGGAGTACGACCCGCACCCGTCGCCAGTGGAGAGGATTCTTGAATGGCACGCCCCTCAGTCGCCGACGCCCGCCGCGAGCAGATCATCGAAGCGACCCTCACCACGATGGCGCAGCACGGAATCAGCGGAACCACGCTCGACCGCATTGCCGATACCGCGGGGATGTCTCGCGGTCACGTGCGACATTTCGTCGGCAATCGGGATCGCCTGCTGCTCGACGCCGCGCGCGCCTTCTACGTCGCACCAGCAGTGATTCCCCCCGAGATCGATTCGCTCAAACCCGCCCTCGACTACCTCTTCGGCGAGGAGTTCGCGAGTTCGAGCGCCGACAACGCCATCGTGCTCGCCTTCGTCGAGCTCGCCCGATCGTCGGAAGACATCGCAGCGGTGCTCGCCGAGGCCTACGGGTCTGCACGTGAACGGCTGCTCGCCTTCATCGCCGCGGCGTACCCCGATTCCCCCCACGCACAGCACGAGGTCGCCGCGCAGGGAGTGATCTCCACCGCTCTCGGCAATGTGTTCATCGGCGATTTCGACCGTGAGCCGCGGCGCACGGCACGCTCCCGCAAGGCGGTCGACGCACTGCTCAGCTCGCTGCGGGGGTGAGCGAGGGGCGCGGGAGCGGGGCACGAGCGGGAGCCACCCAGCGGCACGTCCATTGACCAGGCGCGCGAACACGGCAAAGGTGTATTCTCTCGAGCAACGCTGCGAAACACAGAACAGTACGGCCGATGCAGGAACGTCATCGGCTCATGATCGCAGCGTCGAACATAGCCGCCAGGGGTGTCGGAGGGATGACGGATGACCACTGCACATGCGCAGCACAGCTTTGGCCAGCGCTTGCCGCATCAGGAAGCCCACGATCTGCGAACCTTTCGCAGCCTCGTGGCGTCGTCATTCGTTCCACTTCGCGTGTCGAGCGAATCTCAGCGCCCCTTCGCAGCACGTATCGCCTCCGCAAACGCTGATGACGTCGTCTTCACCGAGGTGGCCGCTCGCCCACATCTCGTCGAGCGCACCTCCGAAACGATCGCCGACGGCGGCAGCGGCTACTACAAGGTGAGTCTGCTGCTCACAGGAAGCAGCATTCTGGTGCAGGACGGGCGCGAAGTGGTCATGCGCCCGGGAGACCTCTCGGTCTACGACACCTCACGGCCGTACTCGCTGCTCTTCGGTGAAGACTTCCGCAATCTCATCATGATGTTCCCGAAGGATCGGGTCGACCTTCCCATCCCGTTCACCGAGCAGCTCACCGCGGTATCGCTCGGGCGGGAGCACCGAGGGCTCGCACCCGTCGTCACCGCATTCCTCTCTCAGTTCCCCGCGCAGCTCACGAGCCTCGATGATCGCGTGCGCGCCAAGCTCGCACACACCAGCCTCGACCTCATCGGCACCCTCTTCTCGAGTATTCTCGATGCCGATCCCGCGCAGCGCGATCCGCACCAGCTCCTGCTTCAGAAGATCACCGCGCACATTGAGCTGCACCTCGGCGATCCTGCCCTCTCGCCCAACAGCATCGCGGCGGCGCACTACATCTCAACGCGCCATCTGCACTCGCTCTTTCGCGAAGCCGACACCACGGTGTCCACCTGGATTCGCGAACGTCGCCTGGATCGCTGCCGTGCCGATCTGCTGGATCCGGTGCTGCAGGATCGCACGGTATCGACCATTGCGGCGCGCTGGGGCTTCACCGACGCCGCCCACTTCAGCCGCATCTTTAAGGCGGCATTCAGCGTCTCGCCGAGCGAGCTGCGCCGCGCATAGCGCTGAGTTCAACGGATTCGCAATCAGGTTCGGAACCCGGATCTTCGCAGCGCGACGGTGTGCCCCGATCGTCAACGGCACTGCTTCGCCAGACAAGCAGCTGCCCCCGCCCCCGCATACCCTGGACCCACTGACCGGACTCGAAGTGGAGGATCCATGAACACCTACGACAGCCTGCTTGCAGCCATCACACCCGCTGGCGGCGAGACGCGCGAGGTCTTCGACCCGGCGACGGGAGAACGCATCGGCACCGCTCCCGTTGAGGGGCTCGACGACCTGCATGCGGCGATCGATCGCGCGGAAGCGGCGCAACCCGCCTGGGCCGCGCTCCCCGATGCGGAGCGCCAGGCGATCCTGCACCGTGCCGCCGACGCCATCGAAGCATCGTCGGAGGCGCTCGCCGAGCTGCTCTCGCGGGAACAGGGCAAGCCGCTCAACGGCCCGAATGCCCGGTTCGAGGTCGGCGGCTGCGTCGCGTGGACGCGCGCTGCGGCGGATACCCCACTGCCCGTCGAGGTCATCATCGACGACGAGTCGGGCTACGCCGAGATGCACTACCGCCCGCTCGGTGTCGTCGGCGCCATCTCCCCCTGGAACTGGCCGATGATGATCTCGATCTGGCAGATCGCTCCGTCGCTGCGCATGGGTAACACCGTCGTCATCAAGCCAGCCGAGACGACCTCGCTCTCGGTACTCGCTCTGGTTGCGGTCATGAACCAGGTGCTGCCCGAGGGCGTGCTGAACATCGTCGCCGGGCCCGGGCGCACTGTGGGCGACGCGCTCACCCGCAGCCCGAAGATCAGCAAGATCATGTTCACCGGCTCAACGCCGGTGGGCAAGCGCATCATCGAGGCCTCCGCTGCGAACGTCGCGCGGCTCACGCTCGAACTCGGCGGCAACGACGCGGGCATCGTGCTGCCCGACGTGGATCCCGCGGCCATCGCCGAAGATCTCTTCTGGGGTGCATTCATCAACACCGGCCAGACGTGCGCTGCGCTCAAGCGCCTCTACGTGCACGACTCCGTATACGACGCGGTGGTCGACGAACTCGCGAAGTTCGCAGCGAACGTGCCCATGGGCGTCGGGCTCGACGAGCAGAACGTGCTCGGGCCGCTGCAGAATCGCGCGCAGTTCGAGGAGGTCGATCGCCTGGTCGAGTCGGCGAAGGCGTCGGGTGCTCGCGTGGTGCTCGGTGGCGAGCCGGATCGCGATGCCGTCGGCAACTTCTACCCGACCACGCTCATCGCCGATATCGACCCGCACAACGACCTCGTGGTCGAGGAGCAGTTCGGGCCGGCCCTCCCGATCATCCGCTACTCCGATCTCGACGAGGTCGTGAAGCTGGCGAATGAACTCGAGTTCGGGCTCGGCTCGTCGGTGTGGTCGTCGGATCGAGCGCGGGCGCTCGAGGTCGCCGCTCGCATGCAGGCCGGCACCACGTGGATCAACTCGCACGGCGGTCTGCACCCCATGATCCCGTTCGGCGGCGCCAAGCAGTCGGGCTACGGGCGCGAGTTCGGCGTCGCCGGCCTGAAGGCCGTCGCCGAGCCCCACGTCATCAGCGGCTGACGAGGCCGCACCGTAAGACGAAGCGGGCGGGGATCCGTGTGGATCCCCGCCCGCTTCTCATATCAGACCGCTACAAGCTGATCACCAGCGCGGCTTGCGCTTGCCGTCGGCACGGCCCGCGCCGCCGTCACGGTTTCCACCGTAACCGCCATCGCGCCCGCCGCGATCGTCGCGGTTGCCACCGTAGCCGCCTCCCGAGCGTCCGCCGCGGTCATCGCGGTTCCCACCGTAGCCGCCGCCCGAGCGTCCACCGCGGTCATCGCGGTTCCCACCGTAGCCGCCGTCGCGCCCGCCGCGATCGTCGCGGTTCCCGCCGTAGCCGCCACCCGAGGAGCGTCCACCGCGGTCGTCACGGTTTCCGCCGTACCCACCGCCATAGCCGCCTCCAGAACGCGCGCCGCGGTCATCTCGGTCGTACCCGCCGCGTCCACCGCGGTCGTACCCGCCGCGGCCACCGCGATCGTCGCGACCACCACGGCCACCTCGGTCGTCGAAGCCTTTGCCGCGCGGGCTCGGGCCATTGTCTTCGCGGAGCTGGATCGACTTGCCGCCGATCTGCGTGTCTTCCAGCCGAGCCACGGTCTCAGCCGAGAGCTTCGCCGGGAGCTCGACGAGCGAGAAGTCGTCGCGCACCTGGATGCGTCCGAAGTCGTCGCGGGTCAGCCCGCCCTCGTTCGCGATCGCGCCGATGATCTGGCCCGGCTGCACGTTCTGGCGGCGCCCGACCTCGATGCGGTACATGCGCAGGTCGTCGCGGCGCTCGCGCGGCCCGCGATCCTCACGGCCGGGACGGTCGCCTCGACCGCTCCCCGAATCCTCGAGGAACTTCGCGGCCTGCTTGCGGTCGCGCTCGAACTTGCGGTCATCGTCTTCGGTCAGCAGCAGCGGGGTCTTCCCCTGAGCGACGACCGCGAGCGCAGCTGCGACGTCGGTCTCAGGTACGTCGTGGTGGCGCACGTAGTGGGAGATGATGTCGCGGAACCCGTCGATGCGGCGGGTCTCGCCGAGCGCCGCGGTGATGGCGTCGTCGAAGCGCGACAGTCGCGTTGCGTTCACCTCGTCGATCTGCGGCAACGGCATCTGCGTGAGCGGCTGCTTGGTCGCCTTCTCGATCGCCTTGAGCAGGCGCTGTTCGCGCGGGGTCACGAAGCTGATCGCATCGCCGGTGCGACCGGCGCGGCCCGTGCGGCCGATGCGGTGCACGTACGACTCGGTGTCGATCGGCAGGTCGTAGTTGATGACGTGGCTGATGCGCTCGACGTCGAGGCCGCGAGCGGCGACGTCGGTGGCGACCAGAATGTCGAGCTTGCCGTCCTTCAACGCCTGCACCGTGCGCTCGCGCTGCGCCTGCTGGATGTCGCCGTTGATGGCGGCGGCGGAGTACCCGCGGGCGCGCAGTTTCTCGGCGACCTGCTCGGAGTCGCCGCGGGTGCGCGTGAAGACGATCATCCCGTCGAAGTCTTCGACCTCGAGGATGCGGGTCAGCGCATCGAGCTTCTGCGTGTACGAGACCACGTTGTAGCGCTGCGTGATGCTCGAGCTCGTCTGCGTCTTGCCCGCGATCTTGATCTCGCGCGGGTCGTTGAGGTACTGCTGCGAGATGCGGCGGATCGCAGCGGGCATCGTCGCGGAGAAGAGGGCGACCTGCTTCTCCTTCGGGGTGTCGGCGAGGATCGTCTCGACGTCCTCTGCGAAGCCCATCTTGAGCATCTCGTCGGCCTCGTCGAGCACGAGGTACTTGATCTGGGTCAGGTCGAGCGAACCCCGCTTGAGGTGGTCCATGATGCGGCCGGGGGTGCCGACGACGATATCCACGCCGCGACGCAGGGCTGACAGCTGCTGGCCGTAGGCCTGGCCGCCGTAGACGGGGAGGAGGTGGACTTCGGGCAGGTGCGTGGCATAGCTCTCGAACGCCTCGCACACCTGGAGCGCGAGTTCACGAGTAGGTGCGAGTACGAGGGCCTGGGGAACGCCCTGGCCGGGGGTGATACGGGAGAGGATCGGAAGTGCGAAGGCAGCGGTCTTACCGGTGCCGGTCTGCGCGAGGCCGACCACATCTGCTCCCTCGAGGAGGGTGGGGATCGTGGCGGCTTGAATTGCAGAGGGCGTTTCGTATCCCACATCCGTCACTGCGCGGAGAACCTCGGGTGCAAGACCCAGGTCGGCGAAGGTAGTGCGCTCGCCCTCGGATTCGGTGGGGGCGGCGTTTTCGGAAGAGGTCATCATACTATTCTACCGCCTTTACGCGTCGATGGAGTGACGCCGCTCATGCGACACGGATCGGGCGCCGAAACGCTACCGCGGGTTCACCTGACTCCTCGACTGACACCCCTGGCGCGAATGCCGCGAGATCGTATACGATTTAGAGCACACGCCAGACAACGGAGGTCACGTGCTCGAGCAGACGCAGATTGCAGCCATCGCAGACGAACTGGTGCAGGCGGACAAGGATCGCGCGATCCTCCCCCGACTCACCGCCCGCTACCCCGACATGGTGATCGAGGATTCGTACGCCATCCAGAAGGAGTGGTCCGACCGCCGCATCGCTGCAGGCGCGCGCCTCGTGGGCCACAAGATCGGCCTCACCTCGAAGGTGATGCAGGTCGCCACCGGCATTTCCGAGCCCGACTACGGGGTGATTCACGACGACATGGTGCACGAATCGGGCGCCGTCATCGAGTTCGACCGGTTCTCGAACGTGCGCATCGAGGTGGAGCTGGCCTTCGTGCTCGCCAAGCCCCTCTCGGGGCCGAACGTGAACCTGTTCGATGTGCTCGACGCCACGGCCTACGTCGTACCGGCGCTCGAGATCCTCAATTCGCACCTCGAGCTCGAAGGGCGCACGATCGTCGACACCATCAGCGATAACGCGGCGATGGGCGCCATGGTGCTCGGCGGCCGCCCCGTGCAGGTCGACGAGATCGATCTCACCTGGGCGAAGGCGCTGCTCTACCGCAACGAAGGGATCGAAGACTCGGGGGTCGCCGGAGCCGTGCTCGGTCACCCCGCACTCGGCGTGGCGTGGCTCGCGAACAAGCTCGCACAGCACGGGCAGACGCTCGAGGCCGGCGAGATCATTCTCGCGGGCTCGTTCACCAAGCCGATGTGGGTGGAGCGCGGAGACACCGTGCACGCCGATTACCACGAGCTGGGGTCGGTCACATGCCGCTTCATCTGAACCTCCCCGACACGCTGCGGGATCGCATTGCGGCGTCCGACCGCGCCCTCATCGGCCTGTGGGCGTCGGCCAGCAGCCCGGTGACCGCCGAGATCGTGGCGGGCAGCGGCTGCGATTGGGTGCTTCTCGACGCGGAGCACTCCCCCAACGGGCTCGAATCCGTGCTCGCGCAGCTGCACGCGATGTCGGCCTACCCCGCCACACCCCTCGTGCGCGTGCCGTACGGCGACCCCGTCACGATCAAGCAGTTTCTCGACCTCGGTACGCAGAATCTGCTGGTGCCGATGGTCGACTCGGCCGAGCAGGCCGAAGAGATCGTGCGCGCAGTGCGCTACCCGCCGCGCGGCGTGCGGGGGGTCGGCTCCGCGCTCGCGCGTTCGGCTCGGTGGAACCGCGTCGATGAGTACCTCATCCGTGCCGACGAGACCCTCAGCCTGACGGTGCAGATCGAATCGGCAGCGGCGGTCGCAGATGCGGAGCGCATCCTCGCCGTCGACGGGATCGATGCGATTTTCGTCGGCCCGTCCGACCTCGCCGCTTCCATGGGCCTGCTCGGACAGCAGAATCACCCTGACGTCGTTGACGCCGTGCTCCGCACGATCGACCTCGCCGTCGCCGCCGGTACACCTGTCGGCGTGAACGCCTTCGTTCCCGCCGACGCCGAGCGGTACATCGCCGCTGGTGCATCGTTCGTCGCCGTCGGAGCCGACGTCGCCATCCTCGCGCGTCAGACGGAGGCGCTGGTCGCACGCTTCGCAGGGAACGAACAGGTGAAGCGCGCGTCGTACTGACGCGTGTGCATCCGCGCCTGCACCGGCACCCACGGCGCATCGCTTGGCAAGAGCAATAAGATCGTATACGATTTCAAATACAACGTAGAAGCGAGGTCACGATGACGTTCGGAAACGCAGAACTGGGTATCGACACCCCCGGCAAGATCATCGCCGTACACCTCAACTATCCATCGCGTATCGCGCAGCGCGGCCGCACTCCGAAACACCCCTCGTACTTCGTGAAGCCCGCGTCATCGCTCGCGCCGACGGGAGGCGTTGTCGAGCGGCCTGCGGGCACCGAGCTCCTCGCCTTCGAAGGCGAGATCGCACTCGTGATCGGCGAGCCGGCTCGGCATGTATCGCCCGAGACCGGGTGGCAGCACGTCGCCGCCGTCACCGCGGCGAATGATCTCGGACTCTACGACCTGCGCGCAGCCGATAAGGGCTCGAACCTGCGCAACAAGGGCGGGGACGGCTTCACCCCGATCGGACCGAAGGCCATTCCCACCGACGGCATCGGGCAAGACGCATGGCGGGTGCGCACCTGGGTCAACGGCGAACTCGTGCAAGACGATACGAGCGACACCCTCGCGTTTCCGTTCGGGCAGCTCGTCGCCGATCTCTCGCAGCACCTCACGCTCGAGACCGGCGATGTGATCCTGACCGGCACGCCCGCCGGCTCTTCCGTCGTCGTGCCCGGCGATGTGGTCGAGGTCGAGGTCGATGCGCCGAACGCTCCGGGCGCCCCGAGCACCGGCCGACTCCTCACCACGGTGACGCAGGGCACGACCCCCTTCGGAGACTTCGGCTCGAAGCCTCAGGTCGACGACCTGCAGCGCATCGAAGCCTGGGGCAGCGAGGAGGAGCACGCTGCAGCCGTCGCGACCGGACGAGCGACACCGCTCTCCGCGCCGCTCGCAGGCGAAGGCGAGGCGTCGGCCCCGCAGTCACCGCTCACCGATGAAATTCGCGCCCAGCTCGACGGCGTTGCCGTGGCCACCGTTTCGGCCGCCCTGCGCAAGCGCGGGTACGTCGACATCTTCATCGACGGAGTGCACCCGAACCACGAGGGCGACACGATCCTCGGTACCGCAAAGACTCTCCGCTTCGTCCCGTTCCGCCCCGACCTCTTCGCGGCGCACGGCGGCGGGTTCAACGCGCAGAAGCGCGCGTTCGACACGGTGAACCCGGGTGAGGTGCTGGTCGTCGAGGCCCGCGGAGTTCCCGAGACCGGCACGGTCGGCGACGTGCTCGCGCTCCGCGCTCAGGTGCGCGGCGCCGCGGGTATCGTGACCGACGGCGGCGTCCGCGACTTCGCAGCCGTGCAGCAGTTCGACATTCCCGTGTTCTCGCAGGGAGCGCACCCGAGCGTGCTCGGTCGCCGGCACGTTCCGTGGGAGGTCGACGTGACGATCGGCTGCGGCGGAGCAGCGGTGCAGCCGGGCGACATCATCATGGGCGACCGCGACGGCGTGATCGTGATCCCGCCGTCGCTGCTCGCGGAAGTGGCGGCTGAGGCTGCCGCACAAGAGGAGGCTGACGCCTGGGTGGCCGAACAGGTCGCCGGCGGTGCGCCCGTCGACGGCTTGTTCCCCATGAACGCAGAGTGGCGCGCCAAGTACGAGGCCTCGCGCGCTTCCGGCGAGCAGGGCTGATCATGGGCGCGGAATCCAAGTCCGAGCAGGCATACCGCCTCATCCGTTCGCGCATCGACAGCGGTCAGTACGTGCCCGGATACCGGCTGGTACTGGCGCCCATCGCGGCCGAGCTGAAAATGTCGGTGGTGCCCGTGCGTGAGGCGATCCGGCGCCTGGAAGCCGAGCAGCTCGTCACCTTCGAGCGCAACGTGGGGGCGCAAGTCGCGCTCATCAAGGAGACGGAGTATCTGCACACGATGCAGACGCTCGCGCTCGTCGAAGGATCGGCGACCGGTCTCGCGGCTCCCGACATCACGGCCGACCAGATCAAGCGCGCTCGCGCCGTCAACGACCGCATGCGCGAGACGCTGACGGGCGCCTTCGATCCGCAGCACTTCACGGCGCTCAACCTCGAATTCCACAGCGTGCTCTTCGAGGCCTGCCCGAACCCCCACATTCTCGACCTCGTGCACCGCGGCTGGAATCGCATGAACGTACTGCGCAATTCGTCGTTCAGCTTCGTGCCGGCCCGCGCGACGGAGTCCGTCGACGAGCATGAGCAGCTGCTCCAGCTCATCGAACGCAGGGCGACACCGCTCGAGATCGAACTCGCCGCGCGCGCGCATCGCACCGGCACCCTGGACGCGGTGCTCGCCTACACCGAAGAGCACCACCACCATCAGCACCACATGGAGGAAACCGCATGACGCATCAGAAGCCCGCAGGGCTCCCCGACCGCATCCGCCACTTCATCGACGGCGAGTTCGTCGACTCCGTGGGCGGCGAGACGTTCGACGTGCTCGATCCCGTCACCAACGAGAACTACATTCAGGCAGCCGCCGGGCAGCAGGCCGACATCGATCTCGCCGTCGCCGCGGCGAAGCGCGCGTTCCAGGAGGGCCCCTGGCCGAAGCTCCTGCCCCGCGAGCGCTCGCGCGTGCTGCACAAGATCGCCGACATCGTCGAATCCCGCGACGCGCAGCTCGCCGAGCTCGAGAGTTTCGACTCGGGTCTGCCGATCACGCAGGCGAAGGGCCAGGCGCGACGGGCGGCCGAGAACTTCCGGTTCTTCGCCGACCTCATCGTCGCCCAGCACGACGACACCTTCAAGGTTCCGGGCCGCCAGATCAACTACGTGAACCGCAAGCCCATCGGCGTCGCGGGCCTCATCACGCCGTGGAACACGCCGTTCATGCTCGAGTCGTGGAAGCTCGGCCCGGCTCTGGCGACGGGCAACACCGTTGTGCTCAAGCCAGCCGAGTTCACGCCGCTCTCGGCGTCGCTGTGGGCCGAGATCTTCCGCGAGGCCGGCGTGCCCGACGGCGTCTTCAACCTCGTCAACGGCCTCGGGGAGGAGGCCGGCGATGCGCTGGTGAAGCACCCCGATGTGCCGCTCATCTCGTTCACGGGAGAGAGCAGCACGGGATCGCTGATCTTCGGCAACGCAGCCCCGTTCCTCAAGGGCCTCTCCATGGAGCTCGGCGGCAAGAGCCCTGCAGTCGTGTTCGCAGACGCGGATCTCGAAGCCGCACTCGACGCGACCGTGTTCGGCGTCTTCAGCCTGAACGGCGAGCGCTGCACCGCGGGCAGCCGGATCCTCGTGCAGCGGGATATCTACGACGAGTTCGTGGAGCGCTACGCCGAGCGCGCCAAGAACGTGGTCGTGGGCCTGCCGTCCGACCCTGCGACGGAGGTCGGAGCGCTCGTGCACCCCGAGCACTACGACAAGGTGATGAGCTACGTCGAGATCGGCAAGGACGAGGCCCGGCTGGTCGCCGGCGGCGGGCGACCTGACGGCTTCCCCACCGGCAACTACGTTGCCCCGACCGTGTTCGCCGACGTCTCACCCGACGCGCGCATCTTCCAGGAGGAGATCTTCGGGCCGGTCGTCGCGATCACGCCGTTCGACACCGACGAGGAGGCGCTCGAGCTTGCCAACAACACGAAGTACGGTCTCGCGGCGTACATCTGGACCTCGAACCTGAAGCGCGCGCACAACTTCTCGCAGTCGGTGGACGCGGGCATGGTGTGGCTCAACTCGAATAACGTCCGCGACCTGCGCACCCCGTTCGGCGGCGTGAAGGCCTCGGGTCTCGGACATGAGGGCGGCTACCGCTCCATCGATTTCTACACCGACCAGCAGGCCGTGCACATCACGCTCAACGAAGCGCACTCGCCCAAATTCGGCGTCGTCGCTCCGTAACCGGCCGGTCGCTAGGGAATCGCAAGGAGGCACACCATGGCAAAACTGAATGAAGAAGACAAGCAGTCCGCGGGATTCTGGGTGACGAAGGAGGCTCCGATCATCTCGGAGAATCCGATCGCAACCCCGACGTCACCCGCACCCGACATCCTGCGCTGCGCGTACATGGAGCTCATCGTCACCGACCTCGCCGCATCGCGCGAATTCTACGTCGATGTTCTCGGGCTCTACGTGACGACCGAGGACGACGAGGCGATCTACCTCCGTTCCACCGAGGAGTTCATCCACCACAACCTCGTGCTGCGCAAGGGACCGGTCGCCGCGGTCGCCGCGTTCTCCTACCGCGTGCGCACTCCTGAGGATCTGGACCTGGCCGTCGCCTTCTACGAGGAGCTCGGCTGCGAGGTGCGTCGCAACCCGAACGGCTTCGTACGAGGCATCGGCGACTCGGTGCGCGTGGTCGACCCGCTCGGGTTCCCCTACGAGTTCTTCCATCAGACCGAGCACACGGAGCGCATGTCGTGGCGCTACGACCTGCACGTGCCCGGCGAACTCGTCAGGCTCGACCACTTCAACCAGATCACGCCCGATGTGCCGCGCGCGGTGGGATTCATGCAGAATCTCGGCTTCCGCGTCACCGAGGACATCCAGGACAACGAGGGCACCGTCTACGCGGCATGGATGCGCCGCAAGCCGACCGTCCACGATACGGCGATGACGGGCGGTGACGGGCCGCGCATGCACCACGTCTGCTTCGCGACCCACGAGAAGCACAACATCCTGGCGATCTGCGACAAGCTCGGCGCGCTGCGCAAGTCGGACAGCATCGAGCGCGGCCCGGGCCGCCACGGCGTCTCGAACGCGTTCTACCTCTACCTGCGCGATCCCGACGGCCACCGGGTCGAGGTGTATACCCAGGACTACTACACCGGCGATCCAGACAACCCCGTCGTCACCTGGGATGTGCACGACAATCAGCGCCGCGATTGGTGGGGCAACCCCGTCGTGCCGTCGTGGTACACCGACGGGTCGCTCGTGCTCGATCTCGACGGCAATCCGCAGCCAGTCGTCGCGCGTACCGATAGCTCAGAGATGGCCGTGACCATCGGCGCCGACGGGTTCTCGTACACCCGCGACAGCGAGGGCGAGAAGGGCTTCAAACTCGGCAACACCCTCTGAGTTCTGATGCAGGATCCGGGCCGGGGCGCAGTGCGCCCCGGCCCGTCGCCGTTTCCGACCCCACACATGTCGCCGACTATCCATCTGGACAGCCTTGCGCGCATGTCCAGGTCCCCTGCGCTCCACGCATAGCCCCTCTCGCCCCGCGCTTCTTAGACTCGTCAGCGCAGCGGGCTGTCGTATCTCGCCCCCGCACCGGCAATGCCGCCATTTGTGAGAGGAAGTACCCCGATGAGCGCACCGAGCACCGCGCCCCGGTCCGAGACCACCACCGCTGAGCACGACCCGGGCCTGAGCCGCCGCACCCTCGGGGTCCCCGCGATCACCCTGATGATCATCGCGGCCTCCGCTCCGCTCACCGTCATCGCGGGCGGAGTCACAACCTCCTTCGCGGTCACCGAGTCGCTCGGGGTTCCGCTCGGGTTCCTGCTGATCGCCGTGATCCTCACCGTCTTCGCCGTGGGCTACACCGCGATGGGGCGTCACATCACGAATGCTGGTGCGTTCTACGCCTACATCTCGCAGGGCCTCGCGCGTCCGCTCGGCGTCGGCGCCTCCCTGATCGCGCTCGTCTCCTACAACGCCATGCAGGTCGGCATCTACGGCCTCTTCGGCTTCCAGCTCTCCATGTTCCTCGAGGCGAAGTTCGGATTCGCGTCGCCGTGGTGGGTATGGATCCTGCTCTGCATCGTCGTGGTCGGCGTACTCGGCGTGAACCGAGTCGATCTCTCGGCCAAAGTGCTCGGCGTGCTCGTCGGGCTCGAGTTCCTCGTCGTCATCATCTTCGACATCGTCTCGTTCGGGGCCGCCCCGGAGGGCGCCTCCGCAGCCGCGCTCGACCCCACCGCGCTCTTCGGGCCGGCACTCGGCATCATCCTGGTCTTCGGCGTTGCCGCCTTCATGGGCTTCGAAGGTGCAGCAATCTACGGCGAAGAGGCGAAGGATCCGAAGCGCACCGTGCCCCGCGCGACCTACGCCGCGATCGCCATCATCGGCATCTTCTACGCGTTCAGCGCGTGGGCCTTCTCGGTCGGCATCGGCCCCTCGGCGATCGTCGGCTCTTCCCAGGAGTTCGGCCCCGACCTCATGTTCGTGTTCATGACCGATCAGACCGGAGTGATCGTCTCCGACATCATGACGCTCTTGTTCCTGACCAGCCTCTTCGCCTCACTGCAGGCGTTCCACAATGCGGTCGCCCGCTACTTCTTCTCACTCGGTCGCGAAGGCGTGCTGCCCGCATGGTTCGCACGCACCTCGCGAGCCGGCGCTCCCTGGGCGGGATCCGTCGCGCAGACCGTCATCGCCGTCATCGTCGTCATCGCGTTCGTTCTCGGCGGCGAGGTCTTCGGAGGTGCCGCAGAACTCGGCGACTCCGCGTTCCTCTTCCCCGTGCTCACCATGTTCACGTGGCTCACGAACACGGGAGCCATGGGCCTCGTGCTCCTCATGGCGATCACCGCCATCGCGGTGATCGGCTACTTCGCCCGTGATCGCCGCGGGCTCAGCATCTGGGTCACCGTCATCGCGCCAGCGGTGTCAGGCGCAGCGCTGCTGTGGGTCTTCGTCATGATTCTGCAGAACTTCCCTCTGATGCTCGGCCAGACCGAGCCCGACGCGACGACGTTCCTCCTGCCCGGCATCGTCTTCGCCGCCGCCATCATCGGGATCGTGTGGGCGCTCGTCATGCGCTCGCGTTCGCCGCAGCAGTACGCGCAGATCGGCCACGGCACCGAGCCGGGCGCGTACGGCACGAAGCTCGTGGACGTTGTACCGGAGTAGGCCAGTTCGCGCCCCTCGCCGTCTCAGCTCTCCGCGTCGTCGTCGAACCGACGCACCTCCTGCGGGCAGCGGCACGCCGCGGCGAAACGCGCAGCCCACTCGAGCGCGACGTCGCGTGACGGAGCCTCGATCACGGTGAACCCTCCGGCGAGGGGGCGGGCCTGGGGGTAGGCCCCCGGCAGCACGGTTCCGTCTGCGTCGACCCTCACGGGCGCGACCGCTGCATCGATGCCTCCGCCGAACACCCACACTCCGGCAGATTTGGCCTCGCGCACGACCGCGTGAGAGTCGGCGACGACCTGCGGGAACTCAGCCGCTGACACCACCATCGCGTCGCTCGGAAACGAGATCAGGTACTTGGACATGGCGGCCTCCTCGGTGCAGTGACAGCCCCATTCCACCACTCCGCGCACGAAAAAGCCCCGGGTTGCGTTCGCACTGGTGTGCAGGTGCAATCCGGGGCCACCCCTCGCTGCGCTCCGTGGGCTGGCGCTGCGCGCCACCGCGGCGTGCGAAAACGCGATGCGTTTTCTTACGCCGCCACCCCTCGCTGCGCTCCGTGGGCTGGCGCTACGCGCCACCGCGGCGTGCGAAAACGCGATGCGTTTTCTTACGCCGCCACCCCTCGCTGCGCTCCGTAGGCTGGCGCTACGCGCCACCGCGGCGTGCGAAAACGCGATGCGTTTTCTTACGCCGCGCCCTCAAACATGGAGGTGACGGAGCCGTCCTCGAAGACCTCGTGAATCGCCTTCGCGAGGAGCGGCGCGATCGACAGCACCGTCAGCTTGTCGAAGCGCTTCTCGGCAGGCACTGGAAGCGTGTCGGTCACCACGACCTGGTCGATGAACTCCTGCGAGAGGTGCTCGATCGCACGCCCGGAGAAGATGGCGTGGGTGCAGGCGATCGTCACCCCGCGGGCGCCGTTCGCCTTGAGCGCCTCGGCCGCCTTCGCGATCGTGCCGCCCGTGTCGATCATGTCGTCGACGACCACGCACCAGCGATCCTTCACGGTACCGACGATCTCGTGCACCGATACCTGGTTCGGCACCAGCGGATCGCGCCGCTTGTGAATGATCGCGAGTGGCGCATCGAGCTTGTCGCTCCACACGTCGGCGACACGCACGCGACCCATGTCGGGAGAGACGACCGTCAGATCGTCGCGAGCGATCGTCTTGCGGAAGTGCTCGAGCAGCACGGGCATCGCGAAGAGGTGGTCGACGGGGCCGTCGAAGAAACCCTGAATCTGCGGAGCGTGCAGATCGACCGACATGATGCGGTCGGCGCCCGCGGCCTTGAACAGGTCGGCGACGAGGCGCGCCGAAATCGGCTCACGGCCGCGCCCCTTCTTGTCCTGGCGCGAATAGGGGTAGAAGGGCGCCACAACGGTGATGCGCTTCGCCGAGGCTCGCTTCAGCGCGTCGACCATGATGAGCTGCTCCATGAGCCACTCGTTGATGGGGAACGTGTGCGACTGCAGCACGAATGCGTCAGACCCTCGCACGCTCTCGTCGAACCGAGCGTAGAGCTCCCCATTCGCGAACGTACGCGAATCGGTCGGCACGAGTTCGGCGCCGAGTTCCGCAGCGACCTGCTCGGCCAGCTCGGGATACGCCCGGCCCGTGATCAGGACGAGCTTCTTCTGCCCGGCCATCTCGATTGTGCTCATCCCTGCGTGCTCCTCATCGGTGCTGACATACCTGATAAACCTCGGTTACTTCTCGTTCTTTCCAGCACGCTCCGCCGCCTCCGCGGTGCTCGTACCGGCGCGGTTCTCCGCGACCCAACCCTCGATATTGCGCTGAGGGGAGACATTCATCGCCAACGAGCCGGCCGGAACGTTCTTGCGCACGACCGTGCCGGCCGCCGTGTACGTGCCGTCCTCAATGGTAACGGGTGCGATCAGCACGTTCTTCGAGCCGACCCGCACACCATCGCCCACCACGGTCTGGTGCTTCTGCACGCCGTCGTAGTTCGCGAAGATGCTGCCGGCGCCGATGTTGCTGTCGGTGCCGATCGTCGCATCGCCGACGTAGCTGAGGTGAGGCACCTTGCTGCCATCGCCGATCTTCGCGTTCTTGGTCTCGACGAACGCTCCGATCTTTCCGCCTGCGCCGAGTTCCGTGCCGGGGCGGATGTACGAGAAGGGTCCCACGGTCACGCCGGCTGAGAAGACCGCGAGCGTTGCCTCACTGCGGCGAATGCGGGCGTCCGCCCCCACTTCGCAGTCGACGAGTGTCGAGTCCGGCCCGATGACGGCGCCGGTGGCGATCGATGTCGCACCCTGCAGATAGGTTCCGGGAAGGATCTCGACGTCCGGTTCGATGGAGACGTCGGCGTCGATCCACGTCGTCGTCGGATCCTGAATCGTCACGCCCGCACGCTGATGCGCGCGCACAATACGCGCGTTGAGCTCTCGCCCCGCTTCAGCGAGTTGCGCTCGATCGTTCACACCGGCGATCGTCCAGGGATCGTCGGTCGCCACGGCCTCGACATCGCCGCCCGTGACGAGAATGCGCGCCGCGGCATCCGTGAGGTATTTCTCACCCTGCGCGTTGTTCGTATCGATGCTCGCAAGCGCGGTCTGCAGCGATCGGCGCGAGAAGACGTAGATGCCGCCGTTGATCTCGGTGATGCGACGCTGTTCGTCGTCGGCGTCCTTCTCCTCGACGATGCCGAGCACTGCGCCGCGGTCATCGCGCAGGATCCGCCCGAGGCCGGTGGGGTTGTCGAAGACGGCGGAGAGCAGCGTCATCGCGCGGCCGCCGCTCAGGTGCCCTTTCACGAGCCCCTCGAGCGTCGGGGTATCGATGAGCGGGGCGTCGCCCGAGAGCACGACGACGGAGCCGTCGAAATCCTCAGGGAGTGCGGCGAGCGCCTGCTCCACCGCGCGGCCCGTGCCCGGCACCTCATCCTGATCGACGATCACCGTGTCAGGCGCGTGCTCGAGGATGGCTGCTGAGACGCGATCCCGCTCGTGGCGGACCACGGCCACGACCCGGTTCGGATCCAAACCCGCTGCAGCATCGAGAACGTGCGCGATCAGCGACCGTCCCCCGATGCGGTGCAGCACCTTCGGCAACGCCGACTTCATGCGCGTTCCCTGACCCGCTGCGAGAATGACGACTGCGAGGTGCTCTGCCATGGTGTCCTTTCGTCGGCGACAGCCCGAAGCGATGCTTCGTTCCATCGCTCCCCACACACAGAGTAGCTGCGCTACCCCGACATTGACGGCGCTCGTAAGCGCCGCGCGGAGCGACGACCCGAAGCGATGCTTCGTTCCATCGCTCCCCACACACAGAGTAGCTGCGCTACCCCGACGTTGACGGCGCTCGTAAGCGCCGCGCGGAGCGACGACCCGAAGCGATGCTTCGTTCCATCGCTCCGCCCCCAGGACTCGAACCTGGACCTAACAGCTCCAAAGGCTGTCGTGCTGCCATTACACCAAGGCGGACCGCGCCGATTTCGGCACGCGTACTAGTCTGCCACGGCTCCGCGCCCCGTCGCACCACGTCAGGTCGCGAACCACGGGCCGCTGGCTCGATAATGGAGGGATGAAGCACGAAGACGAGGTCGACCGGATCATTGCGGACTGGGAATCAGCGCGCCCGGATCTCGATTTCGCTCCCCTCGCGATCTTTTCCCGCATGTGGCGCGTGACCAAGCACATCGATCGCGCGCGAGCACAGGCCTTCGAACGGTCGGGCCTCATGTCATGGGAGTTCGACGTGCTCGCGGCGCTGCGACGCAGCGGCGAACCGTTTCGCCAGAGCCCGAAGCTGCTCGGCCAGCAGACGATGGTGTCGAGCGGCACGATGACCAATCGCATCGACCGGATGGCCGAACGTGATCTGGTGCGCCGGCTCACCGACCCGAACGACGGCCGCGGGGTGCTCGTCGAGATGATGCCCCGCGGGCTCACGCTCGTCGACGCCGCGATCACGCGACTCACCGATTCGGAGGAGCGTCTGCTGAGCGGCATTCCGAAATCAGAGCGCGATCGCCTCGGGGTGCTGCTGCGCCGACTCGCCCTGAGCGTCGACCGCTACGTCCCGCTCTCGGAGCCGCTCGACGAGGCCGAGAGCGACGTCGTCTGAGCTGACGCCCCGAGCGACCGCCGTTAGGCGACGCGATCCTCGGGGAGGGCGGGAGTCGACGTCGGTGCGACGCGGAGCGTGCCGCTGCCGCCCGCTTCGAACGCTGCGGCATAGCCGAGCAACTCGGGATCGGAGTACGCCCGACCCGCGAACGTGACGCCGATCGGCATCCCGATGTCGTCCATCATGCCCATCGCCGTCGTCACCGTCGGAATGCCGAGGTGCCGCAGGGCGTAGTTGCCGTTCGAGAAGAAGACGCCGTTCGCCCAGGCCTGATCCGCCGCTGCCTGATCAATATCGGCATTCCACGCTCCCACGTCGGCGTTGGCCGGAAACACCACGCCGTCGAAGCGCTGCTCGTGCAGCCACGCCTCGAAGAGCCGCTCGCGGAGCTGCACGAGTGCACGCAGCCCGTCGGCGAAGTCGCCGCGGTCGCGTGGATCGGAGATGCCCTGCTGCGCCATCGCCACGGTTGCGCGGTACCGGTTCTCGTAGTCTTCGACCTCTTCGTATCGGTCGGGCAGCGCTCCGGGCGGTTGGGGGAAGATCGTGTCCGGATCCACCGCGCCCAGGTTTGGAATGCTCGGGTCGCCATTGGCTCTGAGGAAGTCGTCCCACCCGAACGCCAGGAAGTGGTTGAACTCCGTGTCCATCCACCCATCCGGCAGCACGCCGAGCGCGCCGACGTTCTCCTGACCGGGTCGATCGCCCTCGTACTGCTCGATGAGCGGGAAGTCGGTGACGACGACCTCCGCTCCCAGCGCCTCGAGCCGTTCGCGCGCCTCGGCGAAACGCTCGAGCACCGACGGGCGCACCTCGATGGGGAAGTTGGGATCCTCGCCCAGGTACATGGCCGGCACCGCGAAGCGCTTCCCACGCAGGGCATCGGGGTCGCGCAGGTCGAGGTAGCTCGCCGGTCGGTGCTCGCTCGGGCTCGGCAAGTCGACGACCTGCTGATTGCGCCAGAAATCTCCGCGAGTATTCGCGTCGTCGTGCACGAGCACGTCGAGCACCCGCAGCATGTCGGGCATCGATCGGGTGTGCGGCACCACCACGTCGCGCGCGGGGAAGAGCGGCCAGTTGCCGCGAATACTGAGCACACCCCATGAGGGGGTGTAGGCGCAGAGGCCATTGTTCGACGCGGGGCTGCGGCCCGAAGAGACCGTCTCCTCCCCCATGCCGAACATGGCCAGGTTCGCCGCAGTCGAAACGCCAGACCCATTTGATGACCCCGAGGCGTACGCTGCCGCAAGGAACTTCGGGTTGTAGGGGCTCTCGGCCCTCCCGTACACGCCGCGCTGCATCCCGCCATCCGCCATCGGAGGCATATTGGTCTTGCCGATGAGCACTGCCCCGGCCTCCCGCAGCTGCGCCACGGTGAATGCGTCCCACTGGGCGATGAGGTGCTCGAAGGCGGGCGACCCGGCCGCGACGCTGAGCCCCTCGACCATGTAGGAGTCCTTGACGGTGAATGGCACTCCCTCGAGGGCGCGTGCGAGGCCCTCGCGCCAACGGCGATCGGACTCGGCGGCGTCGCGCAGCGCGTCGGGATTGGTGACGACGACCGCGTTCAGGCCGTCGACCCCGCGATCGTAGGCGTCGATGCGAGCGAGGTAGCGTTCGGTCAACCAGGTGCTCGTGATCTCTCCGCGGTGAAGCGCTTCGAGCACCTCTGAGATCGAGGCCTCGACGAGCTCGAAGGGTCTGGTCGCTTCGTTCATGAACATCCTCGATTTCTGCACCGCGTTGCGGAGCTCACCCTTGTCGGCGCCTCGGTGAGCGCCTATCCTGAAAACAGTTTCAGTTGCCAGAGCGCCCGTGTCAAGTGGGCTCGCGATCCGAGGGAGTCGATGTGTCGAACGATGCTCGAGAGCGCATCCTCAGCGCATGCGAGCAGACGATTGCTCGCGCAGGCATCCGGGGATTCCGCATGCAGGATGTCGCGAGCGCCGCAGGCGTCTCAATCGGCCTGCTCGCTTATCACTTCGGCGACCGCGACGGGTTACTGCAAGCAGCCCTCGACCATGTCACAGCACGGGCAGAGGATCGCGCACACCTCTCCGCTGACGCCACGACGGCTTCGGCGCGGCTCTCTGCACTGCTCTGCTCCGAGTTCGGGCAGGCGCCCGAGATCCGTGCGGGATCGATCGCGTGGAACGAGCTGCGCGCCCTCGCCGTGTTCGAGCCCGCGCAGGCCGCGGCGGTGGCGCGCTCGACAGCGACGTGGCAGCGCTCGGTGCACGGGCTCGTCGCCGAGGCGGTGCAGGATCGCGGAATCGATCTCGACCCGGCCGCTGCAGCGCTGATGCTCACCGCCCTCGTGGAGGGGCTCTCGGGTCGCTGGCTGACCCGACAGCTCACCGCGGAGGAGGCGCAGCAGTCGGTGCGAGAGGCGCTGAGCGCGCTAGGGCTGTAGCCGAGGGCGCAGGTCGTGGTTCGTTCATGCGGCGTCGGGTGCCGAATCGCGTTTTCGCGCGGCTATCGGCGCCCGGCGGTGAGCCCCTCGAGGATCTCCCCCAACCACCCCACTGCCGCAGGCATCGGCCCGCGTCGAGTCACGAAAGACACTCGTCGCTCCCCGAGATCCTGTTTCGCCGGGCGCAGGACAACGTCGAAATCGGCATCGACCGCGGCACTCGTGGTGAGCGCGCAGCCGAGCCCCTCGGCGACCAGTCCATGGATCATGTACAGATCATCCGTGCGCATGAGCTCGCGCATGGGAATACCCAGCGACTGATATACGCGGCGCAGCACTCGATCTGAGGCCTCATCATCGCTCCGGCTGCAGACCCAGGCGGTATCGGCGAGGTCAGCGAAGTCGAGTTCTTCACGCTCAGCCAACGGGCTGCCTTTCGCGAGGAGCACCCGGTACGGCTCGGAGAAGAGCGAACGCTGCATCAGGTCAGTACCGACGAAGCCAGGTTCGGTGGACACATGATAGATGAGTCCGGCGTGCACTTCGCCCGCGCGCACCAGCCTCACGACCTGAGTAGGCTCCGCTTCGACGACCTCGACGCGCACCGAGCTCCGCTGGCGCAACTCGGCGATCGCCGCGGGTATGAGCCGCGATCCCATCGATGAGAAGGTTCCCACTCGCAGCGTCACGGCCCCCGCGTCGCGCAGCTCGATCACTGACCGCTCCGCGCGATCGATCCGGGTGAGCACCTGCACTACCTCGTCGGCGAACAGCACCCCGAGCTCGGTCAGCCGCGCCCCGTTTCGATCGCGCAGTACGAGCTCCGCTCCAAGGTGCGCTTCGAGCGCACGCAGGTGATGCGTCACCGTCGGTACGCCGTAGCGAAGCGCGTCAGCGGCACGCGTCAGACTGCCGTGCTCGCGCACGGCGAGGAGCACACGGAACTGCTGAAGGTTCATCACCTGATACACACTATGTCACTCAGTGCGAATGCTTGATATTCCGCAGGGGTGCAGCCTTGCCTATGGTGAGGGGCGTGCTCGATTCCCTCCACCGCGATCGCGCGGTCGCCTCTACAGCAGCCCGCCAGCAGGAGACGCCGTACGTCGACGCGCTCCGCTCCCTCGCCCAGCAGGACTGGCAGCGTCTGCACGTGCCAGCGCACCACGGGGTTGTGGAGAACGCCCCCGGTGTCGCAGCGCTCGTCGGCGCCGATGCCATGCGCATCGATTTCCCGGTGCTCTTCAGCGGTGTCGATCAGGAGACTTGGCACCTCACCACCCCTGGCCGAGTCACCCCACTGATGCGCGCTCAGCAGCTCGCGGCCGAGGCGTGGGGAGCCAGCCGCACGTGGTTCGTCACGAACGGCGCATCCGGGGGCAACCATGTGGCGACGACGGTGGCGCGCGGCTTGGGTGTCGAGGTCGTCATGCAGCGGAGCGTGCACTCGAGCGTCATCGACGGCGCGACGCACGTCGGGCTCGACCCGCACTTCGTGCAGGGTTCCGTCGACGCCGGGCTCGGCGCTTCGCACGGCGTCACCGCCGCACAGGTCGCTGAAGCGCTTGCCGAGCATCCCGACAGCGCATCGGTCTACATCGTGTCGCCGAGCTATTTCGGCGCCGTCGCCGACATCTCCGCGATCGCTCGTGTCGCGCACGACCACGGCGTCCCGCTCATCGTCGACGAGGCATGGGGGTCCCACTTCGGCATGCACCCCGATCTGCCGGCCAACGCCGCGCGTCTCGGTGCCGACCTCGTGATCTCCAGCACGCACAAAGCGGCGGGATCGCTCACGCAATCCGCGATGCTGCACCTCGGCCACGGTCCGCACGCGCAGGACCTCGAATCGCTCGTCGATCGCGTCGTGCGCTCCTTCCAGTCGACGTCGAGCAGCGCGCTCCTGCTCGCCTCGCTCGACGAGGCGCGCAGGCACATCGCCACGCGCCCCGATCTCGTCGGATGCGCGATCGACTCCGCGCAAGCGATCCGCACGGCCGTGCGTGCCGATCGCCGCTACCGCGATGCGACGCCGGACGTGCTTGCACGACCGGACGCCATCGCGAACGATCCGCTCAAGATCGCCATCGACACCCGCGGCGCCGGGATCACAGGCGGGGATGCGCAACACCTGCTGCTGCGCGACCACCGGGTCTACTGCGAACTCTCCACTCCCTCCGCGCTGCTCGCACTCGTCGGAGCGACGTCTGCCATCGATGTCGACCGCTTCCTCACCGCACTGCAAGCGCTTCCCGAGGCCGATGCGGAGCCGGAGCGGCCCATCGCCCTCCCGTCGCAGTGCGAGCGCGCCATGGGCCTGGGCGAGGCCTTCTTCAGCGGCGTCGAAGTCGTTTCGGCAACGGATGCCGTCGGCCGCGTCTCCGCAGATGCACTCGCGGCGTACCCACCCGGTGTGCCGAACGTGCTCCCGGGAGAGGTGCTCTCTGCTGAGGTCGTCTCCTTCTTGCGCGCCACCTCGGCCAGCCCGGCCGGGTACGTGCGCGGCGCGGCCGATCCTGCCCTCGACGTGTTTCGTGTCGTCGCCTGACAACGAACTTTCTCCGGTATCCCCATCCGCATCGAGGAAGTCGATGCGATCCCGCACACATAGGAGTGTCATGACCACCACCGAAACCCATTCCTCGAAGGATCAGGGCGGAAGCGCCGCCGCCGAAGAACCCGACGGAGGAATGAAGCGCGGCCTCAAGAACCGCCACCTGCAGCTCATCGCGATCGGCGGCTCGATCGGCACCGGGCTCTTCCTCGGCTCCGGCAAGCTCATCAGCGTCTCCGGCCCCGCGATCATCTTCGTCTACTTGGTCATCGGCTTCTTCGTCTTCTTCATCATGCGCGCCCTCGGCGAGCTGCTGCTCTCGAACCTGCACTACAAGACCTTCGGCGATATCGCGAAAGACATGCTCGGCCCGTGGGCCGGGTTCTTCGTCTCCTGGAACTACTGGTTCTCCTGGGTCATCGCATGCGTCGCGGACATCGTCGCGATCACGGCGTACGTGCAGTGGTTCAACCCCAATATCCCGACCTGGGTGCCAGCCCTCATCACCGCCGCGGTGCTCACCCTTCTGAACCTGCAGCCGGTGAAGATCTTCGGCGAGACCGAGTTCTGGTTCGCGATCATCAAGATCGTCGCAATTCTCGGGCTCATCGTCGTCGGCATCATTCTCATGGCGACCCATTTCCAGTCCCCTGACGGCACGACGGCCTCGATCAGCAACCTGTGGACGCACGGCGGGATATTCCCGATGGGCATCAGCGGCTTCGTGCTCGGGTTCCAGATGGGCATCTTCTCATTCATCGGCGTCGAGCTCGTGGGCACGGCGGCTGCTGAGACCCAGAACCCACGCAAGACGCTGCCCAAAGCGATCAATTCGATCGTCATTCGCATCTTGATCTTCTACATCGGAGCGCTTGCCGTGATCATGGCGGTCACGCCATGGGACGAAATCGCGCCCGACAAGAGTCCGTTCGTCGCGACCCTCGCCACCGCCGGATTCGGCCTCGCAGCGGTGGTGATCCAGCTGGTCGTGCTCACCTCGGCCGCCTCGAGTGCGAATTCGGGCCTCTACTCGGGCACGCGCATGCTGTTCGGCCTCGCGAAAGACGGACATGCACCGTCGAAGTTCGCGATGACCGACAGCCGTGGCGTGCCGAAGCGCTCGGTCTTCTTCACCTGCATATTCCTCTTCGCGGCGATTCCGTTGCTCTTCGCGGGCGACGGAGTCATCGCAGCATTCACCTTCGTGTCGTCGATGTGCGCGACGCTGATTCTCTTCACCTGGGGATCTATCGTGGTGAGCTACATCGTGTATCGCAGACGACACCCGGAGCGCCACGCCGCCTCCGGATTCAAGATGCCGCTATCGCGGGTGGCCCCTTGGCTCGTGCTCGTGTTCTTCGTCTTCATCGCTGGGACGCTGCTCTACGGCGATGACACACGCCCGTCGATTCTGGCGGCTCCGATCTGGTTCGCGCTCCTCACGGCGCTCTGGCAGGTGCGCAAGCGACGCCTGATTCGGGAGGGGCGACCACTCACGGGCGCAATACCCACCACACCGCACCCACTCGACGCGGAGTGAGAGACTCCGTAAACGCGGTATCGGCACTCACGGTATCGGCGCTCACCGCCATCCTCAGGCGAATGCGGAGATCCCCGTGATGTCGCGACCGATGATGAGGGCCTGTACCGTCTCGGTGCCCTCGTACGTGTGCAGGGCCTCGATGTCGGCGAAGTGGCGGGCGACGCGATTCTCGAGCAAAATGCCGTTGCCGCCCAGCAGATCGCGAGCGTTCCGCGCCAAGTCGCGGGCGGTGCGCGTGGCGGTGTACTTACCCAGGGAGGCTCCGGGACCTGAAAGCTCGCCGCGTTCCTCCGCTCGGGTGAGCTGCATGAGCAGCGTCTGCAGCGAAGTCAGTGCGCTCAACATCTCGGTGAGGCGCGATTGCACGATCTGCGAGGCGGCGAGCGGACGCCCGAACTGCACACGCTGCTTCGCATAGTGCACCGCCGACTCGTAGACGGCGACCGCGTGCCCGAGCGCCGACCAGGCGACGCCGAGCCGCGTCGCCTGCAGCACACGAGCCGTGTCCTTGAAGCTATTGGCGCCGGGCATGCGCGCGCTCGCGGGCACACGCACGCCGTCGAGCTCGATGTGCGCCTGCCAGATGGCGCGCAGTGATACCTTGCCCTCGATCGTCCTGGCGCGATACCCCTCGGCGTCTTGCGGCACCAAGAATCCCTGCACCTGCCCATCGTCGCCACGCGCCCAGACGACCGAGATGTGGCCCACGCTGCCCGATCCGATCCACTTCTTGTGTCCGGTGATCACGTATTCGTCGCCATCGGACTCGGCGCTCGTCTCCAAGCTGACGGAGTCCGAGCCGTGGGTGGGCTCGGTGAGCGCGAAGGCTCCGAGTTCGCGGCCACGAGCGAGCGGTTCACTCCAACGCTCGCGCTGCTCATCCGAACCGCAGTAGGCGATCGACCGCAACGCGAGGCCGCCCTGCACGCCGGCGATCGTCGCGATCGAACCATCGCCGCGCGCCAGCTCCATCATCGTCAGACTCGCCGCGAGCAAACTCTGCTCAGGGAAACCGGGAACATCGATGCCGTCGCGCAACAGATCGAGCTCACCGAGCCGGAGCGCGAGATCGAGCGGGTACTCGGCCCGATCCCAGATGCCGGCGATGACGGGTCGCACTTCCTCTTGCACAAACGCCCGGGCGCGGTCGCGGTAGGCGCGGTCATCACTGGAGATCCCGCGGAAGACCCCGGCAACATCCGGATCGAGCGGCTCCCAGAGCGCGTATTCCGGTTCTGCGGTTCCCTGGCTGACGACCGGCTTCGTATTCGACATCCGTTCCTTCCCGCGACGGCACCTGCCGACGCATGTGCCCTTGAGCATGCCTGAGACTCGGTGTCACGTCAAGTCACTCTCCTTACGAAATTCACACTCCTTCTTCCGCATGGAAAGAGAATCTTTCATGGAACGCAGTCCCATCCACGCCTCGTTGTGCTAGTTTCGGGGCATGTCAGTGCACGCGCCGGGAACCGCGCCCGAGAGCTCGACCGCGGCTATCCGCCACCTCGCCGAGCGCGGCTACGAGGCGACCACCGCAGAGGACCTGGCCGCAGCGGTCGGGATGAGCCGAAGCACGTTCTTCCGTCGCTTCGGCAGCAAAGACGATGTCGTCTTCGCCGATCACGACCATGCGCTCGCTCGGCTCGAGACCGCGCTCGAAGACACCACGCTCGCCCCCGCAGACGCGCTCGTCTCGGCGACGGCAGACGTGTTGCGGCTCCTGCTCAGGGATCCCGATGCGGCGCGGCTGCGATTCGAACTCATGCGACTCACTCCTGCGCTTCGAGACCGCGAGCTCGTCATCACCCACCGGTACGAGCGCGTATTCACCCGGTATATTCGCGAGGTGCAGCAGCCCGGAACCCCCGCCTGGGTCGCGTCGACGCTCGGTGCGTCACTCGTGGCCGCGCACAATGCCGCGCTCCGCGCATGGCTCCGCGGACGCGTCACCGATGCCGCAGCAGCCCTGGCCGGAGATCTGCGGCAACTGACGTCGCTTTATGCGCGCTGGCTCACGAACGACCACGACGGCACTGAACGACGCGTGCTGGTCGCGGTCTACGAGACGGCAGGTTCGCCCGAGTCGGTGCTCGCTGCCGTCGCCGAACAGCTGCGACAGTGACCGGCACCTTGCGCGCGTAGCTCGAACATGCGCGTCAGGCCTCCCACCGGTATCGCCCACCACGCGCGGCAAACTCCTCATCAACCGCTGCTCGCAGACCAGCGTCTGCGAGATAGTCGATCGCTACAGATCCGAGCGCTGCCGCGGCGTCCGCCATCACGGCGAACGCCGCCGGCTGCACGGTCCAATCGGCGAACGCGGCGTTGTGAGGATGCACGGTGTCGGGCCCGCCGAGACCGATCGAGGGCTGAATTGCGGGGACGAACTGCGTCACATTCCCCATGTCGGTCGATGGCCCGGCAGCCGCGGGAACGGCCGGTGATGGCGGTGTCTCGCGCCCACGCTCGCCGAGTGCCTGGGACCAGCGACGCATGAGCTCGACGTTCGGTTCGAGCGGCAGGTAGGGCGGCACCGGATCAAGCTCGATCTCGGCCACCGTGCCCGTGGCGAGCGCCGCTCCCTCCAGCGCATCGACCACGCGGTCTGTAAGCACCCGCAGCGTATCGATCTCACCGGATCGCACGTAGAAGAGCGCGGCAGCGCTCTCGGGAACGACATTGGGCGCCGCCCCGCCGTCAGTGATGATGCCATGCACGCGATCGATGGGCAGGATGTGCTGGCGCAGTTGCGCCACTGATTGATAGGCGGTGACCACGGCGTCGAGCGCGTTGAGCCCGAGCCAGGGTTGACCGGCAGCGTGGGCGGCTCGACCGCGATAGGTCACCGCCACGCGGCGCACGCCGGTGGTGCGTTCCCCCCAGATCGGTGAGACTCGAGAGCCCGCCGCGGGGTGCACCATGGCCGCTGCGTGGATCTCGTCGAACCCGCCCGCGCGAAGAATGTGCTCTTTGCCTCCCCCATTCTCCTCCGCGGGGGTGCCGATCAGCAACAGCGTCGCTCCGAGGCGTTGAGCGATCGGCGCGGCGCTCACGAACGCCCCCACCGCGATGCCTGCGATCAGGTTATGCCCGCAGGCGTGGCCGATGCCCGGCAACGCATCGTATTCTGCGAGGATCGCGAAGTGGGGTCCGTTGCCTGATCCTACGCGGGCCAGCAGAGCGGTTTCGAGCCCATAGACGCCGACCTCTGGTGTGACACCGTGCGCCTCCAGCACCTCCGCGACGGCGCGCACCGAACGGTGCTCGGCAAAGCCCACCTCGGGTGCTGCGTACAGCCTCGCCGCAAGGGCGTCGAGTTCGGAGCGCATCGCGTCGACCGACCGCGACACCTGCGCATGGGCGTCGACACCCGCTCCGACGAAGCGCGAAGGCCCGTCTTTCGGCGGCGTCGGCGGCACCTGCGAGCGGCGCTGGTACTCGATGTAGGCGTCGTGCACTGTGGGCGCAGCATTTCGGTTCATCTTTCGCGCCTCAGAACTCGACAACGCCGCCGTCGGCGCGACGAAGCTCGAGCCGGTACCTCGCCTGCGGCCCGACGACCAGTTCGGCGGCTCCGTCGCCCAAGTCGAGCGCGGCGAGCGCGTGCGACAGGGCAGCGGGCTCGGGCTCTTCGCGCACGAACGAAACGAGTTCGATCGTCGGCAGTTCGCCAGTGCCGGGTTGCGCGGTGGCGCCCCAATCGATCAGGAAGGGAACGTCGAGGCGATCCATTGCGGCGCCGGTGAGACGCCATGCGAGCAGCTCTCCCGAGGGGGTGCGACGCGACAGCTCCCAGACGTCTCCGGGATCGAACCCGCGAGCGCGAGCGCCGGCAACGGTGGCGTCGATATCACTGGGGTGCACGGCATAGGTCTGCACTCGCGGCTCAGAGAGCGTATCGATGGCGAACGTCGTCGGAGGCGCGGCTTCGGCGCGATCCGGATCAGGGCCGATGAGCTCGATGTACTGCGGACCTCGCTCCCCGGCGACGGTCAGCGCAACGAGCGCGTTCGCGGTGCCCGTGGGGTGCGCACCGCCGTATGCAGCGGTGACGCCGGTGCGCTGGGTGAACCAGTCGACGAGCGCCGGAAGATCGGGCCCGGCGATGACGATGTGGTCGAG
Source organism: Leucobacter sp. NPDC077196 (assembly GCF_040687075.1). NCBI lineage: Bacteria > Bacillati > Actinomycetota > Actinomycetes > Micrococcales > Microbacteriaceae > Leucobacter > Leucobacter sp. NPDC077196. Next base: position 45,271 of record NZ_JBFBML010000003.1, read on the forward strand.
AAGACGCGGGATGCTCATGGCGAGAGTCCACCACATACGAGCAGCGCGCGTGACGGAGGCCGTCACACTCCGTCACGCGCACGACACCGGTTCAGTGCCCGCGGGCGATCCACTCGTCGAGGTGCGGGGCCTCATCGCCGATCGTCGTCGTGTCTCCGTGTCCCGTGTGCACCACGGTCTCAGTCGGCAGCGTCAGCAGTTTCCCGCGGATCGACTCGATGATCAACGGGAAGTCGCTGAAGGAACGGCCGGTCGCACCGGGTCCACCCTGGAACAGGGTGTCTCCCGTGAACACCGCATCGAGCTGAGGCGCGGTGAACGAGGTCGATCCTGGCGAGTGACCGGGCGTGTGCAGGGCCGTCAGTTCGACGCCCGCGACCGAGAACACGTCGCCGTCCGCGATCTGCGCATCGGGGGCCGACTCGTACACGGTCTCCCACAGCATTGCGTCGGCTGGGTGCAGATGCAGCGGCGCCTGGAGTCGATCGGCCGTCTCGCGTGCTGCACGGATGTGGTCATCGTGCCCGTGCGTGAGCAGGATCGCAACAGTGCGGCGTTCGCCGACGGCCTCCGCCACGGCCTCCGCACTGTGCGCAGGATCGATGACGATCACCTCGGAATCGTCGCCGACGATCCAGACGTTGTTGTCGACGTCCCAGGTGCCGCCATCGAGCGAGAACGTGCCGCTCGTGACCAGGCGTTCGATGCGCGCGGCCATCAGAGCACCACCACCGAGCGCAGCACGGTGCCCTCGTGCATCCGATCGAACGCGGCCTCGACGTCGCCGAGGCCGATGCGCTCGGTCACGAACCCGTCGAGGTCGAGGCGCCCGAGCTTGTACTGTTCGATGAGCATCGAGAAATCGCGGCTCGGCAGGCAGTCGCCGTACCACGACGACTTCAGCGATCCGCCTCGACCGAAGACGTCGAGCAGCGGCAGTTCCAGCTGCATCTCGGGCGTCGGCACCCCCACGAGCACGACGCGCCCGGCGAGGTCACGCGCGTAGAAGGCCTGCGTGTAGGTCTCGGGCCGGCCGACCGCATCGATCACCACGTCGGCGCCGAACCCCTCGGTCAGCGCGCGAATCGCCTCGACCGGGTCTTCAGAGCGTGAGTTGACCGTGTGCGTCGCCCCGAAGCGTTTTGCCTGCTCGAGCTTCGCGTCGTCAATGTCGACCGCGATGATCGTGGTCGCACCTGCCAGCTGGGCGCCCGCGATGGCTGCGGTGCCCACGCCACCGCACCCGATCACCGCGACCGACTCGCCGCGCTGCACGCCACCGGTGTTGATCGCGGCGCCGATGCCCGCCATCACTCCGCAGCCGAGCAGTCCGACCGCCGCCGCATCGGATTCCTCATCGATCTTCGTGCACTGCCCGGCGGCGACGAGTGTCTTCTCGATGAACGCTCCAATGCCGAGCGCGGGTGAGAGCTCCGTGCCGTCCTCAAGCGTCATCTTCTGCTTCGCGTTATGCGTGTCGAAGCAGTACTGCGGCTGCCCCTTCGCGCAGGCGCGACACTGCCCGCACACGGCGCGCCAGTTCAGGATGACGCGATCCCCCACCGCGACCTCGGTGACGCCCTCGCCGACGGCTGCGACGCGTCCCGTCGCCTCGTGGCCGAGCAGGAACGGGAACTCGTCGTTGATGCCGCCGAGCTTGTAGTGCAGGTCGGTGTGGCACACGCCACTGGTGAGAATGTCGACGACGGCCTCGCCCGGGCCCGGGTCGGGCACGATCACCGTCTCAATGGTGACCGGGGCGTCCTTCTCTCGCACGACGACGCCTTGCACTCGGTAAGCCATGTGGGTTCCTTTCACGGGGATCTCGGGAGCTTGCGCGCCCGCGCACTCGATCGCTGCGCGGGCCCTTCCTCCAGGCTACCGAGTGCCGCCGACACTCGCCTCGCGAATTCAGCCGATTTCCTCCACGCCGCACCACTCGGCGATGAACAGTGCCATCGACTGCGTGCACCGACGCATCGATTCAATGCTGACGCGCTCATCGAATCCGTGGATGTTCTCGGATACCGGCCCGTACACGAGCGTCGGCGTATTGCCGTAGTTCACGAACACGCGACCATCGAGGTAGCCCGGGGTCGTGAAACTGGTGAGCTCGCGGCCGAATGCAGCGCGATGCGTGCGTTCGAGTGTCGCTTCTGCGTCACTGCCCGGCTCGAGCACATACCCCTCGGCGTAGAAGCCGTCGGGGGTCACCTTCACGTCGAACGGTCGGCGATCCTCGGCTCCCGACGCGGCCTCGCGCACGCACTGCTCGACCGCGGCGTGCGCATCGGCAGCGGTCATGCCGGGGTACAGCGCCACCCGAAGCCGGAGCTCGCACCATGCGGGCACGCTCGAGGGCCAGTCGCCACCTCGGATACCGCCGATGTTGAAGTTGATCGGGTGATCGAGGTCTTCGAAGTACGGGTGCTGCGCCTGCTCGGCGTTCCACGCCTGCTCCAGCTCGCGGAGCGCGCCGATCACCTCGTAGGCCGCGTCAATCGCGTTGAAGCCGTTCGCCATCTCGCGCGGATGGGTCGGCTCGCCGCTCACCCGGATGGTGCACCACAGCACCCCGACGTTTGCGCGCACGAGCGCGTCCTCCTCGGGTTCCGAGATGATGACGGCGTCGGCCTCGTAACCGCGCAGCAGCGCTGCGAGCGAGCCGTTGCCGGTGCACTCCTCCTCGACGACCGACTGCAGGTGCACGCGGGCCGTGGGAGCCAGGCCGGCGCGGCGCAGCGCGTCGAACGCGAACAGGTTCGCGATGAGCCCGGCCTTCATGTCTCCGGCGCCGCGACCGTACATCCACCCGTCGCGCACCTCCGCATCCCAGGGCGAGCGCGACCACTGAGCCTCTGGCCCCTCTGGCACGACGTCGATGTGCCCGTTCAGAATCAGCGATCGGCCGGCCTCCCGTGCAGGAGTGTAGGTGCCGACGACATTCGTCATCCCCGAGTAGTCGACGGTCGACGGCCCGTATCCCGGGTGCGCTTCGAGCTCGGGCGAACCGATCGTCCACCGATCTATTTCGAGACCGAGCGCTGCCATGCGCCCCTCGATGAGGTCTTGCGCGGCTTCTTCATCGGCGCGCAGCGAGGGAGCCGAGACCAGGTCCGCCGTCGCGCGCACCTGCTCGTCGAACGCGGCGTCGACGGCGTCGAGAATTCGCTGGGTCTGCGTGGTCGAGATCATGGGTGCCTCCGAATCCGATGTGGTCGCCGGCGGCGCGCGGGTCGCCGGGCGCGGGTGATCCCGCATGCTCCGAGGCTATGGCGGGATCAGCAGTCAGCATGTGTCGGATCGCCTCCGCTTGCCGACGGTTCGTGTGCAATCGGACACCGTTCACGGCGCGTTCAGAGGTCGAGGATCACCATCGCGATCGCGGCGTCGCGCGGCACGGTGACGTCGAGGCCACTGAGGTCTTGGAAGGCGCGCAACCGCTTGAGCACGGTGTTTCGGTGGAAGAAGAGTTCCTCCGCCGTGCGCTGCATCGAGCCCGTCCGAATGAAGGTGCGCAGGGTGACCGCGAGGCGCTCTCGCTCGGATTCGGGAAGCGCGTCGAACGCTCCGGTCAGTTCGTGAGTGAATCCGTCGAGCCGTTCGAGCATCGTCTCGCGAGCGATCGAGGCGAACCCGTCGCGCAGCCGGCACACCGTCCCCTCGTCGGCTCGCTCGGCGAGATCACTGGCGATGAGTGCGGCGCTCCCCACGCGATCGAGGCCGCGCACGCGCGCGAGGTATCCCCCGGTCAGCTCAGGATCGGCGTCGACCCAGTCGACCGGCCCCCGTCTCGGCCGCAGCAGCACCGTGGTGAGCCCGTCTTCGAAGACCTGCCCGCCGCTGTCGAGCACCTCGCGCGCTAACCGCTCCGCGTCATGCGTTGTGGCGAGCATCTCGTACTCTGCCGCCGGGGCCAGTCGCAGCATGTGCGCGATCGCGGTCAGCTCTTCGCCTTCGGCCTGGCCGGAGAAGAGGCGGGCACGTGCGCGTTCTTTCGCCGTGCGATGCTGGTGCGCCATCGACTCCGATTCTTCCAGAAACGCGCGTTGCACCTCGGTGGCATATCTTTCGACGACATCGAGCACCTGCTCACCGTGGGCGAGCAGGACATCGGTCAGATCGGGCTGAGCTGCGCGCTCGAGACCGCGCCACAGCACTCGGAAGTTGATGCGCACCGCCTCCATGAAGCGCTCGACGCGCACCCCCTGCCGGGCTCGTCGAAGGCCGAGCGCCTCCGCGAACGCCGAGGGCTCCTCCGCGCCGGCGTCGCCGGCAAGCCGCGACGCGAACAGCGCGAAGGCGTTGCGCGCCGTGCGCTCGATATCGTCTGCGGCGACGAGATCACCGACGTAGCCGTCATGGGTACTCAGCTCCGTCAAGAAGTCGTCGAGCAGCCTCGGAGTATCCGCGCGCACGCGATCGATGAGCTGAAGCCAACGCGGATCGTGCATGACTCCATTGTGCGGCAGCGCGGCGCGCTACGGAGTACTGGATCGTTCACGGGCGCGGGTTACAGTGGGGCGGGGGCCGCTGCCGCACGGCCGGCGAGGAGGGACACGATGAGCGTCGCACGCGAAATGCACATGGCCAACAGCTTCGACCCGGGAAGCGCAGCCGATCTCACGCCAGCCGACGCGCAGCTCGTCGCGCGGCGAACCCGCGCGATGGGCGCCGCCTACCGGCTCTTCTACGATCGGCCGGTGCACTTCGTGCGCGGCGAGGGCGTGTGGCTCTACGACGCCGAGGGCAACGCGTTCCTCGACGCGTACAACAACGTGCCGGTGGTCGGTCACGCGAACCCGATCGTGCAGCAGCGCGTGGCTGCGCAGCTCGGCAGACTCAACACGCACACCCGATATCTGGGCGACGAGGTCGTCGCCTATGCCGAACGCCTCACCGGGCTCCTGGGGCACGGTCTCGAGCAGGCCGTCTTCGTCTGCACCGGCAGCGAGGCCGTCGACCTCGCGCTGCGCGTCGCCCGGCACGTGACGGGTCGCCGGGGCATCATCGCGACGGCGCACGCCTACCACGGCACGACCGCGGCGGCGGCGGCCATCTCACCGAGCCTCGGCCCGAACAATCCGATACCCGACGATGTCGAACTCATCGCAGCGCCCGATCTCGCCCGGGAGTCCCCCGATCAGGCTGCGGCCGCGTTCGCCGTGCGCGTGCGCGAGGCGGCGGATGCGCTGCGATCGCGCGGCCACGAGCCTGCCGGGCTCATCGTCGACTCGATTCTCTCGAGCGACGGACTGCAGGGAACGGCGCCCGGATTGCTGCGCGACGCGGCGACGGAGATCCGCGCGCAGGGCGGCCTCTACATCGCGGACGAGGTGCAGACCGGGTTCGGGCGCACCGGCGCCTGGTGGGGCTTTCCGCAGCACGATGTCGCCCCCGACCTCGCCGTCGCCGGCAAGCCCATGGGCAACGGCCTGCCCATCGCCGCACTCTTCTCCCGCCCCGAGCTCCTCGATCGCTTCGGCGCCGACATGCGGTTCTTCAACACGTTCGGCGGCAATCACGTGAGCGTCGCCGCTGGCCAGGCCGTGCTTGACGAGATCACCGAGCGAGACCTGATCGCGCGTGCGGCGACGCTCGGCGCACGCATGCTCTCAGAGCTGCGCGGGATCGCTCTGGCCCATGCCAGCGTCGGCGCCGTGCGCGGATCCGGCTTGTTCTTCGCGCTCGAGGTGGTGGACGACGAGGGCGTGGCGGATCCAACTCTCGCAGCCGCCGTGGTCAATCGCATGCGAGCTGATCGCGTGCTCATCAGCGCATCGGGGCCGCACGCCAACGTGCTCAAGATTCGGCCTCCGCTCGTCTTCGGCGACGAGCACGCACCTCGGCTGCTGGAGTCGCTCGCGGGCGCGCTCTCGCGCTAGTGCGCCTCGCCCGTCTCAGCGCCTCGGGAGGGGCTCTGCGGAGAAGCGCGCTGCGGCCTCCGCGGGTGCGACGCGGAGCAGCTGCTCGAGCGCCGGCCAGGTGGCGGCCATGCGCGCCTCGGCGTAGGCGCGGTTGCCCTTACGGCCCCGGTGCGTCCACGTGCTCGCGTTCACCGCGAGTCGGGCGACGGCGAGCGGGTACAGCACTTCGATCTCCTCAGCCGTGAGCGAGCAGTGCGCGGCGTAGCCCGACACGACATCGGCGAAGGCCGCGAACGCGTCGCCCTGGCGCAGCGCCGCATAAGCCGCTGCAACGGCGAGCTCGGCGATCCGCACGGTCTCGACAGCATCGTTGAAGTCGACGATGCCCACAATGCTGACGGTGCCGTCCTGACGCCGCTCCGCGAGCAGATTGAAGTCGTGGAGGTCCTGGTGCACGACGGCTCGCGGGAGCGTCGAGAGCATCGGCTCGATGACGTCGAAACGGCGGAGGGCTTTCTCCAGCAGCGCTCGACGTGCCGGGTCGACGACCGCATCCCAGGTGCTTCTGATCGAATCGCCCGCGCGGTCAGCCATCCAGTGGTGCAGATTCTGGCCGTCGTGTCGTTCCACGAGCGGGTGAAGACTGCGCGGAACCTCGGCGGCGAGCGCTCCGAGACTCCGGCGGCATGCCGCGTCGGTGCCGCCGAGTTCGGCGACGCTGGTGCCAGCGACCCAGCTCGTCACCCGCGCACGAAGCGCGCGGCCGTCCCTTGCGACGAACGGCTTCGCGACCGACCCGTCTGCAGCGCGCTGCAAGACCGGGGTCGCGACCGGGAGGGGGCGCTCCTCGAGCTGTTCGAGCACGGCGTTCTGCCAAGCGAAGGTCGCCTCGTCGAGAGGCGTGGGCGAGAGCCGCACGAACCGGGCGCCCCCGTCTGCAAGGGTCGCTCGATAATTGATGTCGAGTTCGCCGCCGAGCCGCTGCCAGTGCGCGACCTCGACGTCGAAGTGCTCATCGAGCACTGCGGCGAGCGCGCGCTCGTCAGCGGCCGGGAGCGGATCGAGAACGTGCATCGAGGAGCCGCCTACTCCAGCACGCCTGACAGCTCCAGCCACCGTTCTTCGAGGGCCGCGACCTCGTCTTCGAGCGCAGTGATCTTCGTCATCTCCGCGTTCAACGTCGTGTAATCGCCCTGGTCCATCGTCGCGAGGCCCGTGCGCGCCTTCGCGGCATCGCGCTGCAACCGCTCCATCTTGCGCTCGACGGCCGACAACTCCTTCTCGGCTGCACGCCGCTCCGCGCCCCCGAGCGCCGGCTTGGGTGCGGCTCCGGCTCCCTGAGACGCGGTGCTCCCCTTCGATTGCGATGCCGATCCAGACGACGACGCCGCCGACCCCGACTGCTCCTGGCTGCGGAGTTCGAGGTACTGGTCGACACCGCCCGGCAGGTGCCGCAGGTGCCGGTCGAGAATGGCGTACTGCTGATCGGTGACGCGCTCCAAGAAGTACCGGTCGTGCGACACGACGATGAGGGTGCCGGGCCACGAGTCGAGCAGATCCTCCATCGCGGCCAGCATGTCGGTGTCGAGGTCGTTCGTCGGCTCATCGAGAATGAGCACGTTGGGCTGGTTCAGGAGGATCAGCAGGAGCTGCAGTCGGCGCTTCTGTCCACCCGACAGATCTTTGACGGGCGTTGACAGCTGCGCGCTCGTGAAGCCCATGCGCTCGAGCAGCTGACCGGGCGTGAGGTCTTGCGCCTTCGATCCGCTGCCGACCGTGAAGCTCGTGCGCAGGCCGTCGATCACCTTGCGCACCGGGTCCTGCAGATGCTCCTCGAGCTCGTCGAGACGCTGGGTGAGGGTCGCCACCTGCACGGTCTTGCCGCGCTTGACGCGCCCCGATGTCGGCTCGACAGTGCCCGAGATCAGCCCGAGCAGCGTCGATTTGCCCGCTCCGTTCACGCCGAGTATTCCCGTGCGCTCACCCGGGGCGAGCAGCCAGTCGACGTCCTCGATGATCACCCTGCCGTCGTAGGCGACTCCCGCTTCGACGAGGTTGACCACCTCTTTGCCGAGGCGGGCGACGGCCATGGACTGCAACGACACGCGATCCCGGATCTCGGGAACGTCTGCGATCAACTCGTTCGCCGCGTCGATGCGGAACTTCGGCTTCGACGTGCGAGCAGGCGCACCCCGGCGCAGCCAGGCGAGCTCCTTGCGCGCGAGATTCTGCCGCTTCTGCTCGATGGTCGCCGCCTGCCGGTCGCGCTCGACGCGCTGCAGGATGTACGCGGCGTACCCGCCCTCGAACGGTTCGACGATACGGTCGTGCACCTCCCAAGTCATGTTGCAGACCTCGTCCAGGAACCACCGATCGTGCGTGACGACCAGCAGCGCGCCCTGCCCCTTCGGCCAGCGACGCTTGAGGTGGTTCGCCAGCCAGGCGATGCCCTCGACGTCGAGGTGGTTCGTCGGCTCGTCGAGGAAGACGATGTCGTACTGCTGCACGAGCAGCCGAGCCAGTGCCACACGGCGGCGCTGACCGCCGGAGAGCGCGTCGAGTGGCGCCTCCCAGTCGAGATCTGAGACGAGGCCGGCGATCACCTCGCGCGCCTGGGGATCGCTCGCCCACTCGTACTCCTCGCGGTCGCCGACGACGGTGCGACCGACCGTCTCGCCCGGCTCGAACACGTCGGCCTGATCGAGCACGCCGATCGTCGTGCCGCCGCGCAGCGTCACCTTGCCGCCGTCGGGCTCGCGCCGACCCGCGAGCATCATCAGCAGGCTCGATTTGCCGTCGCCGTTACGACCGACGATGCCGATGCGGTCGCCCTCGGCGACGCCGAGCGTCACCGAATCGAACACGGTCTTGGTCGGTACTTCGAGGTGCAGGGCCTCGGCTCCCAGTAGATGCGCCATATTCCCCCCAGCGTAGTCGCGCTGCGGGTCTCTCACTACACTGACGATGTCGCGGTCGCGCGATACATCGACTCCGATCCGCACTGCGGATCCAGGCAGGGAAGGCCGCCGGTGACATCCAGGTTCTCACGCACCGCGTTGCGAGTGCTGTTCGGTGCTGCTGCCGTCGCGCTGGGAGCGGCGCTGATCTTCGCCCCCGTCACCGTGCACGGCATCGCGATCATCACTGGCACCGGACTCATGGCGGTAGGTGTCGGGGGGTTCTTCCGATCTGCTTCCCCGTGGCTCCAGCGGCTGGTTGGAGCCGTACTCATCGCGGTGGGAGCGCTCATGGCGCTCTGGCCCGATGCCGGGGCGCCCTGGCTCGCATTTCTCGTGGGCGCCGCCCTCATCGTGCACGGCGCGGTCGCACTGTTCAGCGCGATCACGGGCCGCGGTGTCGCCCCTCGAGACGCCCGTGCAGCCTCGGCGATCATGGCCGCGGCAGCGATCGTGCTCGGCGTCGTCGCGCTCTCGTGGCCGGTGCTCACGCTCACAATGTTCAGGCTCGGTCTCGCACTGTGGCTCATCGCGGCAGGCCTGCACGCCGTTTGGGACGCAGTGCTGCCGCGCCGCGCCGCGCGAGGCGACGGGAACACGACGCCCCCGTCGAGAGCCCCGCACAGCTCACGGGCCCCTCGGCTACGCCGGTGGGCGAGAACACTGGGTGCAATTGCGTCTCTCGCGGCTGCAGCTCTGCTCGCGTGGGGCAGCGGAACGGTGCTCGGCGGGTCGCCGATGCCGCAGCCAGGCGCCTTCTACACTGCCCCGGCGCAGGTGCCGAAGGAGCCCGGGCAGCTGATCAGGTCAGAGCCGCTCACGACGGGCGTGCCATCGGGCGCCCGCGCCTGGAAGATCCTCTACACGACGACGCACCCCGACGGCACTCCCACTGTCTCGAGCGGCACCGTGATCGCCCCGGCCGATCCGCCGGCCGGCCCGTTGCCGCTGCTCAGCGTCGCGCACGGCACCACCGGTGTGGTCGCCCAGTGTGCGCCGTCGATGAGCGCCGCCCCGTTCTCCGACGGCGCGGGGACCGCCCTCGCCGAGATGGTGACCGAGCACGGCTGGCTCGCCGTCACCTCCGACTACGTCGGCCTCGGCACGCATGGCGTGCACCCCTATCTCGTCGGCGACGCTGAGGCGCGCAACGTGCTCGACGCCTCCCGCGCAGTGCAGCAGCTCGATGCGGTCACAACGACCACCGACACCGTCGTCTGGGGACACTCGCAGGGCGGGCAGGGCGCGCTCTGGACCGGGCAGATCGCCGAAGACTACGCGCCCGAACTCACGGTGCGGGGTGTCGCGGCCTTCGCCCCGGCCGCAGATCTCTACGGTCTCGCGGAGGTCGACAAGAACGACGCGGCCGGCAAGACCGTCTCGGCGTACATCGCGACGACGTGGGCGCGACTCTACCCCGAACTCGATCTGAAATCGCAGCTCACCCCGGGCTCTCAGGGCCCGGTCGAGCGCATCCGCTCACTGTGCTTCAACGGCAACGACGTACTCGCGGCGATCCTCCGCGGCTCGCAGATTCCGAACCAGATCTTCCCCGACAGCGCATTGAACGGCGAGTTCGGCGATCGTTTGAAAGCGCAGTCGCCGATGGGTCCGTTCCCCGCTCCGGTGATGGTCGCTCAGGGCCGGGCCGATCCGCTCGTGCGCCCTGAGATGCAGCGCGACTGGGTCTCCGGGCGATGCAAGGCTGGCGTCGAGATCGACTACCGCACCTTCCCCGGTCTGAGCCACAACACGCTCGTCGCGGCCGACTCCCCGCTCACCCCGCAGATCGTGCAGTGGACGCTCGACCGCTGGGACGGCAAGCCAGCCACTCCGAACTGCGACGACCTTCCGGCCTCAACGCCCGATGCAGAGCAGTCGCCCGGATAACCGGAGCAGCGAAGCGCCTCGAACTATGCCGCGCAGCACGACCCTCCGCAGCAGGATCCGCCCGACTCGCTGTCGCCCAGCAGGTTCAGGATCTCCCGTGTCTCGGCGTCGGCGAACGACGCAGCGCCATCGAGGCCGGCCTGCGGGTCGAATCCGGGCGCATCGGTAGCGGTTTCGGTGGTGGTATCGGTGCGGTGCTGATCAGTCATCTGGTGCTCCTTCGGAATGGGTTCGAGTTTAGACGGCGTCGGCGGGCGCATCATCGCGTCGAAAGCCGAGCACCTGCTCGAAGACGTTCGAGAACGCGTCGGTCGATTGCGCACCAGAGACCCCGTATTGCCCATCGAGCAGGAAGAACGGCACACCGTTGATGCCGAGCTGCCGTGCACGCGCGATATCGCGCTGCACCGCTTCGCCGTATGCTTCGTCGTCGAGCGCGGCGCGCACCTCGTCGGGGTCGAGTCCGGCTTCGGCGCCGAGCCGCGCGAGCGCATCGGCGTCAGACATGTTCTCTCCCTCCGCGAAGTACGCGCGGAACAGGCGCTCCTGCACCTCCGCCTGCACGCCGCGATCCTTCGCGAGGTGCAGCACGCGGTGAGCGCGCTGCGTGTTCGCGTGGCGCACGCCGTGGAAGTCGAACGCAACGCCCTCCGATGCGCCGAGCTCCGTCATCTGCCCGAGCATCTGCTCGACCTGGTCGGCCGGCATGCCCTTGTGGCGCACCAGGAAATCGATCTCACTTCCGGCAAAGTCGAGCGGCGTATCGGGAGCGAGCTCAAAACTGTGGCTCTCGACCTCGAACACGACGTCAGGGCGCTGCTCTTGAAAGGCCAGTAGCGCGGACTCGAAGCGGTGCTTGCCGAGGTAGCACCAAGGGCATGCGATGTCTGACCAGATATCGACGCGGATCGTCTCGCCCGCGGGCAGTGTTTCATTCACACACGGTGCAGCGCCGAGCGGGCCACCGCTATTCCCGTGCAGGATCAGCCGACCGCAGAGCAGCTCTGCGATCTGGCTCAGATGACGCGCGCGCCTGGCACCGGTCCCGTTACGATGAGCGCCCGAAAGCCCCGTCGGCCGAGCACGGCGCGCACTTCTGCCGCTTCCTGCGGCGTGCCCACCAAGAACGCAATGGTCGGGCCCGAGCCCGAAACGATGCCGGCGAGCGCACCGCGCGATTCCCCGAGCTCGAGAATCTCGGTCAGATCGGGTGCGAGTTTGAGCGCGGCGACCTGCAGATCGTTATGCATCGCATCGGCGAGCGAATCCGCATCGCCGACGCGCACGGCCTGCAGCACAGCGGTCTCCACCTTCACGAGGTCGGGCTGCGGGCCCAGTGCACTGGCGTGGCGATCACGGTGCTCGTCGAGAGTTCGGTAGACGACCGGGGTGCTGAGTCCCGAATCGGAGAGCGCGAGCACCCAGTGGAAGTCGCCCTGGGCGAGCGCCGGGCTGAGCTCGTCGCCGCGCCCGGTGCCCACGGCGGTTCCACCCTCCAGCGCGAACGGCACGTCGGCGCCGAGTTCTGCGGCAAGCGGGAGCAGCCCTGCACGCCCGAGTCCGGTGCCCCACAGCTCATCGCACGCGACGAGCGTCGCAGCTGCATCAGCCGATCCCCCGCCCATGCCACCGGCGATCGGCACTCGCTTGAGCACTGTGAGCGCGACGCCGCCTGTGTACCCCGTGCGCTGCGCGAGCAGTCTCGCCGCCGCAATCGCGAGGTTCGATTCGTCGAGCGGCAGGTGCGAGGCGTCGACGGGGCCGACGAATTGAATGGAGAAGTCGTCGGCAGGCACTGCGGTGACCTCTTCGAAGAGCGACACGGCTTGGTAGAGCGAGGCGACATCGTGGTAGCCGTCGTGCTGCAGCGCTCCGACGCGAAAGAACACATTGATCTTTCCCGGCGCGCGCACCGTGACCGGGCCCCCTCGGCTCCTACCCATGGTCCTACGCTAGCGCACGCGGGGCCCGTGATCGGACGCGCGCGGAACACGTGTTCTTTAGTTGACACCCATCAACCAAGTGCTATGGTTGACCCTCGTCAACAGTTGACTTGCATCAACCGACGCCGGTATGGCTCCGCGTCACACGCAGCACACAGAATCAGGAACTCATGTCTCTCCCCGCATCCGCACCCACGGAACCGCCGAAGATGACGCATCGCCAGGTACTCGAGGCACTCTCGGGGCTCCTCCTCGGCATGTTCGTCTCGATGCTGGCCTCGACCGTCGTGTCGAGCTCGCTTCCCGTCATCATCCATGACCTCAAGGGCGACCAGGCCGCGTACACCTGGGTAGTCACGGCGACCCTGCTCACCACGGCGATCTCGACTCCGATCTGGGGCAAGCTCTCCGACCTGTTTAATCGCAAGCTGCTCTTCCAGCTCGCCATCGGCATTTTCGTGCTCGCCACGGCCGCAGCGGGTTTCTCGCAGGATCCCGGCACCATGATCGCCTTCCGCGCCGTGCAGGGCATCGGCGCTGGCGGCCTCGCCGCCCTCAGCCAGGTGATCATGGCCGACATCATCAGCCCGCGCGAACGCGGGCGCTACATGGGACTCTTCGGCGCCGTCATGGCGCTCTCGACCGTCGGCGGCCCGCTGCTGGGCGGCGTCATCACCGATTCCATCAACTGGCGCTGGAACTTCTTCGTTGCGCTCCCGTTCGCCGTCGCGGCGCTGTTCATCGTGCAGAAGACTCTGCATCTGCCGAAGCGCCCCCGCAAGCGCACGAGCATCGACTACTTCGGCATCGTCCTGCTCTCGGCCGCCGTCTCGCTCCTCCTCATCTGGGTGACCAACGCGGGCCGGGACTACGACTGGTGGAGCCTCACAACAATCCTCATGGTCGGCGGCGCCCTCGTCGCCGCGGTGCTGTTCATCATCGTGGAGGTGCGCTCGAAGGAACCGCTCGTCCCGCTGACACTGTTCCGCAGCCGCACATTCACTCTGGCGGTCATCGCGTCGATCGCCACCGGCATCGCCATGTTCGGCTCCTCGGTGTTCTTGAGCCAGTACATGCAGCTCTCGCGCGGCGCCACCCCGACGCAAGCCGGCGTCATGACGATACCGATGATCGCGGGCCTGCTGCTCGCGTCGATCGGCGTCGGCGGGCTCATCACGAAGTACGGCAAGTGGAAGCCGTACCTCATCGTCGGCGGGGTGCTGCTCATCGCGGGATCGACGATGCTCTCGACCATCCACTACGACACGAACTTCGCGCTCGTTTCGCTGTACATGTTCCTGCTCGGCGCTGGCGTCGGCATGACCATGCAGAACCTCGTGCTCGTGGTGCAGAACACGGCGGATCCGGCGCAGATCGGCGTCTCGAGCTCCGGCGTCGCATTCTTCCGCAGCCTTGGAGGCACCATTGGGGTGTCGGTGATGGGAGCCGCGCTGGCCACCCGTGTCAGCGATCTCATGGGATCCGAATCGATCATGCGCAAGATGGGTGCAGCGATCCAGTCGCTCGGCGATGAGGGCCTTGCCGTCGCAGAGCAGCTGAAGTCGGGCGCACTGCCCGAGGTCTCGTCGATGCCCGAAGCGATCCGCGTGATCGTAGAAGACGTCTATGCGCAGGGCATCTCCCACTCGTTCCTCATCGCTGTGCCGTTCGCGGTGCTCAGCCTCATCGCGATCATCTTCCTGCCGAACACCCCGCTCACGAGTATGACGAACAGCGAGCGGGCGCACGCGTCGGAAGCGGACCTCGCAACCGTCAGCACCGCGGAGGGAATGGCGGTGCTGACGGCCACCGGGAGCATTCCGGTGATCGACGATGACGCTCCCGACCGGTCCTCGGGGAGGTAGCGACGTGTCCTCGCGTGCGCAGGCCTTCGAAGCGCTCGAGCGCGAGTTCGAGCTCATCTTCAATCAGTTCCGCCGATCGGCGATGGCGAATGCGGCTCAGGTGAGCGAGGGGATGCTGCCCGGCGCCTACAAAGTACTGACGACCATCTCACGGTTGGGCAGCGCCACCCTCTCCGAGCTCACCGAGATCCTCGTCACCGACAAGGGCCAGATGAGCCGCACGATTCGCGAGCTCGACGAGCGCGGGCTCATCGACCGGTCGCCCGATCCGAGTGACGGTCGTTCGATCCGGATCTCACTGAGCGAGTTCGGCGCGACCCGTCTTGCCGTGACGCGGGGCGAGAAGGAGCACGAGCTCCGCGATGCGATGGGCCGCTGGACGGTCGAAGACATCGTGCGATTCACGGAGTTGCTGCACGCCCTCGCGTTGGGCCTTACTCCGCGGACTCCGTAGCGTCAGCCGCGGCGCGGGCGATCGCGAGGAACTCGTCGACGGCGAGCTGCTCGGCTCGCGCTTCGGGGTTCGCGCCCGCTGCGATGATCACCGCTACCGTCCGGTCGAACCCGCCGAGTACCGGCTGCAGCGCCTGGCGCAGCATTTTTCGGCGCTGCGCGAAGGCGGCGTTGATGAGCTCGAAGGTCAGGCGCCGTTCAGCCTCCGTGCCTCGCGGCGCGTCGCGGCGCTCGTACCCCACGAGCACGGAGTCGACACCAGGCACGGGCCAGAAGATCTTGCGACTCACGGTGCCCGCGATGCGCCACCGACCGTACCAAGCCGCTTTCGCGCTCGGCGATCCGTACTCTTTCGATCCGGACGGCGCCGCGATGCGATAGCCCACCTCGGCCTGCACCATCACGAGCCCGCCGCGCAGTGCGGGGAGCAGCTCGAGCAGATGCATGAGAATCGGCACCGAGACGTTGTACGGCAGATTCGCCACGAGCAGCGCTGGCGCATCGTCTTCGGCGAAGTCGGAAGCGCTGACGTCGAGGGCGTCACTGCGCACCACGCTCAGGCGCGGCCGCTCGGCATCGGCGAAGACTTCGGGCTGCATCGCAGCGACCGTCGCGGGCAGCTCCGCCGCGAGCCGATGATCGATCTCGACTGCGGTGACGGCGGCGCCGGCCTCGGTGAGCCCGAGCGTCAGCGACCCCAGACCGGGGCCGACCTCGACCACGCGCTCCCCGCGCTCTACGCCGGCGAGCCGTACGATCTTGCGCACCGTATTGGGATCGATCACGAAGTTCTGACCGAGCTTCTTGGTCGGCGAGACACCGAGACGCTCGGCGAGTTCGCGCACGTGCGCCGGGCCGAGCAGCGTCGAGGCCTCGCGATGCTCTTCGCTCACGCCCCGTTCTCCGCATCGTCGGGCTGCCAGGTGCCGTACACGCGCTCCGTATTGGCCGCGATGAGCGCGCACACCTCGTCCAGCGGACGGCTGAGCGTGTCGGCCAGGCGACGCACCGTATACGGCAGCAGGTACGGCGCGTTCGGTCGACCGCGGAAGGGTTCAGGCGTCAAGAACGGCGCATCGGTCTCCATCAGCAGCAGGTCGGGCTTTGTGACGACGATCGCATCGCGCAGCGCCGGAGCGTTCTTGAAGGTCGAAGGCCCCGCTACCGACACGTACCAGCCGTGGTCGTTGCAGATCTTCGCGAGGCGAGCGTCGCCCGAGAAACAATGGAACACCGTGCGCTCCGGGGCGCCCACGCGCAACAGCGTCGCCACGACTTCATCGTGGGCATCGCGGTCGTGGATCTGCAGGGCGATGCCGTTCGCTTTTGCAATCTCGATGTGCGCCTCGAACGATTCGATCTGCGCGTCGCGGCCGTCCTCCCCCGTTCTGAAGAAGTCGAGTCCCGTCTCGCCGACAGCGCGCACCCGCGGCTGCGCAGCGAGACGCGAGATCTCGGAGAGCTGCTCGTGCAGCACCCCCTGCTCGGCCACCCTTGGTGCTTCGTTCGGATGCAGCGCAACCGCCGCCAGCACTCGCGGGTCGCTCGCTGCCAGCTGCGCGCTCCAGCGGCTCGTCTCGAGATCCGTGCCCACCTGCACCACACCGCGCACACCAACCGCTTCGGCCCGGGTCAGGGAATCCCGCGGATCGAGCTGATCCACGCCGTCTTCGAACTCGAGATGCGTGTGGTTGTCGTAGATGGGCAGTGGGAGCGGTTCTGGCGCCTCTGGTCGGGTGAGGTCGCGCCCGTCGGACTGGGCACGTTTGCGCAGCCCTCCCGCAGGTACCGCAGCAGCAGCCTCGCTCACTTGCCCGTCTCGTCGGTCTCGATGCGCGGGAAGAGCACGGCCAGCGCCTGCTGCTCGGTGCCGGGCGCGAGCTTGCCCCACACGGCAGCATCGCGAAGCGGTTGCTCATCGAGCGCGCCCAGGGTCGCCTCCGCACCGAGCGCCGCCCACAGTTTGTTCGTCGCGAGCGGCACCACCGGCGCGAGCAGCTCGGCGAGCACGCGCAGCCCCTCGGTCGCCGTGTAGAGCACGGTGCCGAGACGCGCGCGCTGCGCCGGATCCTTCGCGAGCGCCCAGGGCTCCTGCTCGGTGATGTACCCGTTCAGCGCATCGACGAGCTCCCAAATCGCGGCGATGGCCTCGTGGATCGCGAACGCTTCCATGCGATCATCGGCTCGCGCCGCAGCCGACGCCGCGAGTTCGCGAATCGCCTCGTCAGCAGCGACTTCATCGGCCGCCTCAGGCACTCGCGACTCGAAGTACTTCGCATTCATGGCGAGGACCCGGCTGGCGAGGTTGCCGAAGCCGTTCGCGAGTTCGGCCTGGTACCGGGCCGCAAGATCTTCCCAACTGAACGAGCCATCGTGCCCGAAGGAGATCGCCCGCATGAAGTAGTAACGGAACGCGTCCGATCCGAACGTGTCGGTGATCTCGTTCGGTGCAATGCCGGTGAGCTTCGACTTCGACATCTTCTCGCCGCCCACGAGCAACCAGCCGTGCGCGAAGACGTGGTTCGGCACCTCGAGCCCGGCGGCCATGAGCATCGCCGGCCAGATCACCGCGTGGAAGCGGAGGATGTCTTTGCCCACGAGGTGGTTCGCCGGCCAGCGGCGACCGAACTCCTCATCGTCCAGCCCGTAACCGATCGCGGTCACGTAGTTCAGCAGCGCGTCGAACCAGACATAGGTGACGTGCGACGAATCCCACGGAATCGGAATGCCCCAGTCGAACGAGGTGCGCGAGATCGAGAGGTCTTCGAGCCCCTGCTGCACGAAGGCGATGACCTCGTTGCGCGCGCTCGCTGGCTGCACGAAATCGGGGCGCTCCTCGTACAGCGCGAGCAGGCGATCCTGAAACGCGCTCATCTTGAAGAAGTAGTTCTTCTCCTGCAGCAGCTCCAACGGCTTGGAGTGGATGGCGCAGACCTTCTGGCCCACGAATTCCCCGGTGCCGTCGACGATCTCGCTTTTCGGCTTGAACTCCTCGCAGCCGACGCAGTAGAGCGCCTCGAACTCGCCCGCATAGACATGGCCGTCGTCGTGCAGCTTCTGCAAGAATTTCGCGACGCCAGCTTCATGGCGCGCATCGGTGGTACGGATGAAGTCGTCGTTCGAGATATCGATCAGGTCGAGCAGCGGCTTCCATGCCGATTCGACGAGGCGATCTGCCCATTCCTTCGGAGCGACGCCGTTCGCAGTCGCGGTGCGCAAGATCTTCTGGCCGTGCTCGTCCGTGCCCGTGAGAAACCAGGTGTCGTCTCCGGCCTGACGATGCCAGCGAGCGAGCACATCGGCGGCTACCTCGGTGTAGGCGTGCCCGATGTGCGGGGCGTCGTTGACGTAGAAGATGGGCGTCGTCAAGTAGAACGAGGAGGGGTTGGCCATGGGTTCCATTGTATTGGGAACCGGGAGCTGAGCTGGTCGCGCAGCCGCGCTCGACGTCACTCCCCCGCGGCGACCACGATCTCCGGCTCGTGCCTCACCGGGAAGTTCACCGAGTTCGCGATGAAGCACGCTGCGAAAGCGTCTGCGTGCGCCGCCCGCGCCGCGTCGACCATGCCGGATGCGGCAACCGTGACGTGCGGACGCAGCACGACCTCTTCGAAGGCGCCGCCGATCCCACGCTGCCGCATCACCCCGGTCGCCGCATCCGTGTAGGCCGTCACCACGACTCCGGCGCGCACCGCCATGTGAAGATACGACAGCATGTGGCACTGCGCGAGCGCCGTGACGAGCAGCTCCTCCGGGTTCCACCGGTCGCGGTCTCCGTGGAATGTGGGATCAGCTGAACCCTCGAGCGCCGCCTTGCCCTCGGCCCGGATCAGCAGTTCACGACCGTACGCGCGATACCCGCTCGTTCCCGAGCCGCGATTGCCCGTCCACTCGATGCCGATGCGGTACTCGTGCAGATCTTTCATGACCCCACCCTAGACGCTGACTCAGAACGGCGAGAGTAGGATCGAGATCATGAGTTCAGCGACCAGCACCGCGGCAGTCAGCACCGAATCGTCCGTTCCCCAGGAGCGTCTCGTGCGTACCGAGATCCCCGGGCCCCGCTCGAAGGAAATCCACGAACGACGCCGCGCAGTGGTGCCCCCCGGCGTGCACAGCGTGCTGCCCGTCTACATCGAGCGGGCGCACGACTCGATCCTCGTCGATGTCGACGGCAACCAGATCATCGACGTCTGCGGTGGCATCGGCGTCACCACGATCGGCCACACCGACGACCGCGTGGTCGCTGCGGCAACGGCGCAGCTGCAGAACGTGACCCACACGCTGTTCACGATGACGCCGTACGAGCCATACGTACAGGTCGCCGAGCATCTCGCAAAACATGTGCCCGGGTCGACCGCATCGGCCCCCTACAAGACGCTGCTCATGAACTCGGGCGCTGAAGCGGTCGAGAACGGCGTCAAGATCGCGCGCAAGTTCACCGGCCGCCCCGGAGTGGCCGTGCTCGAGCACGCGTACCACGGGCGCACGCTCCTCACGAGCAGCATGAACCACAAGGCCGCGCCGTACGCGCTCGGCTACGGACCGCGCGTCGGCGACATTTACAAGGCGCCGAATTCGTATCCGCTGCACGACGGGCTCACCGGTGCCGAGGCGGCGGCTCGCACCATCGCCTATCTCGAGAAGCAGGCCGGCGCTGCCGACCTCGCCTGCCTCGTGGTCGAGCCGATTCAGGGCGAAGGCGGCTTCATCGTGCCTGCAGACGGGTTCCTTCCGGCCCTCGCCGAGTGGTGCCGCGCGAACGGCATCGTCTTCATCGCTGACGAGGTGCAGGCCGGAATGGCGCGCACCGGCGCCGTCTTCTCGATCGAGCAATTCGGCGTCGTTCCCGACATCGTGCTCTCGGCCAAGGGCATCGCCGGCGGTCTGCCGCTCGCAGGAATCACCGGGCGAGCAGACATTATGGACCAGTCGCAGCCCGGCGGTCTCGGCGGCACCTTCGGCGGCAACCCGGTGTCATGCGCCGCAGCGGTCGCCGTGTTCGAGCAGATCGAGACGCTCGGGCTGCTCGACGAGGCGCGCCGCATCGAGGCAGCGTTCGGCGACGGTCTGCGCGCACTCCAGGCCCGCTTCCCCGCGATCGCGGAGGTGCGCGGCGTCGGCGCGATGCTCGCCATCGAGGTGACGAAGCCCGGCACCCTCGAGCCCGACGCCGATCTCGTCGCCCGCGTAATGGATGAGGCCGCGCAGCGCGGCGTGCTGCTGCTGAGCAGCGGGGTGCACAATCAGGCGATCCGCTTCCTGCCGTCGCTCAAGATGACCGACGCGATCATCGCCGATGTGATGAGCGTGCTTGACGAGTCCTTCGCCGCCGCGAGCGCATAGCGTCTCAGCGGCGGTTCGGCCTCGGAGCGGTCGGCGCATCGGGCAGGATCATGGGCTCGACGTCGTCGAAGTCCTCGTCGATCGGATCCAGCTCGCTCATCGACCGCCGCGCGGCCTCGTCGCTCTCACGCGCTGACTCGCTCGCAGCGCCGCCCGCGCCGTCCGTACCGTTCGGCGTGTGCACGGGCGCCGAGGTCACGGCGGCGGCGGCTCGACTGCGATCCGCCTCTCCGCAGGAGCTGCCGATCGTGTCAGCGAGATCGATTCCCGATGCTCCAATACTCCCGGTGTCGACGACGTCTCCCACCGCATGCACATCGATCACGACGACGGTCACATTGTCGCGCCCCGCGTTCTCGAGTGCGTGGTGCACGAGCGAACGGGCAGCGGCTTCTGCAGTGACTTCCGTCGCGAGGAAGTGCTGGATCCCGACGTCGGTCAGCTCCTTCGTCAGCCCGTCAGAGCAGATCAGCAATCGCTGACCCGGGATGAGCGCGAGCGACGTGTAGTCGGGAATCGGAGCCTCGTTGAATCCGACCGCCCGGGTGATCACGTTCGCATGCGGGTGGACCTCGGCCTCTTCCTCGGTGATCGCACCCGTATCGATCAGGTGCTGCACCACCGAGTGGTCGACGGTGATCTGACTGAGCGCGCCCTTGAAGTACTGATAGACACGTGAGTCGCCGATGTTGAAGACTTTCCAGGTCGGCTCGGGATCGGTGCCGAGCACCACACCCGTCACCGTCGTTCCCGCACCGAGCTCGGTGTCGCCGGCATCGAGCTCGATATCGTCGACCGCGTCGCCGAGAGTCTCGTCGATGTCCTGCTCGCTCACCAGGTCTTTACCGCCGAGTTCAGCGAGACGCCGCACTACCGCGGCCGAAGCGATTTCGCCGGCGGAGTGCCCACCCATGCCGTCCGCGATCGCGAAGACCGGCGGAGCCGTCACGTAGCTGTCTTGGTTGTTCTCGCGTCGTCTTCCGACGTCGGTCACCGCGAACCACGAGAGTTCAAGCTCGAGATCGCCTCCGGCACGGTAGTTCAGGCGTCGCCGAACTCCGTTCTCTCCGCGAGCCGTCACAGCTTCCCTCTCTTCGACACCCGAGCCATATTACCCTGCATCCGCTTGCGGCAATTGCCGCGCGCCCGGAGCGCCCAGGTCGGTCACCAGCATCAGTGTCCGTTCGTCGGCGCGCACGCCGAGCTCGAGCCCGGCCTCAGCGCCCCACGCGAGGAACGCATCCACATCATCGATCGCGGCCTGCGACTGCGCGAGCCGACGCACCAGGTCGCCCTTCGCAGCCTTGTTGAAGTGATTGAGCGCGCGCATCTCCCCTTCGGGCCCGCGCTGCGCCACCTGCACGGACCACCCCAGACCCGCGGGCAGCGGCGCGAGAGCGCCGTAGTCCTTCGAGCGGAGATCCAGCACGAAGCTCTGAGCATCGGCCCAGGGAATCTCTGCGTGCGCGGTGCTCCAGAGCCGCTTCAACGGCATCGCGAGATCGGGCAGGCGCGAACTCGCAGACAGCCGGTACGCCGGGATCTCATCCCCGGCGCCGATGATGCCGAAGAGCGCGGACTGCACAGCGACGTGACGGTCGAGCCAGCTCCGGGAGGATGCATCAAGCGTCGCGACATCGAGCGCATCGTAGAGCACACCGGTGTAGCGCTCGATGGCGGGCATCACGCCGCTCTCTCCGAGCTGGCGGTTGTGCGCGAGTTCCCCACGGTTCTTCACCCCGAGTTTCAACGCCTTGGCAGCCGCTTCCTCATCACGGCTCAGCGTTTCGAGCGCGTCGCGAACGCGGCTTCTGAACGTCGTCAGCTCGTCGGCGAAGCGCAAACGCCCCGGGTCGAATGCGCCGGCGCCGCCGGATCGCTTCGTCTCGGAGGGAGGAAGGATGACAAGCATCAGTGCCTTTCGTACCGTGAGCAGACGAAAGGCCGATCAGTGCTCCCGAAGGAGCACGACCGGCCTCTCGTCGTTGCTGAGGACTACGCTACGGTTGCGTTGCCCGCGACGATGGTGATGGTGTCGTGGTCGACCGAGAGGAACCCGCCCTCTGCCTCGACCGCGACCTTGTCGCCGCCCGCGGTGGTCACGCGGACCTCGCCCTTCGCCAGAAGCGCAAGCAGGGGCTCGTGGCCGCTGAGGATGCCGATCTCGCCTTCGACCGTCTTCGCGATGACCTGGGAGGCTTCACCCGCCCAGACCTGCCGCTCGGCCGAGACGACGCTCACGTTCAGCGCCATCGCTTAGGCCAGATCCTTCTGCATCTTCGCCCAGTTCTCCTCGACATCGTTGATGCCGCCGACGTTGAAGAACGCCTGCTCGGCAACGTGGTCGAACTCCCCCTTGGCGATGGCGTCGAACGACTCGATGGTCTCCTTGAGGGGAACCGTCGATCCTTCAACACCGGTGAACTTCTTCGCCATATAGGTGTTCTGCGAGAGGAACTGCTGAATGCGGCGTGCGCGCGAGACGGTGATCTTGTCCTCTTCGGAGAGCTCGTCGACACCGAGGATCGCGATGATCTCCTGGAGCTCCTTGTTCTTCTGCAGAATCGCCTTGACCGTGGTCGCCACGCGGTAGTGATCCTCGCCCAAGTACCGGGGGTCGAGAATACGCGAGGTCGAGGTCAACGGATCGATCGCGGGGTACAGACCCTTCGATGCGATCTCACGCGACAGCTCGGTCGTCGCGTCGAGGTGCGCGAACGTCGTTGCCGGAGCCGGGTCGGTGTAGTCGTCGGCGGGAACGTAGATCGCCTGCAGCGAGGTGATCGAGTGTCCGCGAGTCGACGTGATGCGCTCCTGGAGCACACCCATCTCGTCCGCGAGGTTCGGCTGGTAGCCCACAGCGGAGGGCATACGGCCGAGCAGCGTCGAGACCTCGGAACCGGCCTGCGTGAAGCGGAAGATGTTGTCGATGAAGAGCAGCACGTCCTGCTTCTGCACATCGCGGAAGTACTCCGCCATGGTCAGTGCCGAGAGTGCGACGCGCAGACGCGTTCCCGGCGGCTCGTCCATCTGGCCGAACACGAGAGCGGTCTTGTCGAAGACGCCGGCCTCTTCCATCTCGTGGATGAGGTCGTTGCCCTCACGGGTGCGCTCGCCGACGCCGGCGAACACCGACACACCACCGTGATCCTGCGCAACACGCTGAATCATCTCCTGGATCAGCACGGTCTTGCCGACACCCGCACCGCCGAAGAGGCCGATCTTGCCACCCTGCACGTAGGGGGTCAAGAGGTCGATCGACTTGATGCCCGTCTCGAAGAGCTCAGTCTTCGACTCGAGCTGGTCGAAGGCCGGCGGGGTGCGGTGAATGCCCCAGCGCTCGGTGACCTCGATGGTCTCTCCCTCGGGGAGGTTGAGCACGTTGCCCGAGACGTCGAACACCTTGCCCTTGGTGATGTCGCCGACGGGCACGCTGATGGGGCCCGCCGTGTCGAAGACTTCCTGTCCACGGACGAGGCCGTCGGTGGGCTTCAGGGCGATGGCGCGCACGAGGTTGTCGCCGAGGTGCTGCGCAACCTCGAGGACGAGCTTCGACGACGCGGTGCCATCACCGAAGTCGACGCTCGTCTCGAGAGCGTTGTAGACGGCGGGAATAGCATCGTGGGGGAACTCGATGTCGACGACGGGCCCGGTGACTCGAGCGATCCGCCCGACAACCTTGGTGGCCTCAGTCGCCACTGCGGCGGTTTCGGTCATGATTCTCTCTCTTCGTGCTGAATTAACCGGACAGCGCGTCAGCGCCGCCCACGATCTCGGAAATCTGCTGGGTGATCTCCGCCTGGCGCGCGTTATTCGCGAGGCGGGTGTAATCCCGGATCAGCGAGTCGGCGTTATCACTTGCGGACTTCATCGCCTTCTGCGTCGCGGCATGCTTCGCAGCCGCCGACTCGAGCATCGCGTTGTAGATGCGCGACTCGATGTAGGCGGGAAGCAGGCGGTCGAGCACGGTATCTGCGTCCGGCTCGAACTCGTACAAGGCCTCCGGTGCATCGGTGGCCTCGGCGACGCCTTCGACGATCTGCAGGGGCAGCAAGCGGTGCACCTGCGGCACCTGGCTGACCATGCTGATGAGGCGGTTGTAGACGAGATGGATCTCCTGCGCGCCACCCTCTGCGGCGGGACGCCCGAAGATCTCGAGCAGCGCTTCTGCAACTTCGCTGCCGGTCTCGAACGTCGGGTTCTCGGTGTCGCCCGTCCAAACGCGCTCAGAAGCACGGCGGCGGAACGAGAAGTACCCCTGGGCCTTGCGACCGATCAGGTAGTACACGACGTCCTTGCCTTCGCTCCGGAGCAACTCGCTGAGCTCCTCCGCTTCGCGCAGCACCTGCGAGTTGAAGGCGCCTGCGAGACCGCGGTCCGAGGTGAAGATGACGACCGCAGCGCGCTCGACCTTCTCGGCCTCGGTGAGCAGCGGGTGGTCGGAATTCGAGTGCGTGGCGACGGCCGAAACCGCGCGGGTGATCGCAGTGGTGTACGGCGTCGAAGCTTCGACGCGCGCCTTCGCCTTCTGGATGCGAGATGCCGCGATCAGCTCCATCGCACGGGTGATCTTCTTGGTCGTCTGGGCAGAACGAATTTTCTGCCGGTAGACCCGAAGTTGCGCTCCCATGTCTCTCCTGTAGTGGTTGGGGCTGGCTGGTGATCAAGGTTCGGGGAGGGTGGGGGCCGAAACCCCCACCCTCGGTTCCCTACTTCTTGGTGACGACCAGCTGCTCCTGCTGGATCTCGGCTTCGTCGATCGCGTCGAACTGCTCGGCCAGGCTCTGGCCGCTCGACGTGCGGAACTCGCTCGTGAACTTGCCGATCTGGCTCTCGAGCTCAGCGACGGTGTCGTCGTCGAGCACGTTGGTCGCGCGAAGCGTGCTCAGCACCTCGGAGTTGCGTCCGAGGTAGTCGAGGAACTCGCGCTCGAAGCGGAGGATGTCTTCAACCGGAACGTCATCGAGGAAGCCCTTGGTGCCCGCCCAGATGGAAACGGTCTGCTCTTCAACCGGGTACGGGGTGTACTGCGGCTGCTTGAGGAGCTCGGTCAGACGCGCACCGCGCGCCAGCTGCCGACGGCTGGTCGGATCCAGATCGGATGCGAACATCGCGAAGGCCTCGAGCGCACGGTACTGCGCGAGCTCCAGCTTCAACGTTCCCGAGACCTTCTTGATCGACTTCACCTGAGCGTCGCCGCCCACGCGCGACACCGAGATGCCCACGTCGACTGCCGGACGCTGGTTCGAGTTGAACAGGTCGGACTGGAGGAAGATCTGGCCGTCGGTGATCGAGATCACGTTGGTCGGGATGTAGGCAGACACGTCGTTCGCCTTCGTCTCGATGATCGGCAGACCGGTCATCGAGCCTGCGCCGAGCTCGTCCGAGAGCTTCGCGCACCGCTCGAGCAGACGCGAGTGCAGGTAGAAGACGTCACCCGGGTAGGCCTCGCGCCCCGGCGGACGACGCAGCAGCAGCGATACGGCCCGGTAGGCCTCTGCCTGCTTCGACAGGTCGTCGAAGATCACGAGCACGTGCTTGCCCGCGTACATCCAGTGCTGGCCGATTGCCGAGCCGGTGTACGGTGCGAGGTACTTGTAGCCCGCGGGATCGGATGCCGGCGAAGCGACGATGGTGGTGTACTCCATCGCCCCTGCGTCTTCGAGCGCGCCCTTCACCGAAGCAATGGTGGAGCCCTTCTGGCCGATGGCCACGTAGATGCAGCGCACCTGCTTCGAGACGTCGCCCGACTCCCAGTTCGACCGCTGGTTGATGATGGTGTCGATCGCGATCGCGGTCTTGCCGGTCTGACGGTCGCCGATGATGAGCTGGCGCTGGCCGCGGCCGACGGGGATCATGGCGTCGATGGCCTTGATTCCGGTCTGCAGGGGCTCGTGCACCGACTTGCGCTGCATCACGCCGGGAGCCTGGAGCTCAAGGGCGCGACGGCCTTCGAGTCCGGTGATCTCGCCGAGACCATCGATGGGCTTGCCGAGCGGGTCGACCACGCGGCCGAGGTAGCCCTCGCCCACGGGGACGGAGAGAACCTCGCCGGTGCGAGTGACCTGCTGGCCCTCTTCGATGCCGGTGAACTCACCGAGCACCACGACGCCGATCTCGTTCTCTTCCAGGTTCTGCGCGAGGCCCAGGGTGCCGTCCGCGAAGCGAATCAGTTCGTTCGCCATCACGCCGGGGAGCCCCTCGACGTGCGCGATGCCGTCAGCGGCGTCGACGACCGTGCCGACCTCGGTCTTACCAGCCTCGGTCGGTTCGTACGACGCTGCGAAGTCTTTCAGCGCGTTACGGATCTCGTCCGGGCTGATTGAGAGTTCTGCCATTTCGTTTCCTCTGTCTGTTCCGGAAGCGCAGCCCCCGGTGGTGAAAAGTTGTCGCTATGCAGCGAGCTGCTGTCGGAGATCGTCCAGTCGCGCGCGAACGCTTCCATCGATCACGTCATCGGCGATCTGCACTCGAATACCGCCGACCAGGTTCGGGTCGACCACAGTCGTGATGCGCACGGGGCGCCCCGCAGACTGCTCGAGTGCGCGTGCCAGACGCTGCTGCTGCTCCGCCGTGAGCGGCGTCGCAACGGTAACGGTTGCGAGCTCGCTTCCGGCCTCATCTGCCGCGAGGCGCGCTGCCTGACGCAGCGTGGCGTCGAGACGCCGACCGCGCGGGCTTGCGACGAGATGCGAGAGGACGGTCAGGGCCGAAGCCGAGGTCTTCCCCTGGAAGAGACGCTGCACGAGGGCGAGCTTGCCGGCGGGATCTGCCAGCTTGCTGCCGAGGCTGAGTTGCAGTTCATGGTTGCGGTCGATCACATCGACCACAGCGAGAAGCTCGTCGGAGAGCGCAGCATTCACGGCGCCTTCCGCACGGATTCCGAGCTCTTCGACTCCCGAGACGAACTCGGCGACATTCGACCACCGGGCCTGAACGGCAGCGGTGAGTACGGAGCGCGCGCCAGCGGAGAGACCGCTGAAGAGTCGCTCGACCAGCTGCGACTTCGGCTGGGCCCCGGCCGAGGCGTCGCCGAGCGCCGCCGCGAGCGCAGGGCTCTCGGCGATACGGCTCGCCGCCTGCAGCAGCTCACCGCCGGCGTTCGTGTCGAGACCCGACCCGAGCGCGGATCGCGCCTGAGCCAGTGCTTCGCGTGACGCGCTTCCCATTACTGAGCCGCCTTCTCGGATGCTTCGAGATCGGCCAGGAAGCGATCGACGAGCGCCGAAGCCTTCTGGTCGTCAGTGAGCGTTTCGCCGACGACGCTCGAAGCGAGGTCGATGGCGAGCGAGCCGACGTCCTTGCGGAGCGACACGACTGCGCTTTGACGCTCTGCCTCGATCTGCGCCTGCGCGGCATGGGTGATGCGCGCCTGCTCGGTCACCGCATCCTCCTTCGCCTTCGCAACGATCTTGTTCGCGTCCAGACGTGCCGACTCGCGAATCTCACCGGCCTCCTGACGAGCGCTGGCGAGCTGAGCGGTGTACTCCTGCAGTGCGGCCTCGGCCTTCGCCTGAGCCTCGTCGGCCTTGGCGATGTTGCCTTCGATCGCCTCTGCACGCGCATCGAGCATCGTCTGCATCTTCGGAAGGAAGACCTTCCAGAATGCGACGAGGATGATGGCGAAGACGACCGCAGACCACACGATGTCGTACGTTGCGGGGAGTAGCGGATTGAGGTTCGCGCCCTCCTCCGCTGCAACGAAGACTGCGTTATTCATCGAGCCTCCCTTTCGAGACTAGGGAAAGGTGGAAGCGGATTACGCAGCGAAGATGAACGGCGTTGCGATCGCGATGAACGCGAGCGCCTCGGTGAACGCGATGCCGATCCACATGAGGACCTGGAGGCGGCCGGCGAGCTCGGGCTGGCGGGCGACACCCTCGATGGTCTTGCCGACGACGATACCCACGCCGATGGCGGGTCCGATGGCAGCGAGGCCGTAACCGACGGTTGCGATGTTGCCCGAGATTTCAGCGAGAACAGACACGGTATGTGTTTCCTTCCGTATGTGAGTGCGGCGGTTGCCGAACCCGATTGGTTAGTGCTCTTCAGCCAGCGCGAGCTGGATGTAGACGGCGGTGAGAAGTGCGAAGACGTAGGCCTGCAGAACAGCGACGAGGATCTCGAAGATTGTGAACGCCGCGCCGAATGCGAACGTGCCCACGCCGAAGAGCTTGAAGAAGCCCTCGCCCGAGAAGAGGAAGAACTGCGTCGCCGCGAAGAGCAGGACGAGGAGGAGGTGGCCCACCAGCATGTTCATCAGCAGTCGGAGCGTCAGCGTGACCGGCCGAATGATGAACGTCGAGACGAACTCGATCGGCGTCACGATGATGTAGATGGCCTTCGGCACACCCGACGGGAAGAGCGCGTTCTTGAAGAAGTTGCCCGGGCTCTTCTTGATTCCGGCGTAGATGAAGGTCACGTACGAGACGACCGCCAGCGTGAGCGGGAAGCCGATCACCGAGCTCGCGGCGATGTTCAAACCCGGAACGATACCCGTGATGTTGAACGCCAGAACGGTGAAGAATATGGCGGTGAGGATGGGAAGGAAGCGGCGGCCGTCTTTCTTTCCGAGCAGGTCCTCCGCGATGTTGACGCGCACGAAATCGAGCGCCATCTCGGTAAGGGACTGCCCGCGCGTCGGGATGACACGCATCCGGCGAGTGCCGAGCCAGAAGAGGAGCAGCAGTACCACCATCATGAGGACACGGATCAGCATGATCCGGTTCATCGCGAACGGCGTACCTTCGAAGAGCACGATGTCGGGGAAGAACTCGGCCATCGTCGGCGCGTGGAATTCACCCTCTTCGGCCGCGAAAAGTACGGGGGCCACGAGGTGCATAGCGTTAGCGAACAGCGCCATTCTCCTGACTTCGGTGCGGCATCAGCCTGCACGGTGTCGAACGGTGGTCGTGCCCCCGGGGCGGCGGTGGCACAGCGCAACCAGCCCAGCAGGGAACATATTTGAGTGTATCAACCTTTCCGCTCGAGAAGAAACTCGGAGCGTCGGTATCACAGGTTCAGGATCGCGGTGCGCCCGAGATGATCGGGATGCGCGACCGCGAGATGACGATCACATCGAGTACGAGCGACGCGAAGACGCTGGCGATCACTCCGAAGAACATGATTCGGGTGTCGAGCCAGGCCGCGTCGCGCAGCAGCACGACGGCCACGATGAAGACGATGAATTTCAGCACCCAGCTGCCGAGCACGATGCCGAAGAACGCCGTGATGTAGAAGTCGCGCTCGATGAAGCGGTTCGCAAAGGCGATGCTGCCGACCGTCATCATGAGGAACAGCCCGCCCAAAGCTGTTCCGATGATCCCGCCCCACAGACCGGGCTGGCCCGACGCGAGGTAGCCGATCACCGCGAAGATCACGATCAGTGCCGCGGTGACGACCAGCCCCCAGCGCAGGGCCCGCAAGAGCACGGGCTGGGATGAGGGCATCTGCCGCGGGTCGGTCTCGTTCGGCTGCGCGAGATCACTCACTCTGGGATCCTTTCGGGGGCGCCTGCTCCGCGAGCTGATCGACGCCGGCGGCGCCGGCTCGAGTGCGCCGTCCCGTCAACGGTATCAAGCCCCGCCGTGCCGCGGCTGCACGAACGCGCTTCGCAGGGTAGATCAGCAGCGCGAAGGTGCCGACTCCCCCGATGCCCAGCACGACGAGGGGCAGCACGAAGCTCTGCGTGGTGAAGACCAGCAGCACCGCGACCGAGAGCACGGCGGTTCCGGCGTAGAAGATGCAGACCGCCTGGAGCGGCGAGTGCCCCATATCGAGGAGGCGATGGTGCAGATGCAGGCGATCCGCCGTGAAGGGACTCTTGCCCGCGCGAAGCCGCCGCACGATCGCGAGCGAGAAGTCGGCGAGCGGGAGTGCGAGTACCGCGATCGGGAGGATGATGGGGATGTAGCTCGCGAGCACCAGCTTCTGATCGAGAGAGGCGGGGTTCAGCTGCCCGGTGACCGAGACGGTCGACGTCGCCATGAGCAACCCGACGAGCAGCGCCCCGGTATCCCCCATGAACATGCGAGCCCGGTGCCAGTTGAACGGCAGGAAGCCGGCGCAGATGCCGACGATCACGATGGCGATGAGGCTCGCGAGAATTACGGAGTCCACGCGGCCGATCTGCTCGCTGAGCAATCGGGTGTAGATGAAGAAGAGCGAGTTCGCGATGATCGCGACGCCGGCGACCAGCCCGTCGAGCCCGTCCACGAAGTTGACCGCGTTCATCACGAGCGTCATCAAGAACACCGTCAGCACGAAGTTGACGATCGGTGAACCGATGATCAGCGTATCGCCGAACGGCAATGAGACGATCTGGATGCCGCTCCAGGCGAGAATCCCCGATGCGACGAGCTGCGCCGCGAGCTTGATCATCCAGTCGAGATCGAGCAGGTCATCGAGCACGCCGACGACGGCGATGATGCCGCAGGCTCCGAGCAGCGCCCACATCTGGGTGCGCTGGGCGAACAGCGAGGCGAACTCCGGCTGAGCAGCAGCAGCGGCGAACGCCGCGATGATGCCCAAGAACATCGCGACCCCACCGAGCCGCGGCGTCGGCGCACTGTGCACATCGCGCGCGCGCACTTCTGGCGCCCACCGGAAGCGTCGGCTGAGCCGAAGCACTCCCCAGGAGGCGACCGCAGTGACGAGTGCCGCGACCGCGACCACCGTCACGTAGGCAAGCACGCTATTCCCCGAATGCGACCTGCGGCAACAGCTCCGCGATCAACTCACGCGAGACGCCGCCCTCACGAAGAATCCGGATCTCCCCGCCCTCCTCGGTGAGATGGGTGGCATCGACGATGGTCGATGCCACCCCAACGCCCGCGGCCTCTCCGGCCTCGAGGTAGACCGAGATGGAGTCTCCCAGCATCTCGCGCGCCTCTGCCGCTGTGCGCGCGGCAGGCTGACCGGTCAGATTCGCCGAGGAAACGGCCAGCGGCCCCGTTTCGCGCAGCAGTTCGAGCGCCAACGGCTGGTGCGGGATGCGAAGCGCGACCGTGCCGCCGGTCTCGCCGAGATCCCAACTCAACAGCGGATTCGCCGCCGTGATGATGGTGAGCGCCCCCGGCCAGAACGCATCGGCCAGAGCACGGACGGGCTCGACGACCTCTGCCGCGAGCGCTGCGAGCGTCTCCGTGTTCGGTATCAGCACAGGGGGCGGCGACTGCCGGCCGCGCCCCTTCGCATCGAGCAAACGCTGCACGGCCTCGGGGGTGAAGGCGTCGGCTGCCACGCCGTATACGGTGTCGGTCGGCATGACGATGAGTTCGCCTCGCCCGATCGCCTGCCTCGCGGTGCGCGTTCCGGCGAGCAGTTGCGAACTGTCGGAGCAATCGAAGAACTCGGCCATAGCTCGCCAGTCTACTCCTGTTGGGCACGGGACCGACGGGATCGCTCGGCCCGGTCTCTCAGCGCAGCGCGGTCGTCGCCCGATCCCGGCCCGTGAGATCCGGATGCGTTGCGGCCGCACGCCACCCGTCTGCAGACAGCAGTTCTCTGATCGCACGCCCCTGCGTCTCCGCGTGTTCGAGCACGATCGCGCCGCCGGGTGCGACGAGGTCGCGAGCGGAGCGGCTGATGCTCCGCACGATGTCCAGTCCGTCCGCTCCCCCGTAGAGCGCGAGCTGCGGGTCGTGCTCGCGAACCTCGGGATCGCGCGGCACCATACCGCTCGGCACGTACGGCGGATTCGACACGAGCACATGCACGCGACCGGCAAGCGGTGCGAGTTCGGCAATCGCCTCGAGCGCGGTGACGTCGCCGCGCACGAGCGACACGCGGCCGTCGCCCCACTCCGCGACATTGCGCTCCGCCCAGGCGATCGCCTCGCGGCTCATCTCGACTGCCCATACCCGTGCCTGCGGCACCTCATGCGCGAGCGCGAGCGCGAGCGCCCCGCTCCCCGTGCAGAGATCGACAGCGATGGGTTCGGGATCAGGCACCTGCTGCAGGGCGTCGATCGCGAACTGCGCGACGATCTCCGTCTCGGGCCGAGGCACGAACACTCCCGGTCCGACCGCGAGTTCGAGTGACCGGAAGGGCGCCCGTCCCATGAGGTGCTGCAGCGGTACTCGCCGGGCGCGCTCCTCCGTGAGCTCCACGGCAGCCCCTGCGAGCGGCGCCGGGATCTCCTCGCGCATCACGGCGAGCGCCTGCACCCGACCGCGGGACTCCCCGAGCACGTGTCCGAGAATCAGCTCGGCGTCAGCCGCCGGATCCTCGATGCCGCCCGCGCTCATTCGCTGACGCATCGCCTCCAGCAGTACGTCGGCCCGTGCAGTATCCGTCGTCGCCGCGTGCGGTTCGTCATGCATGACTCCAGCCTCCCATATCGGCACGGTGCTGCGGGCGCAGGGACGCACACGCGGGGCGAGGCGGTGTCACACGGCGACTTGCTGCATAACGTCTGCGAACGCGACCGATAACTGATCGATATAGTTTGAAGAGGCCTCGGCGCCCCGGCGCCCGCAACGATTCGATCCCAGGAGGATGCAGCACCATGGCACGGACCTACGACAACATCACGCAGGCTTTCGGCAACACTCCCCTCGTGCGGTTGAACCGCGTGACGGAGAATGCGGGCGCAGAAGTGCTCGCGAAGCTCGAGTTCTACAATCCCGCTGGCTCCGTGAAGGATCGCATCGGCATCGCCATCATCGACGCGGCTGAGCAGTCGGGCGACCTGCAGCCCGGTGGCACCATCGTCGAGGGCACGAGCGGCAACACGGGCATCGCGCTGGCGTTCGTCGGCGCTGCACGCGGTTATCGCGTGATCCTCACCATGCCGGAGACCATGAGCATCGAGCGCCGCAAGATGCTGCGCGCTTACGGTGCGGAGATCGTGCTCACCGAGGGCCCGCTGGGCATGAAGGGCGCCGTCGCGAAGGCCGAGGAGATCGCCGCGAACACGCCGGGCGCCGTACTCGCGAAGCAGTTCGCGAACCCCGCGAACCCGGCCGTGCACCGCGCCACCACCGGCCCGGAAGTGTGGAACGACACCGACGGCACCATCGATATCTTCATCGCAGGCATCGGCACCGGCGGCACGATCACCGGCGCCGGCGGGTACTTGAAGGAGCAGAACCCGAACGTGCAGATCATCGCCGTCGAGCCGATCGATTCGCCGCTGCTCACCGAGGGCACCGCGGGGCCGCACAAGATCCAGGGGCTCGGCGCCAACTTTGTTCCGCCGATTCTCGATCGCGAGGTGTACGACGAGGTCATCGATGTGACGCTCGCAGACTCGATCGCGAAGGCGCGAGCACTCGCGACCGATGAGGGCATTCTCGCCGGCATCTCGGGCGGCTCGGCTGTGTGGGCTGCGACCGAGGTGGCCAAGCGCCCCGAGAACGCCGGCAAGAAGATCGTCGTCATCGTGCCCGACTTCGGCGAGCGCTACTTCTCGACCGTGCTGTTCGAGGACCTCGATGCCTGAGGCGGTCTGAGCACGACACCGCAGACACCCGATACGAAATGAGCGTATTCTCCCGCATTCGCGAAGACATCTCCGCCGCACGCGCGCATGATCCTGCAGCGCGCAGTGCGACGGAGGTGTTTTTCGTGTACTCCGGCCTGCATGCGGTGTGGTGGCACCGCATTTCGCACGCGCTCTGGAAGCGCGGGCTGCGCTTCGTTCCTCGAGCCATCTCGCAGATCTCACGGTTCTGCTCCGGCATCGAGATCCACCCCGGCGCCACCATCGGGCGCCGTTTGTTCATCGATCACGGTATGGGGGTCGTGATCGGCGAGACCGCAGTGATCGGCGACGACGTGCTCATCTACCACGGGGTCACCCTCGGCGGCACCGGCCACGATCGGGGAAAACGGCATCCGACGGTGGGCAACCGCGTGATCATCGGCGCCGGAGCCAAGCTGCTCGGCGACATCGAGATCGAGCACGACAGCGCGATCGGATCGAACGCGGTCGTCGTGCGCTCGGCACCGCCCTGGACCACGCTCACCGGCATTCCGGCCCAGGGTCGGCCTCGGCGCGGGGCGCCGATCGAGCAGCCCGACATGGCCGACTTCTACGTGATCTGAGCGCCGTGCCGAAACTCGGTGCAGTCTTCGGCTCAGCGCAGCGTGCGCCCGTTCTCATCCATCCAGCGCTTCGTGCGACGCTGCTCCACGATGATCATCACGATTCCGAGCGCCCAGAACGGGATCTGCACGGCGAACGCCACCTGGAACGCGTGCAGGGAGTAATCCTCGGGTGATCCCGCGCCCTGCACGTCGAGCGCGAGCCCGATCAGCAGGATCACGAGCAACGACGCGGTGAATCCGCCCGTGTTGACGAGACCGGTGCCGAACCCGGCGTAACTGCGCGGCGTGTGGGAGCGGGCCACTTCGAAGGCGATCATCGACGCCGGCCCGCCGAGCGGCAGAATCAGCAGCAGCACCAGCACCAGGCCGAGCGGCGGCGTGCCCGGCCAGACGATCACCGAGGTCCACACCAGCGCGATGGCGATCGTGATGCCGAGATTGAACCAGACGCGTCGCTCGATGAACCGAGAGCTCAGCGGCCCCAGCACCACGCTCGCCACCATCGACGAGATGACCGTCAGGCTCAGCAGCCCGCGCGCCGCAGCTTCATCGAGCCCGAGACCGCCGACCAGGAACGGGGTTCCCCAGAGCAGCAGGAAGACGTTCGCGGCGAACGGCGAGGCGAAGTGCACCCAATAGGCCAACCTGACGCCAGGCAGACGGAGAAGACGGCGGGCACGGTTCCAGAATCCCAGCCCGCGCACTCGCACCTCTGAGATCACCGGAATCATCTCGGTCGCCGGCGGCTGCACCGCAGCCATCGCGGCCGTGGGAGTATCTGCGAAGGATCGCGCATTCTCGGTCGTGCGACCGCGCTTGCCGGTCACTCGTTCGAGCAGGGTCGATTCGCCCGGCCCGTCGCGCAGTACCACCACGCCGAGGATCACGACGAGCAGACCGACGGCCGCGAGCCCGAGGAAGCCGCCCATCCACCCTGCGGCACCGACGAGCACGGCGAGCGGCACGACCGACACGAGCTGCCCCGATTGGCCGATCAGCCCCGTGACCTGACTGATTGTCGGCAACTGCCGCAGTGAGAACCACTCCGGAAGCATGCGCATCACGCTGATGAAGGTGCAGGCGTCGCCGGCGCCGACGAGCACGCGGGCGACGATGGCGAGCGACACCTCAGGCACCGTTGCCATCGCTGCTTGGCCGATGATCATCAGAGTGCCGCCGATGAGGATCATCGCCCGCGGTCCGATCCGATCGAGCAGCACGCCCACGGGTATCTGCAGACCCGCGTAGACGAGCAGTTGGATCACCGGGAACGCCGCGAGCGTTGTCGCGTCGATGCCGAAATGCTCCTGCGCGGCGGGGCCGAGCGCCGAGAGCGAGGAGCGGTTGACGATGGCGACCGCGTACGCCAGGGCTGCGGTTCCCCAGACGACCCAGGGCAGGATCGGTCGGGCGGAGCGCATGGTGCCATGCTACCGCCGCGCGCGGCGCTCAGTCGCGCGGAGGGAGCGGCGGGCCGTCGGGGAAGTCTGAGCGCGTGAGGTCGAGGAACATCGCATCCTCGAGCGCACCACCGGGTCGCACCTGGTAGTCGCGAAGCACACCGATGCGGCGGAAGCCGAGTCGTTCGTAGCTGCGGATCGCTCCGGCGTTGTTCACGTTCGGGTCGAGGGTGACGCGCGTGACCCCCTCGGCGAACTCGGAGCGGATCGCGAGCGCCAGCGCCTCTTCACCGACGCGGCGCCCTCGAAAGGCGGTGCCGATGAACAGGTGCATGACCGTCGTCGGATACTCGGGGTCCTCGCCGCGCAGCACGAACATCGCGCCCGCGGTCTGGCCCTCGACCTCGATGATGCGCGTCACATCGGGCGCATCGATGAACTCGGCTTGCACGCGTTGCGGGGTGTAGCCCACCCACCAGAGTGATACCTCCGGCTCGTCGAGGATGGCGACGAGCGGATCGAGGTCCGCAGCCCCGGGGGCGCGGAGCGTGACCAGGGGACCTACGAGCGGCAGCACTGCATCTGACATAGGTTCAGCGTACCGGCTTCCGGCACTCCCCCGCCGGTCCGGTACCGAGCCGACGCCGCGAGCCGACGCCGCTACTGCCCCAGTTCTGCGAGGCGCGCTTCCTCGTCGGCGCGGATGCACGACTCGATGACGGCGTCGAGCGATCCGTTCATCACGTGGTCGAGGTTGTAGGCCTTGTACCCGGTACGGTGATCGGCGATGCGGTTCTCCGGGAAGTTGTACGTGCGAATGCGCTCCGAGCGATCCATCGTGCGGATCTGACTCGATCGGTGCGCGCTCGCCTCGGCCGCGACCTCCTCCTGCTGACGCGCGAGCAACCGGGCGCGCAGCACGCGCATTGCCGCCTCGCGGTTCTGCAGCTGGCTCTTCTCGTTCTGCATCGCCACGACGATGCCCGTCGGAAGGTGCGTGATGCGCACGGCCGAATCCGTCGTGTTCACCGACTGCCCGCCCGGGCCAGACGAGCGGTAGACGTCGATCTTGAGGTCGTTCTGGTTGATGCCGACCTCTTCGGGCTCATCGACCTCCGGGTACACCAGCACGCCCGTCGTGGAGGTGTGGATGCGCCCCTGCGACTCGGTCACGGGCACGCGCTGCACGCGGTGCACGCCACCCTCGTACTTCAGGTGCGCCCAGGCGCCCTGCGATGGGTCAGACGGATTCGCCTTGATCGCGATCTGCACGTTCTTGTACCCGCCGAGATCGCTCTCGTCGGCCTCGATCATCTCCGTCTTCCAGCCCTTGGACTCGGCGTAGTGCATGTACATGCGCAGCAGGTCAGCACCGAAGAGCGCAGACTCGGCTCCGCCCTCTCCGCCCTTGATCTCGAGGATCACATCTCGGGCGTCGTCGGGGTCTCGCGGAATGAGCAACCGTCGCACGCGCTCCTGCGCTTCGGCGAGACCAGCCTCGAGCTCCGGGACCTCCTCGGCGAACGCTTCGTCTTCTTTGGCGAGTTCGCGCGCCGCCTCGAGGTCGTCGGCCACCTGCTGCCAATGCTCATGGGCCGACTTGATCTTGCTGAGCTCGGCGTAGCGCCGATTCACTTTCTTCGCACGCGACGCGTCAGCATGCAGTGCGGGATCGGCGAGCTCGTTCTGCAGCCGCGCGTGTTCCGCAATCAGCCCTTCGACCTGTTCGAACATGTATCTTCCTTACGTCTCGCGGCTGCGATGGTGTCGCCGCTCCCAATGTACCGCCGCATCCGGCGACGACTGAGCCCGCCCCGGATCACCGGGGCGGGCTCGTGCGTGCTACGCCAGGCCGCCTGCGCGCTGCACCTCTGCGAGGAGGGCGGCGTTCGATGCGGTGTCGCGCAGGCGCTCGCGCAGTCGATCCTGCGCTTCCTCGGAGCCGAGCTCTGCGCGGAGCTTCGCGAGCGCCGCAGCCTCATCGGCAGCGAGCACCGACTCAGCGTTGCGTGTGCGAGACGCTGCGAGGTCGACCACCGGCGCGAGACCCGGCGCCGTCTTCTCGAATCGAACTTCGCTGTTGACGACGGCGAGCACTTCGCGCAGCAGCAGCTTGTCTGCCGCACGTCCGCTCTTCGACTGCACCGTCGCGAGTACGGTCAGCGAACCACCGTTCTCGACGTTGCGAGCGGAGGCGAGCAGACGCTTGATCTGACCGAGCGCGAGCTCGTCGATCTCGTCGAGTGCCGGCCGGCTCTGCGTGTGCTGGGCCTGAGCGTAGGCTCGAGCGAACCGGTTCAGCGAGTCGACGAGCACGACCACATCGTGGCCCAGCTCGACGAGGCGCTTGGCGCGGTCGACGGCGAGCTCGGCGATGATCGCCTGATCCTCTGCGCCGCGATCGAAGCTCGCTGCAACGACCTCGCCGCGCACCGAACGCTGCAAGCGGGTGATCTCCTCCGGCTGCGCGTCGGCGAGCAGCAGCACGAGGTGGGCGTCGGGCCGGTTCGCACTGATCGCCTCGGCGAGCTCACCGAGCACCGCGGTGCCGTCGGTGTGCGCGGGAAGCACGAGTGCTGCGCGCTGGCCAAGGCCCGCGGGGGCCACGAGATCGATCGCACGCCCGAGCACGCCCTGCTGAGTCGTCTCGAAGCGCAACCGCTCCTCGGGGTAGATCGCCGTCAGGTCGGCGATATCGACTCGCTCTTCCGGCTGCTCGTCGACCGGTCGACCGTTCACCGTATCGATCTTGACGATCGCGTTGTACTTCTGACGGCTCGCACCGTCATTGTCCCGCGGCTGTCGGATCGCCCCGACGACCGCGTCGCCGCGGCGCAGGTTGTACTTCTTGACCTGACCGAGTGAGACGTAGACGTCGCTGGTGCCGGGAAGGTAGCCACTCGTACGCACGAACGCGTAGTTGTCGAGCACGTCGAGAATGCCTGCGATCGGGAGCAGCACATCGTCTTCGGTGATCTCGGGCTCGAGGTCATCGCCCTGGCCGCGGCGCTTGCGGTCGCGCTGGCGGGTACGGCTCGAACGGTTCGAGTTCTCGCCGTTCTTCGCGTCCCCGTTCTTCGGGCCGTTCTGCGACCCGTTCCCGTTCTGCCCCGAACCGCGCGACTTGCTCTCGTCCTCCGAAGCCGCTGCAGCTTCGGTCTGCTCACTGGCATCGGCGTTCTCGTTCTTCTGCCCACGGCCGCGGCCGCGACGGTTGCGCCCCGAACGCTCGTTGTCGGTGTTCTCCGACTTCTCAGTTCGCTCCGACGACTCCGAGGCATCGGCCTTCCGGCCATCGCGCTGACGGGCATCTCCGGTCGACGCCGCAGCGTCATCGGTCGATGGCGACTGCGCAGGCTCTGCGGCGCGCGCTTCTGCAGCGTCTGCCTGGGGTGCGGCGGTCGCGGCCGTCGCCCGGCGGCTGCGCGTGCGCTTCGCCGGGGTCTCCTGGGCCGGGGTCTCCTGGGCCGGGGTCTCCTGGCTCGCCGTCTCCGGAGCCGAGGTCTCCCGCGACGAAGCCTCGGTCACGGGCTCCGACGACTGCGCCGGAGCCGCGTCGGTTGCGGCTGCCACGGACTCGTCCGAGGCGTCGCCGGTGGGCGCCACGGCTGCCGTTTCGGCCTTCTTGCGGCTTCGCGTCGCGCGCTTCTTGGGCGCAGCCGCAGCAGGCTTCTCGTCGCTCTGGGCATCGGATGCGGAAGCCGCAGACGACGATGCGTCTGCTGCCGC
Source organism: Leucobacter sp. NPDC077196 (assembly GCF_040687075.1). Taxonomy (NCBI): domain Bacteria; kingdom Bacillati; phylum Actinomycetota; class Actinomycetes; order Micrococcales; family Microbacteriaceae; genus Leucobacter; species Leucobacter sp. NPDC077196. The sequence continues at coordinate 84,773 of NZ_JBFBML010000003.1, forward strand.
CGACTCGGTCGACGCTTCTGCGGCAGGCGCCTCAGCCTTCTTGCGGCTCCGCGTAGCGCGCTTCTTTGGCGCCTCAGCAGCGGGCGCCTCAGCAGCCGGCGTCTCGGCCGCAGGTGCCTGAGCAGCCGGCGCCTCAGCAGCCGGCGCGGCGCCTGAAGCCGCATCGGAGCGGTTGGTGTCTGGGGCAGCAGCCCCAGCAGCGGCACTCACGCGACGAGAAGCACGGCGACGCGTCGGCGCGGCGGCTTCCTCGGGTGCGGGAGTGGTGTTGTCTTCAACGTTGGATTCCACGTTCTTCCTTTCGGAACGCCGTCGGAACTGCGCGCGCAAATAGGCGCGCCTTCCCGCGGTGATGCACGTTTGTGCTTCGGGATCACCGTGCGATGTGTTCACGGTGCGATAACGACCCACGGTTCCGCATGAGCGGACATCGACGAGTGTGGCTAGAGCGCCGCGCCCGCAGGGGTCGTTTCAACTGTAGCACCCTTGGTATCGACGGCCAGGGTGAGCACGCGCCAATCCGGGTGTTGCGCCGCGACGAAATCGGCGGCCTGCATCCGGTCAAGCGGCCCGTTCGAGAGCACGAGCACCGAGGGCCCGGCTCCCGAAACCACAGCAGCGTGCCCCGCGGAGCGCAGCTCGCCAATGAGGTCGCGCGTGGCGGGCATTGCGGCACCGCGATAGTTCTGGTGCAGGCGATCCTCGGTCGCTTCGAGGAGCAGTTCGGGGCTCTGCGTGAGCGCGGCGATGAGCAGCGCCGAGCGCGAGACGTTGAAGACTGCGTCCTCGTGCGGCACCTGCTTCGGCTGGAGACTGCGCGCGAGCTCCGTCGACATGGTGAAGCTCGGCACGAGCACGAGCGGGGCGACCCCGCGGTGCACCATGAGTCGCTTGAAGCGCGGACCCTGTTCGGTGGTCCACGCGATGGTGAGCCCGCCGAAGAGCGCCGGAGCGACGTTGTCGGGATGCCCCTCGAGTTCGGTGGCGAAGGCGAGCAGCTGCTCCTCGGTCAGCACGAGGGGCGCTTCGGGGTCGCTCTGCAGCAAGCCCGCCGCGATCATCACTCCGGCGACGATGGCGGAACCCGAGGATCCCATGCCGCGACCGTGGGGAATGCGGTTCGTGGCCGAAACGTCGATGCCCGGCATCTCGCGCGCCAGCTGCGAGTAGACATGAGCCGTGGAGCGAACGACGAGATTCGTCTCGTCGGTGGGCACCTCGCCGGCTCCCACCCCCGTGACGGTGACGGTCGCTCCGGGCGCGTCGCGCACGACGACCGTCAACTCATCGCCGTACGCGAGGGCGATGCCGAGCGTATCGAAGCCCGGCCCGAGGTTCGCGCTGGTCGCGGGTACGCGCACCTTGACGGTGCGACCGACTCCGCTTCCGACCGCGCTCACGCCTGGCCCTCGAGTCGCAGCACGCTGGTCACGGCCGTGACGACGTCCGCCGCACGCAGGGCTTCGACCGTCGCCGCCAGATCGGACTCGCGCGCGCGGTGCGTTCCGATGACGAGAGCCGCGCTCGGCTCATCACCCTCGGCGCCGCGGGCGGCCGTCTGCTCCACGCTCGCCGCCGACACTCCGCGCTCGGCGAGAATACCGGCGATGCTCGCCAGCACGCCGGGCTGGTCGCGCACCTCGAGCATGATCTGGTACGCCGTCGTCACTTCGCCGACGGGCAGGATCGGCAGTTCTGCGTGCAGCGACCCCGGGATGCCCGGGCCGCCGACAACGTGCCTGCGAGCAGCAGAGACGAGATCGCCCAGCACCGCCGAGGCCGTTTCTGCACCGCCGGCACCCGCGCCGTAGAACATCAGTTCGCCCGCAGCCTCAGCCTCGACGAACACCGCGTTCTTCCCCTCGTACACGGCAGCGAGCGGATGGTCGCGTCGAATGAGCGCGGGGTAGACGCGCGCCGACACCCCATCGGTGCCGTCAGCGGCCTGCAAACGCTCCGCGATCGCGAGCAGCTTGATGACATACCCTGCGCTCTTCGCCGCGTCGATCTGCTCCGCGGTGATCTGCGTGATGCCTTCGCGGTGCACCGCATCGACCGGCACTTCGGTGTGGAACGCGATGCTCGCGAGGATCGTCGCCTTCTGGGCCGCGTCATAGCCTTCGACGTCGAGCGTCGGATCGGCTTCGAGGAACCCGAGTTCGCTCGCCACGCGCGAGGCGTCTTCTGCACTGTCGCCGAAGCGATCCATGCGATCGAGAATGTAGTTGGTCGACCCGTTCACGATGCCGAGCACCCGAGTGATGTGGTCGCCGGCCAGGCTCTCGCGCAGCGGGCGGAGGATCGGGATCGCCGCGGCCACGGCCGCCTCGTACGAGAGCTGCGCGCCGACCTGTTCGGCAGCTTCGGAGAGCTCGGGACCGTGCGCCGCGATGAGCGCCTTGTTCGCGGTGACCACGTCGGCGCCGCCCTGCAGTGCCTGCGTGATCAGCGTGCGGGCCGGTTCGATTCCGCCCATCAGCTCGATGACGATGTCGGAGCCCTGGACGAGGCGTTCGGCGTCGGTCGTGAACAGTTCCCTCGGCAGCTCGACATCGCGAGGCGCGTCGACGTTGCGGACGGCGATGCCTGCGAGCGTCAGACGCGCTCCAATGCGCGCGGCCAGCTCGTCTCCGTGTTCCAGGATCAGCCGGGCCACCTGTGCGCCGACCGAGCCGCAGCCGAGCAGCCCGATGCGGAGGTCACGATAACCATTCATGTTCGTCTCCTTGATAGTGCGTCGTGTTCGATCCGCCGAGAACGGCGGGAAAATTCAGGGCCGGCGATCCTCAGCCCGCGTGCGCCGGGGCCACCGGCGTCGGAATCACGGACTTCGCGAGCAGCTCGTCCTCTGACTCGCCCCGCACGATCACGCGCGAGGAGCCGTTCGACACGGCAACGACCGGTGGTCGCGGCACATAGTTGTAGTTGCTGGAGAGCGACCAGCAATACGCCCCCGTAGCCGCCACCGCGAGCGTGTCACCCGGCCGCACGTCGCCCGGAAGCACGTCGCGCGGCACGACGATGTCGCCCGATTCGCAGTGCTTGCCCACCACGCGCACGAGTGCCGGAGCAGCGTCGCTCTCACGGTTCGCAATGCGCACCTGGTAGTCGGCGCCGTAGAGGGCGGGCCGTGCGTTGTCGCTCATGCCGCCGTCGACGCTCACGTAGAGCCGTTCGGGGAAGCCGAGATCCGCGGGGTCGGCCGCGGCATCGGACCCGGCGAGCTGCACGGGCTTCGTCGTGCCCACCGTGTACAGCGTGACCCCGGCTTGCCCGATGACGGAGCGCCCCGGTTCGAAGGCGAGGCGGGGAATCGCGACGCCCGTCTCCGCGCACGTCTCGGCGACGATGTCGGCGAGCTGGCGGGCGATCACGGCCACATCCGGAGCCTGGTCAGCCTGCGCCGACGTGTAGGCGATGCCGAAGCCGCCGCCCAGGTTCAGCTCGGGAATCGGTGTGCCGGCGAGGCGTTCGAGTTCGGGATAGACGCCCAGCAGACGCCGAGCAGACTCGCGGAAGCCATCGGTCGCGAAGATCTGCGAGCCGATATGGCAGTGGAGCCCGACGAAGTCGAGGCTGTCATGGGCGAGGATCGCCGCCACGAGTCGCGGGGCCTCGTTCAGAGGCTGGCCGAACTTCTGATCCTCATGCGAGGTCGCCAGAAAATCGTGGGTGGAGGCGTGCACCCCGCTATTGACGCGCAGCCGTACTCGCTGGCGGCGATCCGCCGCCGCTGCCGCCCGGGCGATGCGCTCGGTCTCGAGCTCGCTGTCGATGATGATCGTGCCGACCCCGGCCTCGACCGCGCGCGCGATCTCCCGCTCCGACTTGTTGTTGCCGTGGAAGCCGATGCGCGCCGGGTCCACACCCGCGGCGAGCGCGACGGCGAGCTCTCCCCCGCTTGCGACGTCGATGGCGAGGCCCTCTTCGGCCATCCACTGCGCCACCTCGACGCAGAGGAACGCCTTGCCGGCGTAATACACGGTCGCACTCGTTCCGATGCGCTCGGCCTCGGATTCGAGAGCGACGCGCACCTCGCGGGCCCGATCGCGGGCGGCGGATTCGTCGACCACGTACAGCGGCGAGCCGTACTGCTCCACCAGCTCGGTTGCGCGCACCCCTCCGAGCTTCACCTGGCGGCACTCGCTCCCGCGACGCGCCGATGGCGGGAAGACGCGCGGGTCGATGCTGTTCGGGTCGGCGGCTGGTGTCGCACCAGCGGGGTTCACCTGTGCCATCGTCGCTCCTGGGGTCGATCTGCCTCGGGTCGGTCTGCCTGGGGTCCGTCGTGCTCGCGGGCTGCGAACGAGCAGCCGATGGCGAGCGGACCCGGATTGGCCCCTGAAGCCGTGCGCACGGAGACCCTGTCTCTGAACGAACCCGTCCAGCTTACCCGGTGGCGCACCCGCGCCGGAATGCCGCGGGTGCCGAATGCGACGAGGCCGGGCGCGTCCCCTCAACAGATGGATCTCGCCCGGCCCGGTCATCACGGAAGGTCTCCCCCTCAGCCGACGCCCTCGAGCATGTCGGTGTGCGTGTTTCCGATCCGCTGCAGTACTTCGGGGCGCTGCGCGCGCAGCCACCAGAAGCGGATGAACGCGAGCAGCATGGTGGCGGCGAAGAGGTACGGCAGGATGTTGATGGGGAATGCCGGTACCGGCCACACGTTGGCGAAGAAGACGTACGCCATCGCGACGACCGCGACGACTGCGGTCACGGTGATCATTGCGCTCTTCATCCCGCGGCGACGGGTGTAGACCACGCCCGCGACCGCCACGAGGGCGTAGGCGACCATGTAGCCGTAAGTGGCGTACGTGTCGACCCACACCACGATGTCCATGGGGTGGGTGCCCGATACCAGCAGGATCACGTCGAGCACGATGGCCGCGGGGCCCGCGATGAGCAGCACGCGGTGCGGGGTGAGGTGCGTCTCGTGCGTCCGACCGAAGCGCTCGGGCACGACCCCCTCCTTGCCCATCACGTACAGGATGCGCCCGACGACGTTCAGCGGTGCGACGACGACCGCGAAGAAGGAAGCCGCGACACCGAACACGAGCACGGGAGCGAACCAGACGGGCATGCCGATGCGATCGTTGATCGCCTGCAGCGGGCTGGCGACTTCACCGAGCTCATCGCCGAGCACGGCGATCTGGGTGTACGCCGCGAACACGTACAGCACTCCGACGGCGACCGCGCTCCACATGATGGCACGGGGAATGGCGGTGTGCGGATTGCGCGCCTCGCGCCCCAGCGCGTCGGCTGAGGAGAATCCGACGAACCCGAGGATGCCAAGCACCATGCCGGCTGCGACGCCCTGGAACGGCACGCCCTCGAACGAGAACTGCGTCGGATCCCACGCCTCGGGTCCGAGCCAGACCAGTGCGGCGACGAGGAGCACCAGGATGATGAAGACCGAGAGCAGCTCGAGCACGAGCGAGATGCGTGCCGAGATGCGAATGCCGCGGATCGTGAAGAACGTCGCGAGCCCGCCGATGACGACGGCGAGCACGACGAGCCAGACGGTGCCGGTTGCGGGAACGCCGAACAGCTGGAGCAGGTCGGCGGCGTACGAGACCGCGCCGCCGAGCGAACCGGCGGCGATGCCCCAGGATCCGATGAGCAGAGCGACGCCGGCTGCGAAGGCGCCGGTGGGCCCGAGCCCCTTCGCCACGTACGTGTAGAGCGAGCCGGCGGAAGCGTGCTGGCGGGCGAACATCGACACGATGTAGCCCACGCACAGAATGACGACGGTGGCGAGCAGGAATGCGAAGATCGTGCCGCTGCCGGCTCCGAGGAAGATGGAGGCGGCGGTGAACGCGATGACGGCGCTCGGGGCGATGCTGGCGATGGCTTGTGCCGCCAGTTCGGGCCCCGACATCACCCCTTCTCGCAGGCCGGCGTCGGCCTTCCGTGCTGCGGTTTGAGTCATGAGTACTCTCCTATGAGTGCGTGGTGCGAAGGGTGAACGGGGCCTTACGGAATGAGCAGCGTGCGCAGCACGCCGCCGGTCTCGAGATCATCGAGCGCCTCGGCCGCTTCGGCCAGGGGTCGTCGGCCAGAGATCAGCGGATCGAGCTTCAGCTGGCCGTCCATGTACCGATCGACGAGTGCCGGGATGTCGATCGAGGGGCGCACGGACCCGTAGTTGGAGCCGAGGATGCGCTGGTCCGCTTCGGCGAGCACGAGCGGCTCGAATGAGGCCTTCGCGCCGGTCGGCGGCAGACCCACGATCACCGCTGCCCCACCGAGGCCGAGCATGCGGATCGCCTGCTCCGTCGTCGAGGTGCGGCCGATCGCATCGAAGACGTAATCGGCACCGTCGGGGATGAGTTCGAAGAGCTGCTCAACCGCGTCGCGCTCCGATGCGTCGATGCGATCCGTGGCGCCGAACTGCAGCGCCATGGCGGTCTTCTCGGGAACGATATCGACGGCGATGATGCGCTCGGCACCCGCCAGCTTGGCGCCCTGCACCACATTCAACCCGACGCCTCCGCACCCGATGACGGCGACGGTGGCGCCCGGCTCGACGCCAGCGGTGTTGAGCACCGCGCCGACACCGGTGGCCACCGCGCACCCGACGACCGCGATGACGTCGAGCGGCGCGTCGTCGCGCACCTTGATGGCGCCCGAGACGGGCACGACGACCTCTTCGGCGAACGAGGAGACGCTCAGGTAGTGGCGCAGAGGTTCGCCGTCTTCGGTGCGGCTGAGGCGAGAGGTGCCGTCGAACAGCGACCCGTGCGCGTTGTTGACCTCGACGACCTTCTGGCAGCGGGCCTCATGACCCTGCAGGCAGTAGCGGCACTCACCGCACGGCGGCACCCAGCTGAGCACGACGTGGTCGCCTACGGCCAGCGACGTGACGTCTTCTCCGAGTTCGACGACGACGCCCGAGCCCTCGTGCCCCATGATCATCGGCGCGGGCGCATCCCATTCACCGCGCTTCACATGGAGATCGGAATGGCACACGCCTGCGGCAGCGATCTTCACCCGCACCTCGCCCCGCTTGGGGGCGTCCAGGGTGACTTCGGTGACCTCTGCGCGGGTCTCGGGGTTACGGAACACGACAGCCTGCATGCTGCACTCCTTCGTTCGTTCGCTTCGTCGGATGGCCGGGGCGCGGTGCACAGGTTCGACCACGCCGGCGACGTAAGGATGCTACGGACCCGATCGGGTGCCTGTCATCGCACCATGTGTCGATTTCGATATCGCGCCATCGACACTTGGTACGCTCTTCCTGTGGCCCTTGATCTCTCCGCCGTCAGGCGCGCCGTCGGCGGCACCTGCGTGACGGCTCGTCTGCCGGAACGCACCCCCGTCGACGGCGTCGCCCGTGTCGAGGCGTTGGTTGTGATCGGCAATCCGGATTACGCGACACTCGTGACGGGTGACCGCGAGGTCCTCCTCACCGCTCTCACGACACCGGGTCCGGCCTCGAACGCGCTGCCGGGCGCGGTGTTCGTCTCACCGGAAGACGACACCGAGCTCCGGTCGGCCCTCGCTCGTCACGGCATGACGGCGATCCTCGGAACCCGCCTCTCCGGCACCGCACTGCACAGCGGCCTGCTCGCGCTCATCGCGGATGACCGCGCTGCAGCCGACCGTCTCGTGACGGCGGGGATGAACGTACTCACGCAGGTCGCCCGGCGTGGCGGCGTGACGGCGGTCATCGCCGAGCTCGCGCGCCGCATCGACGGGTGGGCGGTGCTCCTCGATGCGCATGGCCAGGTCATCGCGAGCGCCGGAGCCGGAAGACTCCACGTGTCGGACGCGGCGGCGTTCGCGCTCGGGCGCCCCGTACGCGTGCGTCACGACGGGCTGCAACTGCACCGCGTGGGTTCGGAGCAGGATCTCGCAGGATCGCTCGTGATCGCGACCCGCTCGAGCCGCACGAGCCACGCACGCGATCTCTCATCGCTCGCAGCGGCGCTCTTCGACCTGCTGCTGCGCAGTCACGATCCCACGCTGACCGAGCACCTGGGACGCGGCGCACTCATCGACATCCTCGTCGACGGCGGCCAGCGCGCCGAGGCTCTGCTGCATCGATGGGGCGTGCACGAGCGCACGCTCACAGCATTCGAGGTGGGTACGCGAACGCGCACGATCGACCTCGAGCGACTGCTCCGCCGCTGGTTCGACGAACTCGGTGCAGAGCATGTGTTCGCAGCCGACCACGGGCACATTCGCGGGTTCGTTCGCAATGAGCTCGCGCCGCAACTGACCGACCGCGTGCGCTCCTTCGCCCCGATCGCGGGGCTGCGCGTACACATTGGAGTCGGCGACCCGGCCCCGGTGCACTCGCTCTCCAGCACGGCGAAACAGGCGCACCAGGCGCTGGACGCCGCACTCGAAGACAGCAGGCCCGCCGTTCGCTATGCCGAGCTGCCCTCGGTCGATCTCGTACTCTCCGCTCTGGGCACAGCTGCGGCAGCTCAGCTCACCGGCCTGCTCGAGCCTCTCAGAGAGTCGTCAGGCCAGCACGGAGCGCTCACCCGCGCGCTGCGAGTGTTTCTCGCCGAGAACGGGGCGCACCGCGCCAGCGCCGCACGACTCGGCATTCACCGGCAGACCCTCGTCGCGCGCATCCGACGCGTGGAGGAACTCACCGGTCTCGTGCTCGATCGCGCAGACGACCGCTCCGCAGCCTGGCTCGCGCTGCGCGCGAGCGGGCTCTGACTCAGCCGCAGACGCCCTTCGCCTGCTGATCGGGATCGGACAAGATTCCCGGAGCGAGGTCAGCGCGAATCGTGACGGCTCCCGTGCTCGAGAGCTCGATGTCGGTCAGCGTCACACCCGCGGGCAACTGATCTGCGATGCACACCGTCTGCGGCTGCAGAATCGGATCGAGCAGCGTTCCCGTGGCCTGCGCCAGCTGCTCAGCCGAGAAGTCGAATCCCGCAGCCTGCAGCCCGAGCGGATTGATCTCGACCGCGCCGTCGACAGCCTGCACACCAAGTCGTGCCGAAAGGTTGACCTGCTGACCGAAGGCATCGAGCGCGCGGCCCACCACGAGTTCTCCGTCTCGCACCTCTCCCGACTGGGCGACACCCTGCGTCACGGTCTCGATGACGGGTCCGAGCTGCTCCTTATCGAGGCGCAGCTCGATCACCGCATCGGAGATCTCACCCGAAGTCGGGTTGAACGGCACCAGATCTGCGTGCAGTGTGGCATCCGCCTGCACGCCCTCGACGAGCGGGGCGTCAGGCACGTCGACGGTCACATCGCCGACACCGCCCCGGAACGCATTCAGCAATGCGGATCCGCCGAGTGCGACATCGACCGGGTGATCGTCTGTGAGATCCAGCTGCGTGCGCACCGCACCAGCAACCACCCCGGGAATGATCAGCCTGAGCGCCAGCTCAGCAGCTCCCGCGAGCAATCCGACCACGACCACTACGATGATCAGCCTGGTCCACCAGCGTGACCCGTTCCGCTCCGCATCCACCATGAGTCGGCCCGTCAGAGGCGCTCAGGCGCAGAAACACCCAGGAGGTCGAGTCCGTTGCGCAGCACCTGGCCCGCAGCGTCGTTCAGCCACAGTCGCGTGCGGTGCAGATCTTCGACCGGCTCGTCTCCGAGCGGGATCACGCGGCAGTTGTCGTACCAGCGGTGATAGGCGGCAGCAAGCTCTTCGAGGTATCGAGCGACGCGGTGCGGTTCGCGCAGCTCTGCCGCTCCCGCAACGATGCCCGGATACTGCTGCAGCTTGCCGAGCAGGTCCGTCTCGGTCGCGTGCGTCAGCAGCTCCGGCGCGAACGCGCTCCGGTCGATGCCGGCGGCTGCGGCGTTGCGATCCACCGCGCAGGTGCGGGCGTGAGCGTACTGCACGTAGAACACCGGGTTGTCGTTCGTGCGGCTGCGCACCTTCTCGCCATCGAGCGCGAGCGGAGAATCGGCCGGGTAGCGCGCGAGCCAGTAGCGCAGCGCGTCTGCGCCGAGCCACTCGAGCAGATCATCGAGCTCGATGATGTTGCCGGCGCGCTTCGAGAGACGTGCGCCGTCGAGGTTCACCAGCTGGCCGATGAGCACCGAGACGTCGGTCTCGATGTTGTCGCCCGCCGCACCGGCGATCGCGGTCAAGCGGCCGATGTACCCGTGGTGATCGGCGCCGAGCAGGTAGATCTTCTCGCCGAACCCGCGGTCCATCTTCGACAGGTAGTATGCGGCATCGGCAGCGAAGTAGGTGTAAATGCCGTTGCCGCGCGTGAAGACGCGATCCTTGTCATCGCCGAAGGCCGTGGTGCGCACCCAGATCGCATCGTCTTCCTCGAAGACGTACCCCTGCTCGCGCAAGCGGTCGACGGCGGCCGAGATCGGGCTCGGCGATCCGTCTGCGCCTGGTTCGTGCAGTGAGCGCTCCGAGAAGAAGACGTCGAAGTGCACGTTGAAGCGCTCGAGTGAATCCTTGATCTCGGCGAGCTGAATCTGGTAGGCGGCCTCCTGCACCTCTTCGAGCGCCGCGTCGCGATCCCGTGCGGCCAGCTCCACGACATGGGGCAGCTGCTCGCGCACCTTTCGTCCGAGCTCCTGAATGTAGGCGCCGGGGTACGCGTCTTCCGGGGCCGGCTCACCGAGCACTGCCGCGAGCACCGAGCGCCCGAACTTGTTCATCTGCGATCCGGCATCGTTGATGTAGTACTCGCTCGTCACCCGCGCACCGGCCGCGCGCAGCACGCGAGCCGTCGAATCTCCCAGAGCGGCCCATCGCGTGTGGCCCATGTGCAGAGGGCCGGTCGGGTTCGCCGAGACGAACTCAAGATTGATGTTCTGACCTGCGAGGGTGTCGGTGCGACCGTAGGTCTCGCCCTGCTCGACGACGCGGCGAGCGGTCTCCCCCGCGCTCGCAGCGTCGAGCGTGAGGTTGATGAACCCGGGGCCTGCGACCTCGGCCTTCGCAATGCCGTCGATCTCGAGCGCGCGCGCCACGATCTCCTCGGCAAGCTCGCGCGGGTTCGCTCGCACGCGCTTCGCGAACTTCATCGCCGCGTTCGACGCCCAGTCGCCGTGGTCGCGATTCTTCGGTCGCTCCACCTGCGTGTCCTGCTCCGTCACGACGATGTCGGATCCGCGAGCGGCAACGAGGTCGGCGAGAATAGCGGCGAGAGCTTGGGAGAGTTCTTGTGGCGTCACGAGGATCAATTCTACTCGGCGCATGAGCAAGGCTCGTCCACCGTGCACGTGCGAACGGTGTCTCGAATTGCGCTAGGCTGGTGGGGTTGCACATGCTCGCCTCCGTAGCTCAGGGGATAGAGCGCCGGTTTCCGGTACCGTAGGTCGGGGGTTCGATTCCCTCCGGGGGCACTGCAACATTGGCTTCCATCGCATCAGCGGTGGGAGCCTTTTTCATGCTCCGGAGATGTTCGGGGCGGCGATCGTCGTCGGTCTCACCAATCAGGTAACCGACTGTCGTATCTAGGGCAACGGCAACAGCCTTCATGTCATCGAGGCTCCACTTACGGTGCCCGTTCAGTTTGAGACTCATACTCGCTGCGTCTTTTCCAACGAGCCTCCCCAGAGCAGCCGCGCTGAGGCGGTGCCTCGGTGCCTCCGCCCCGCCGATGACGCCTGCTGCTGGTGCTGCGAGACCTGCGAAGTGGGGGGCGAGCAGCACGTCTTGCGTGGCCTGTTCGCGGGCGCGTGCGTTCACATGCGGACATGTTGCGTTTCCGCTCAAAGCTGGCATTCGGTGATCGCCAAGTATGGCTGACATGTCGATCTGACGGTGAGGAGGAGACGGTCAGGCGCTGACCGTCACGAGTACCCGCTGCCAACCGCTCGACCCGTCGGGGGCAATCGGTGCGCGCTCCTCGGTCTGGGTCTCGCCGTTCTTGTTGATGGCCCGCACCTCGACGTAATGGGTTCCGGCGGTGGCCTCCCACGGCATCATCCACTGCACCCAGGTGTCGGAGTTGATGGGATTCGAGAGGGTGGCGGACTGCCAGTCACCGTCGTCGATCCGCACCTCGACGCGATCGATGCCGACGGTCTGGGCCCACGCGACACCCGCAACGGCGACTGTGCCCGCCACGACCGGCTTTCCGGTACGAGGCGTGTCGATGCGCGAGGCGAACTTGATGGGCGCCTGCGCGGAGTATCCGCGAGGTGTCCAGTACGCCTCGTCGGCGTCGAACGTCGTGACCTTCAGCTCGGTGACCCACTTGGTCGCCGAGACGTAGCCGTAGAGGCCGGGCACGACCATGCGCACGGGGAAGCCGTGCTCAAGGGGCAGCGGCTCGCCGTTCATCGCGACAGCGAAGATCGCGTCGAGCCCGTCGTCGGTGAGCGATTCGAGCGGGGTGGATGCCGTGTAGCCGTCGACGCTGCGCGAGAGCACCATGTCGGCTCCTGTTTGAGGCCCGGCCATCTTCAGGATGTCGCGGATGGGGACGCCCTGCCAGATCGCGTTGCCGACGAGCCCGCCGCCGACCTCGTTCGAAACGCACGTGAGCGTGACCGAATACTCGTCGAGCCCCATGCCGACGAGGTCGTCGAAACTCAGTTCCACCCGCTTGCGGACCATCCCGTCGATCACGAGCCGCCATGTGGAGGGGTCGACCGCGGGCACCGTCAAAGCCGTGTCGACGCGGTAGAAGTCGGCGTTGGGGGTGATGAGCGGTGACAGACCATCGACCTCGAACTCGGCGCCTTGGGGGATCGCGACGGTCGTCCGCGGCTCAGGCAGCCGCAACTCGCGGCGGGCGGCGTCAATGGAGGCGCTCGTGGCGTTGAGCAGGCGAGCCCCGATGCCGACAACCACGGCCGACAGGCCCACAGCGCCAGTGACGATCAGGAACGACCGTCGGCCGACTTCGCGTGCTGCGGGTGCCTCGGCGTCAGGCGACCCGGTCCGAGCCGCGGAACCCGCGACCGCGTCACCCGACCACACGCGCAGCCGGGTGATGAGCAGGATGAGCATGGCGCAGCCGACTAGGGTTCCCAGGACCGGCGGGGCGGCGGCGAGCACCGATGCACCGGCACGGGTGACGGTCGCGGCGGTCGAGAGCGCTCCGGCGATGACGAGGACGACGAGCCCGAACGGGCGAGCGAAGAACTGCAGGATGCCGCCGATTGCGGCGGCGACGGTGACCGCCAGGCCGAGACTGCAGAGCAGCACGACCTTGTCGGCTTCACCGAAGGTCGCGATCGCGAACTCTTTGATCGGTTGCGGCACGATGTCGATCACGAACGACCCGACCGCGAGGATCGGGCTGCTCTCAGGGGCGACGAGCAGAGTGACGAGTTCAGCGACGGCAAGGAACGCCGCAGCGCTCACAACGCCGGCGAGCGCGCTCCACAGGGCCCAGACCCAGCGGCGGTTCTTCGACTTGGTCGTTGGTGCGGTCGATTTCGCCATCGTCGTCGCCTCTCAATCGGCAGATCATTTTTTGCCGTGCATAGTGTGTTCGTCGCCGAGCACGCAACGGATGGATTTTCCGCCGCGCACGCTATCGCGAGAACGCACCGACCAGGCGAGAGGGGACGCTGCGCGGCACACCCTAAGCATGCGGAACAGTTGGACCTTCTCATACTCCACATCCGTGGCATCAAACCTTGCTGTGATGCTCCGGGGTCGTTCAGCCCGTTAAGAAGATGTGAGTAGTCGAAGTCAGGAACGGGCATAAATGCACCTGACAATCGGATCCGTCGCGTTATCGATGTTCTGTCGGCGCACTTCAGAGAACGTCAAGATGTCCTCTGGGGTAATCGGAATTTCTGAGATCACACCACCACGGCCAGTGAGGAAATGAACAACGGGATTCGCCGAAGTCCTAACGATGTCGATCGCAGGCTCGATGTCATGAGTCAGTAGCAGGCAAGTGACCTCCCGGAAGCTCCTCTCAGCGTGAAACAGCTTTTCCTGAGTCAGGCGAACGCGCCGGCGATACTCATGGCCGTAGCGGCCAATACTGCAAACAGGATCGGGGTCGCAATGATGAGCCCCATTGTCCAAGCCGCCCAAGCCGGCCGCTCGCGGCGTGCCAGCGATACCACGGCCAGCACGAGCCCTGCGATCAACGACGCCCAGAACACGACGAATGCAATACCGGCCGGGACACGAACGAACCCAGCCACGATCAACATGGACCAGCCGATCGCCACAGTCCGCATAGCCCATTTCCCGACCGATGGTGTCCGGTTCCCGAACCATGGCGTCCGGTCGAGCCGATCCTCATTAAGCTGGGTGCAGCGATCCATGCTGGCGAACACAGTCTCGCGATCCGACGCGCAGGCGGTCCGTGGATCGGGACGTAGAGGAGCAACACATGGCATTTGCAGACAAGGTTGCGATCGTTACGGGTGGCGGATCCGGCATTGGAGAGGCCACCGCGAAGGAGCTTGCGGCGCACGGCGTGAAGGTCGTCATCACGGACATCAAGCTCGACGCGGCTCAGCGCGTCGCCGACGAGATCACGGCCGCTGACGGGACCGCGGTGGCAATCCAGGGCGACACCGCGAACGCCGAGGACAGCCGCAAGGCTGTGGAGTTCGCCGTCGAGACGTACGGGAAGCTCAACTACGCGTTCAACAACGCGGGCATCGGCGGACCTGCCGCACCGACTGGCGAGCTCGATCTCGACGGGTGGGACACCGTGGTGGGGATCAACCTGAATGGGGTTGCATACGGCTTGCGCTACCAGATTCCGGCGATTCTGGAAGCTGGAGCAGGCGAGGGTGCGATCGTCAACATGGCCTCGATTCACGGCACAGTTGCAGCGCCCGGCAACTCCGCATACACCGCCACGAAGCACGCGGTTGTCGGCCTGACGAAGAACGCTGCGGCCGAGTACGGCCCGGCCGGCCTGCGCATCAACGCTGTCGGCCCCGGCTACATCGATACGCCGCTCCTGGCCGGAGCCCCGGCCGAGGTCAAGGAAGGACTGGTCGCCAAGCACCCGCTCGGCCGCCTCGGTCGCTCCGAAGAGATTGCCAGGGTCGTGCGGTTCCTACTGTCAGACGACGCCTCGTTCGTCACGGGCGCCTACTACCTCATCGACGGCGGCTACACGGCTGTCTGAACCAGTCGCGCGAGTCACGAGGGGTATCGACGCAGCAGTGAGAATGAGCACGAGCCCCGCGATGTCGGCGATTGTGGGAATTTCTCCGAGAAGCACGAAGGATGCCGCCACGCCGAAGAGCGGCACCAAGAGACTGCCGAGGCCTGCGGCTCCGGCAGAAATGCGCTGGAGAAGACCGAACCAGATCACGTAGGCGACCACGGTCCCGAGGAGCGCGTTGTACGTCAATCCGACGAGAGCGCTTCCGGTCATCTCAAACGGTGAGTCTCTGGGGTCGAGAACGAGCCCGACCAATGACACGGCCGTCGCAGCGACGAGCTGCCACGTCGTCGTGGTGATCGGCGGAGCGTCCACGTCGATGCGTTTCAGATACACGGTACCCACGGCCCAGCTCACTGCAGCAGCCAGTGCGAAAAGTGGACCGAGCCATTCGCCACCACCGAGCAGCGGCCACGCGAGTATCGCCAGACCCACCGCTCCGAGGACAAGAGAGCACATCCGTTTCGCCGTGAGCGGTTCGTGCAGCACGAACCGCGCCAGAAGCACCACCCAGAGCGGCATGGTGTACACGCAGATCGTTGCGCGACCCGCGGTGGTGTGAAGCAGCGCGAGCGCCGAGAACAACCCGAATCCGCCGATCCCGAACGTCCCCGCAACGAGCAAACGGATCAAGTCGCGGGGTGAACCGATGCGAAGCCTGGCGCGCGTGCACAGCGCGACGACGAACAGAAGCACAGCGGCTCCCCCGAAGGTGATGACCCGCAGTTCCCACAGCGTGAAGGCTTCAAGCGCGGCTTTGGCGGCGACAAAGTTCACGCCCCACAGCAGTGCGACGAAGATCAGGGCACCGCGATCCGCAGCCCTCATCGGTTCGCGGGGCTCTTGCGATGCTGGTGAAGCTTCGTGCGTCGTCCGCCTTCCGAGACGGGTGCAGTTTCGGTCATCGTGGACCTGGTTCTTCTGGGAAATGTGTCACAACTCAGCGTAGAGTCTTTTCCGGCCCGCACATCAGTCCAGAATGACCATACTTCCATAGACCAGTATTCTTGCCGGTCTCGATGACGCGTCTCCTATTGGCGCGCCCTCTCGCGAAGAGCCTGCCTCGCTCGAAAGAGCTCGGGACGCGCCAGCGTGGCCGCGTCCCGAGCATTGTTTATTCGTTTCCGATCGCCTTATCCGCAGCGTCGCGGGCGTCTGCAATCTTGTCCTCGAACTTGCCGCCGGTGGCCTTGTTCGCGGCGTCGGCGACGCTGTCGAGCAGCTTGTCGCTGACATCTTCGGCCTGCTCGCTCTTCAAGGCCTCCGAAACACGGTTGTCGGCAAGAAACTCTTTTGCCTTTGCGGTGAGATCATCGATGCCCATGCGTCCTCCTCGTTCAGCCCGTGGCACACACCAAGGGTTCTCCTATGATGCCTCTCCGGTGAAGCCAGGCATAGCGTTTCGATCAATGACATGATCACCCGTTGATTGCTGTTCATCTGTGGTTGCCCCGCACGCTTCTGCCTGCAACTCAAGGTGCTGTTGCGGTATCCCCACCTCGCCTTAGAATTCGGGAGCATGACGATCACATTGGCGAATGTCGGCATCGCGGTCCGCGACATCGAGGCAGCGGTCTCGTTCTTCACCGACCTCGGACTCGAACTCGTCGGCCGAGACACCATCAGTGGCGCGTGGGCGGACACCGCAGTCGGGCTCGATGGCAATCACGCGAGGATCGCCGTACTGAGAACGCCCGGCAGCGATGGCGAGATCGAGCTCTTCGAATATCTGCACCCAGATGCGATCGAGACGGAGCCCACGCAACCCAACGAAATCGGTATGCACCGGGTCGCGTTCTCAGTCGACGACATCGATTCGGCACTCGAGATCGCGGCAAGACACGACTGCCACCCGCTTCGCGGGGTCGCAACTTACGAAGACCTCTACAAGGTCACCTACCTGCGGGGGCCCAGCGGCATCATCGTCATGCTCGCTCAGAAGCTGTAACGCCCCTGAAATTCTGCGCTCTGCTTCTCGACGCAGGATCGCCACCGTGAGCGGTCCTCGAGTGACTCACAGCGATTCCAGCAATACGGCGCACGCCTGTTCGCACCGTCGGCAGACCTCGGCGCAGACCCTGCAGTGCTCGTGCATGGAGCCGATCTTGTCGCGAATACTGAAGGGGCGGGTGACTCACCGACACGAGGGTGAACTCGTCGTATTCCACATTGGAATGCAGATCAACCGCTGGTAGCGCCCGGACCTCTGGATCCCCGTGTTCAGCGCAATGCCCCGAATGCTGCGCGAGCTCAGCGCCGATCCCGACTCGGGTCTGCTCGGGTTCTCCCTCAACTTCGGCGCTGGCGGGCCCTCAGTCGTGCAGTATTGGTCGTCAGTCGAGAAGCTGTACGCATACGCTTCCGTATCATCGCAGGAGCACCTGCCTGCTTGGACGCGCTTCAATCGCACGGCGCGAAAGGCGCCCGAAGCCGTCGGAATCTGGCACGAGACGTTTGTCGTGGATCGAGCCGAGAGCATGTACGTGTCGACCCGACCGATGGGCCTGGCGAAGGCCACCGAACTCGTCGAGGTGTCGCGCGGGAGTAACCGAGCTCAAGCTCGGCTCGCCGACGGACGAACCGCCAGGTCTCACCCCAGGCCCTCTCCTCAGGCTGAGGAGTGAATTGAGCCGCCCGGACGGCTACCCAAATTTCACTGACAAGTACCTCAACGATCTGCGTTTGTTCACCTGACGAAGCGCGCGGCCGTAATCTCGCAGAGGAGCTCGGGAGGGACCTTCGAGCGCAGTCAGATTGGGATTGAAGTTCTTATGCAGCATGCTTCGCCGAGGGTCCCAGCCAGGGTCGAAGCACGACGAATCACTCTGTTCTTCGCCTTGTACGTCGCTGCAACGACCTGGTTGTTCGTTGCTCCTGGGCTCGTCGATGCCCAGCTCTTCCTCGACGTCAAGAACTTCATGTATGTCGGGCTCTGCTTAGTCGGCATCTGGGCCTGTAGAAAAACGATTGTGCACGGGTGGCGAGAGATGCGGGCCCGCCCAGTCGCCGCAGGAGCGTGGGTCATCGGCGGACTCGTCTTGTCGGGCCTCGCATCCGGCCTCTACGGCATTGCGCTCCTTATCACCGGAAAATCGATGAACGGAGAAAACCAAGCGGCAATCGATGCGGAATTGCTCGATGTGTCTGCGTCCCTGCCTGCAAGCTTGTACTTTCTCGGGGTCGTCGGCGTCTTCGCTCCGGTAGTCGAGGAGCTTGTGTTCCGCGAGATCCCTCTGGGAACACTGCAGCACAAGCTCTCGACTCCCCTGGCATTCGCCCTGTCGAGCATCACGTTCGGGGTGCTGCACCTGCGGGGTGTGCACGAGTGGCCGCTCGCCGTGTATTACATCGGTAGCGGTGCAGCGCTTGCGATCGCCTACCTCAAATCGAATCGCAATATTCTTGTTCCGATCGCCGCGCACATGCTCTGGAATGGGATCGGGACCGCATTTCAGCTGCTCACCACCGTTCTCCGATGACGCGACTTTTCGAGTGCAGGCCCGATGACTTTCCCATTCGAGACCACACAGGAATGATCCGCGCCAGCACCTGGCACGCAAGAGCCGCTGGATTGCACCCCTGATCGACTGGCTCCCGCCACGAGAAGCCCCATGAGACTGATTGCCGCCCACGACTGGGTCCGGTTCAACCGGAGGACGTCGAGACCCGTCGTCTTCGACAGCTCGTCGCACTCCGTCGGAAAGGCGAGCGCTTCTTCAACATCGTGCAGCGCCCGCGCCGCGAATAGCACGATTGGGCCGTGAGATCTCCGTGAGGATTTCCCCCGGTCAAGCACTGTCGGGTTCGTTGCGCGACTCCTGTTCATGCGCTGACGAGCTTCGCAACTTGTCGGTGGGGATCAGGCTGTATTTTCGCGTGCTTATTCTTCGTCCCACGATCTGACGGCCCGAACTGCCCCTGCAGTGCCGCAACGTCACCATCGATCGTGGAGAGGCGACTCGCGAAGCGGTGTCGAAGCGAGTGCAGCGTCCACGTCCCACCCAGCGCCCGGGCTGCGAGAACACTGATCCAGCGGGGCGAGAGGTGGCCGCCGTCGTTGCCTGGAAACGCCCACCCGGGTCGCAATGCCCACAGTTCATTCGCTACGTCAGCCGGCAAGGGGACGTACCGCTTCCGCCCTCCTGCGCTTCTCACCGCAAGCAGCCATCCGCCGGCGACCTGCACCAGGTCTCGTTCCGTGTGCACCTGCGCGATCTCTGCGCGGCACAATCCCGCTTCCGCAGCAAGTCGCAGGATCAGTCGGGTTCGCGCACTCGATTGATGCAGTGCGTGCAAGTACACGAGATCTGGCGTAGGCCTGGGAATCATTCGTTGCTGATGCACCACGGGGAGCTTCTCGGCGACGTTGTCGAGACGACCGCCGCTCGCTGCCCAGCGCCAAAATTGGCGAAAGCTGGTGTGGCGCCCGCGACGAGACTCGGGTGCCCACGACTGCTCCGCACACCACCGGAGCAGCCTCTCTTCAGTCACATCAGCCGGGTCCGCATTGATATGCCGAGCGAGACACTCAAGGTGTTGCCGTCGCGTGTCAATGGTGGAAGTCGGAGAGCCTCCAGCTCGGAGCTCGGCAAGATACGGCCGAATGAGTTGGATCCACTCTGCTGGGACCGGCATGACGTTCGAGTGTCTGGCGCTCACGCGACCCAATTCTCAGCCCAGCACGAGACGCCAGCGCCCGAATCGAGTGCGTCGAGTAGGGGCGTTCATCGAATGCAGTAGCGAGTCTGACCTGACTCAGCAGCGTGAGCGTCCCGTCCACCGGATCGCCCGAGTCGATCACACGCGGCCGCGCTGATCGACTGGTTGGCTGCGGTACTCGCGCCAGGCCGACATCAACTCGCCGCGCGTACCTTCCGGGTGCTGTTCGTGCCATGCACGTGTGAAGCGGTTGTACTCGAACTGCGGTTCGATGTCACTCGCGCCGCGATCTCGACTCGCAAGGTAGTGGTCGAGTGCATCTTGCAAGGTGTGCGTGCCGTCTGCGGCCGCGAAGAAGGCGCGCATCGGCTCATCGAAACGAAAACGATCGCCCACCTGCTGCACGAACCACTGACGAATGTGCTGACTGCACCTCTGCCCTGGCGGAATCACAGTTGCGGCCTCAAGCGGCCCGGAGAGTTGCCTCCCACTTCCCGTGCGTCGCCGTGCTGGTTCGGTAAACGGTTCGCCGTCCAAAGCTGCGGCGAGACGCTGTGTGAGAAGTTGCTTGCTTCCGCTCGCTCGCACACCAAGGCCGCGCGCAAACACGGCCAGTTCCTCTCGCAACCAGTACCAGCGCATGAGCTCCTGCCCGGTGAGTTCACGGGTCAATGCGGGGCGCTGCGAAGCAGTTGGGGTACTTCCATCCATTGCAGCGCTCTCCTCTGACCTCGCTGGGCAGTCGCGCGGGGGAATCTCGATACTCATCTCACGAGCTGTGTCACTGCTGCCGTGATGAACGGGCTTACCAGGATAGCCAAATACACGAGGGTGATCCATGGCTGGTAGTCGATGTAGAACTCGCGCCACGTCAACGACCAGGGGTGCTTGATCAGGATCCACCCGGGAATATCGACGAGGATGATGATAACCGTCCAAGAGATCCCGACAAGCGCCGCCGCAATCCAGATATTTGTGGGTTGAGTGGCTTGGAAGTATCCCCAAGCAACGAACGGCCACACCACGATGTTGTACAAAGGATGAAACGGCAACGTGGCCGTGTACGCGGGAACATCCCACTCGGACTTCTTCTCCACCCCTTCGGGCGTGTCCATTCCCAGAATGAGCCAGTTGAAGCATGTATGGCCGATCCCGATCAGCGTCACGACGACGTAGCCGATCAGCAACCATAGGGCCATGGGGCCGAACTCGCTCCAAAAATCCGTGAGATCCATTTTCTTCCTCGTTCCGTAGGTGCACAATCGCCGCGATACAACTACGTCGCACCGTGGAGATGTGAGGCACGATTCGAAGCAGTGCAGTGCCTGCAATCCAACATGCAGTAGACGGAGCCGCCTGTGACTTCTGGCGCGCGGATGGCATCGACGAGAGGCGAACTCCTGCAGCCCTCCTCAACAACGCTCGCACGAACAGTCGAGGCGCACCGAAGCGTGCGGGGCCCACTCTTCTGCCGCCGAACGCGGCAGCGCCGAGCAGGCCTCCCGAGCGCGGCCCGGCCGACACGATACTGACGCCCGACGGACGAGTGTTTCAGGCCTGCCGGTCTTCGACGCACCCTCACCATCTCGACTGGTGCGTGCAGCCTCACCAGTGACGGGAGATATTCGGATATTGCAATGCCTGCGCCCGAACATGTTTGTGGAGCGATTTCCTGAGACACTAATCGGGCCCCCTTCGACCATCAGCGGTCGCAGGATGAAGGAACGAGGAACTCATGGGATCGATCCGCTACGACGGTTTGACGACACATTTCGACGATCGGTTGCTCGCTCATCTGCAGATCGTCATCGTGCAAAAGCTCATGCGCGAGGAAGCGTTCCTGATGTCGTGGAAGGACAGCATGTCCGCGGGCGACGGGCGCACCGCGATTTGGGTGTCACCCGAGACTTCTCTGACGTTCAAATTCCTGGGGAGCCGTGTGCCCGAAATCAACAAGGAGTGGTTGCAGCGTCTCGGGGAGTCGGCGAGTTCGACCACCGGCCTGATCGTCACGAAAGAAGACGGATCGCTCGCAGTCGCCGAAGCGACTGGAAACCAGTACCCCGGAAACCTCCGCGCCGATCGAACGAAGTAGGCCGACGTAGCCGGAGGATAATACCACTCAAAAAGATGAAAAGATAGCACTCCCGCACATTGTTTTCGCTGCCAGTATTTTGTTTATGGGGAATTTGATACACGGGGGACGAGAATACGAGTTCGAAGATCGACTGCTGGCGCACCTGCAGTTCGTCATCGGACAGAAGCTGAAGAAGCAGGAGTGCTTTTTTCTCAGCTGGCACAAGCCGCACGATCAAGGCGACGGGCGTACGTCGGTCTGGCTGACACCGTACGTGACCGTTGCGTTTCGCTTCTCGGGGAGCCGCGAACCGGAACTCAGCAAGGTGTGGGTTCGAGCGTTGAACGCGCTTGCGCACACGCCGCGAGGGCTCATCGCCATCAGCGAGGATGAGGCCGAACGGTACGTGAAGAAGAATCCCGACCTGATCTGAGGTGTTGCCGCGCGGGACTTCGTCGATGCACGGCCGCTCCCCCAAGCTAGGAGCATGAACTTCGCGGCTGATGCGCTCTCCTATGACCTCGACGCTCTTCGCGAGCGCGTGCTGCCCGAATCGGGAGGCGCCGTCACTGAGAGCATCCCGCAGCTTGCCGAAGCAGATGCTGGTCAATGCGGAATCGCGCTGATGACGGTGGACGGTGATTCTCGTTCGAGCCGCGAGGGTGATGTGGAGTTCAGCATCCAATCGGCAGTGAAGCCGTTCTTGTTCGCGCTCGCATTGCAAGATACGGATCGCGCCGCTCTCACTCGGGTCGGCATCGAGCCGACGGGTGAGGCTTTCGACGCCATCAAGCTCGAAAGCGGAACCGGTCGGCCTCCGAACCCGATGGTGAATGCCGGAGCGCTCTTGACGAGTTCGATCGTCGACGGCGGGAATGCCGATGCTCGATCGGCGCGTATCGCCGAAGGCCTGTCGGCATTCGCAGGGCGCGAGCTGCGCGTCGACGAAGAGATCGCGGAGTCGGAGCAGCGACTCGGCGACCGCAATCGTGCGCTCGCGCACCTCATGCGCTCTGAAGAGACGTTGCGAGTCGAGACGGATGACGCGATCGCTGTGTACGGTCGCGCGTGCGCAACGCTCGTCACTGCCGAGACGCTCGCCGCGATGGGGGCGACGCTCGCGGCTGGCGGCCTGAATCCTCGCACCGGCGAGCGCGTCGTTTCGCGCGAGGTGGCTCGAGACGTCATTTCGGTGATGGCGACCTGCGGCGTGTACGACGGCTCGGGCCGGTGGATGCGAGAGGTCGGCGTGCCCGCCAAGTCGAGCGTGTCGGGTGCGATCGTACTCGCGGCCCCCGGCGTGCTCGGTGCCGCAGTCTTCAGCCCCCCGCTCGATGAGCAGGGCACCAGCGTGCGAGGCCATCGGGCGAGTGCGCGCCTCAGCGAAGACCTGTCATTGCATGCGTTCGGTGTGCCGCGCTGATCTTTTCGACGCGGAGCGATCGGGAGTGCTCAGCCGTCTCAGTCGCCACTTTTACGTCACGTTTCTCGCGATTGCAACCCCGTCGTGGTGACGCCGCAAGCGGTGTGGGCTTGCCGCATCACCGATCGCAGCAGTGCCGAAACGCGGCCTCCGACCGGTGGAAAAGGGAAGCGCATCATGTACTTTCACCGGCAGGAACTCCAGCACAAGGCCAGCCCTGATAAGCCCGACGCGGTCTATGCGCGGAAGCTGCAGGAGGTGCTCGGCGGGCAGTACGGCGAGATCACCGTCGCCATGCAGTACCAGTTCCAGGCGTGGAACATGCATATTCCAGGCAAGTACCGCGATCTCGTCTTCGGCATCGGCGCCGAAGAGATGGGGCACGTCGAGATGCTGGCCGTGATGATCGCGCAGCTTCTGGAGAAATCACCGCTCGGCATCGCCGACGAAGCCGTGCAGAACGACCCGACGGTGGCCGCGGTCATCGGGGGCACAGACGTGCAGCAGGGCATCGTCGCCGGCGCGGGAGCGCGCCCGGTCGACAGCAATGGCAACCCATGGATGGGCAGTTACATCACGAGCAGCGGCAACCTGCTCGCAGACTTCCAGGCGAACGCGAACGCCGAGATGCAAGGTCGCGTGCAGGTCGCACGTCTGTACCACATGACCGACGATCACGGCGTGCGCGACCTTCTCGGCTTTCTGCTCGCCCGAGACACGATGCACCAGAATCAGTGGCTGGCAGCGGCAGCCGAGCTGCAGGCGGAGGGGGTCGAGTCGCTGCCGGTGCCGAGCAACTTCCCGATCGGCAAGGAGGAGCGCGACGTGTCGTACCAGTACATCAACTTCTCAGACGGGGCAGCGGCAAGCGAGGGGAGCTGGGCATCGGGTCCGACCCCGGATGGGCTGGGGGAGTTCAGTTACCACGAGGCACCGGAGGCCGGAGTGCCGATGCCGCCGCCGACGCACCCTGACGCCCGTTTCTACGGCACCACCGACGTGCCGAACCTCGCGGAGAAGATCGCGGGACGGGCGCAGGACGCATTGAAGAAGGAGTGAGTGAGTAAGCCGCTGTCGTCGGCTGGGCCTCAGGAACGCTCACGCCTCCTGCGGCTCAGCCAGACGATGAGGGCGTCAGCGCCGACGATGAGTGCCGCGATCCCGCACATGTAGAGCAGCACCGCGCCGTACCCGCCCGGTTGGGCGGGGTTCATGAATGGATACGGATACCAGTCGACCAGGGCACCGCGAATTACGGTGTACACCCCCCACACGAGCGGGAACACCGCGGCGAGCCACAGATGCCTCCAGGGAAGCGGCCTGCGCCCCGGCGCGGCCCACCACAGTGCCGCAACGAGGATCGGGCCGACCAGGTGCAGTACCTCGTTGGACCAACCGAGCGTCGACTCCTGGTCGAGCGAGATTCCGCGCAGGAGAACGTTGTACACGACCCCCGTCGTCACCATGTAGGTCGTCACCGCCGCGAAGGATCCCCAGAACCAGCTCGGCACTGGCCTAGGAACCGCGAAGAACCAGGTGGCACCGGCGAGCGTCACTGCCGCGAGCACGTTCGAGAGAATGGTGAAGAAACTGAAGAAGTTCGTGAAGAAGAAGGCCGTGTCGTCGGGGTCGAAGCTCAGGCTGTACACCAGCTGACCGATCACCGCTGCCGCGATCAGCAGCGCAGTGCACGCGGTCGCCGGCGCGAACCACCGAGCCGAACGGGCTTGGGTTGCGGTCTCCGTCGACGTCATCGTTGTTCTTCTACTCCGTGATCGCGGTCACCCGATCATGCACCACGACCAGCCGCCCGGTCGCCTCGACGCGCGTTCCATCGGGCGAGCAGATGCAGCAGCACGCCGACGGCGATGAGTGCAGCGCCGAACAGCCAGACCGTTCCGCTCTGCTGTGTCATCAGCACGACGCACGAGACGATGCCGAGCACGGGCACGAAGGTCCACACCCGGAAGTGCCGGTGCTCGACGCGATCGCGCCGAAGCACGAGCACCGAGACGTTCGCGCTCAAGAACACGAACAGCAGCAGCAGCACGACCGTCTCGGCGAGGGTGGCCAGATCCCCGACCAGTGTGAGCAGGGCAGCGACGAGTGTCGTCGCCAGAATCGCCACCCACGGAGTCTTGCGGTTCGGCAGCACCCGTCCGAGCTGCGCGGGAAGCAGCCCCTGCTCCGCCATGCCGAACGCGAGTCGGCTCGTCATGATCATCGTCAGCAGAGCGCCGTTCGCCACCGCGATCAGCGCGATCGCGCTGAAGACCCACGACGGCACGTGTGATCCCGAGGCCTCGACCACAGCCAGCAATGGGCCGCTCGATTCAGCGAGCTCGTCGGCTGGCAGCGCGATTGCGCTGGCGAGACCGACCAACACATACACGACACCCGCGACCGCCAAGGACGCGAACAGCGCCCTCGGGTAGGTGCGGGTCGGATTGCGCACTTCTTCGATCATGTTCGCAGAGGTCTCGAACCCGACGAACGAATAGAACGCAATAATGGCACCACCGAGAACGGCAGCTGCAGTGCCGACGCCCTCCGGCCCCTCCACCACTCGAGAGATATCGCCGCCGCCGCTGCCGAGCAGCAGTCCGACAACGACCACGACAATGACGAGTCCGCTCACTTCGATCGCCGTCATCACCAGATTCGCGCCGAGCGACTCGCGAATACCGCGCGCGTTGAGCAGGGCGACGATGACGAGGAAGAGGATAGCCACAAGCGTTGTGGGCAGTTGCACGAACGTCTGCAGGTACTCCCCCGCGAACGCGATCGACAGGCCCGCGGCACTCGTCACACCCGCGGCGAGCATGCAGAACCCCACGAGAAACGAGATCACGGGCCTCTTGAACGCGCGTTCCGCGAAGACGGCGGCGCCGCCCGCCTTCGGATACTTCGTCACCAGCTCTGCGTAGGAGCCGGCGGTGAGCAGAGCGAGTAGTAGGGCCAGCAGCAGAGGAGCCCACAGCATGCCGCCGACCTCGGCGGAGAGCACTCCCATAAGCGCGTACACGCCTGCCCCGAGTACATCGCCGAGAATGAAGGCGAATAGCAGGAGCCCTGAGACCGATCGACGCAGCTTGGTATCGGTGGGCGGTGCGACCGCATCTGTTTCGCGCTTCATAACGTCAGGCTATGGGAGCGCTGTGTTCTGCCGCATGCCCCTTGACACTCGACGGTTCGAATCGTTATTCGCTGTGCTCGGTTTCGTCGCCCGACGCGTCCACGATCAGTATCGTGCCGAGAGCGTCGGTCTCGCTCTTCTCGAAGACCTCCGACGCCAGCGCTTCGCGCTCGGACTGCGTCAGGTCGCCCTCCACCATCACGCGGATCGTGTCGGTCGACACGTTTTCGTACTCGTCGATCATTTCCAGGAGCGATGGCGCGTCATCCGTACCCGCTTCAGGATCGTCGTCGCCGGTCGACAGGCGGTCGTCAATCCGATCCTCGACTTCATCGGCGAGACCATTCGGGGCATCGTGCTGATCGCGGACCTCACCCGAGCCCTCTGTGGGCAGCACGCCGCCGCATCCGGCGGTTGCTCCGAGAAGCGCGAGGGAGAGAACTCCAGTGGCCGCAAGTTTGAGCTTGTTCACTGACATGGTGCGAGCTTAGAAAATGTGTCGATCGCCGACGAGGGGGTTGCGCTCCTCATGAAGCCGCACCACGCAGCTTGCGGTGCATGCCCACCGCTTCGTCGCTGCTGAAGCCGAGCGATTCGTAGACACCGACGGCGGCGTCACTCGCGAACAGGCCGACGAAGAGTTCGATGTCGTCGTCCGGTTGCAGCAGCTCGATGAGGCGCGAGACCAGGTCAGTGGCGATTCCCAATCCCTCGCATCGAGGATCGACGATGACGTCTTGCACGTACGCGTACTGCAGTCCGTCGCCGACCGCGCGCGCCATACCGACGACCGTACCGTGCTCGTCGACGCAGACGACGCCTGCCAGTGACGCGGCCAGTGAGGCACCGCGCACCTCGTCGTCGAAGTGCGACTGCCACCCCACCGCGGCGGCGAGCGCGGCGTGTTCGACGGTTGAAGGAACGCGGTCGAGTATGCGGTAGTTCATACGAGTACGATACGTCGGGCGCGCGGAGCGGTGCGGTCGGCATGCCCGGATCCGCTAGCCTCAAGCCATGGACGACAGACTGCAATCCGCCGCTCGTAAAACCGAGCGCACGACCACGTTCCGCGCGTTGGCGCGGGGAGGATACGTGGCAAGTGGCATCGTTCACGGCCTCATCGGCGTGCTCGCGATCACGGTCGTCGTGCGCCGGGGGCGCGCTGAGGCCGATCAGGTCGGTGCGCTCACATCCATCGCTGAAGCGCCGTTCGGCCTCGCGCTGCTCTGGTCCATCGCGCTGCTGCTATTCGCACTGGGCATCTTCCACGTGGTACACGGCTTCGCCCTGACCCGCGACTCGCGCAAGCAGCGGTGGGGGCGGCGTATTGCCGAATGGGGTCAGGGCATCGCGTTCTGCGTCATGGGCGGCATCGCGACTGCGATCGCGGTCGGCGCCCGCCCCGACCCCGACCGCACCACCCGGGATGCGAGCCGGGGCCTGCTCACGCTCCCCGGGGGCACGGTACTGCTGATCCTCGTCGGCATCGGAGTGGCGGCGGTCGGGATCGCTTGGATATCGATGGGCATCACGCGCAGCTTCCGCAAGCAGATGAAGATTCCCTCGGGAAACGGAGGTCACGCGATCGCCGTGCTGGGTGCGACGGGGTTCATCGCCAAGGGAGGCGCGCTCCTCGTCGTCGCCGTGCTGCTCGCCGCCGCAGGGGTCCAGGGCGACTCGAGCTCTGCGGGCGCTCTCGACTCGGCGATCACCTCGCTCTACGATCTGCCCGGAGGTCCGGTCTGGATCGTACTCATCGGGGCGGGATTCCTCGCCTACGGGCTGTTCTGCCTCTTTCGCGCGCGGTTCGCCAAGCTCTAATGGCTCGCGGCGGGATCGAGGACCACCTTGATGCAGCCGTCCTCCTTCTTCTGGAAGATCTCGTACATGTCGGGAGCGCTCGCGAGCGGAACGCGATGCGTCGTGAGGTCGGCGGTGCCGAGCGGATCGTCGTCGTGCTCCACGAGAGGCATGAGGTCATCGATCCACCGCTTCACGTTGCACTGACCCATCTTGAGCGTGATCTGCTTGTCGAACAGCGTCTTCATCGGCAATGCGTCGGCGTTCCCGACGTACACGCCGCTGATTGACAACGTGCCCCCGCGGCGCACGAGGTCGATGCCCTGCAACAGCGCAGCAGTGCGATCGATGCCGGCATGCTCCATCATCGGTTTTGCGAGCGCGTCGGGCAGCGCGCCGATCGCCGTATGCGCCGCGTGCGCACCGGGGCTGCCGTGGGCCTCCATCCCGACGGCGTCGATCACCGCGTCGGGCCCCCGCCCGTCCGAGAAGCTCTCCGACGCTTCGACGACGTCACCGGGCTCGCATACCGCGATGCCGTGACGCGCCGCCATCTCGCGACGCTCCAGCACGGGGTCGACCGCGAGCACTCGTGCGCCGCGATGCGCCGCCAGACGCGCGGCGAACTGGCCGACCGGCCCGAGACCGAGCACGAGCACGGTGTCGCCTCGGCCCACCCCCGCGTAAGCGACCCCCTGCGCGGCCGTCGGAAGAATATCGCTGAGAAAGAGGTAGCGCTCATCTGCGAGCGCTTCCCCGACCGGGATCGTGTTGTACTCCGCGATCGGCACCCGGAGCAGCTCCGCCTGGCCGCCCGGCACCTGACCGTACAGCTTCGTGTACCCGAAGAGCGCTGCCCCCGAACCATATTCCGTCACTTGGGTGCGTTCGCACTGCGACTGCAGCCCGCGCGTGCACATCCAGCACTCGCCGCACGAGATGTTGAAGGGGATCACCACGCGCTGCCCCACCCGCAGCGACGTCACGCCCGGACCCACCTCCTCGACGATCCCCATCGTCTCATGACCCAGGATGTCGCCCGCATCGAGAAACGGCCCGAAGAGTTCGTACAGATGCAGGTCCGAGCCGCAGATCGCGGTCGACGTCACGCGCACGATCGCGTCCCCCGGTTCCTGGATCACCGGATCGGCGACCTCGTCGACAGAAATCTTCCGCTTGCCCTGCCACGTCACTGCGCGCATGCTGCGCTCCTCTCTCGTGTGTACTGCGTTGGTTACGTCGGATCGGTTGCGGTCGGCGTTGGTCGACCACAGTCAGCTGGCCGGGGGAAGCCGTTCGAGCACGGCTTCGAGCGCAGCCTCGACTGTTTGCTGCATGACCTCGATGGGATCGCCCGAGCACGCGAGGTGCTCGACCTTCGTGGGCCGGTCTCCGCCCGTGATCGCGAGGACCACCGTGCCGGCCGGCTTGCCTTCGTCGGGGTCAGGGCCTCCCACGCCGGTGACCGCTACCGCGATGTCGGCGAGCAGCAGTCGCGCCGCTGACTCCGCCATCGCCACCGCGGTCGGCTCGGTCACCACGGGACCTCTCGGGGCTTTCAGCAGCGTGTACTTCACCTCCGGGTGGTACGCCGTGATCCCCCCGCGAAACCAGGTGCCGGAATCGGGAGCTGCCGCGAGCGCAGCACCGAGCTGCCCTCCCGTCAGCGATTCGGCGACGGCGATCGATCGCCCTGATTGCTCCGCTCGCTCTGCGATGAGCTGCACGAGGCGATCGACGCGACCTTCCAGCGCGGATTCAACCATGGACGACCCTCTCTTCTCTGGTTCAACAGTCGCGGTGGCAGAAGCACCTTCGATGTCGCCGACACTACGGAAGCTCCTCAGGTCGCGCAGGGGCCTTGACGCCTCGTCGCACGACACGCAACCCCCTGGGCGCCGTCGAAGCTACACGGCACTGTAGAGGTACGCGCGATTCGAGGAGGACAGCAATGCCCGAACGACCCCAGTCTCAGAACCCAGTTGCCGACGATGCGACGCTGCGAGTCGCGGTGGTCGGAGCCACCGGGAACGCCGGCACTGCGCTGCTTCGCGCGCTCGCGGCAGTGCCGGAGGTCGGATCGGTGCTCGGCGTTGCTCGCCGCATGCCCGATCTCACGGTCGATCCGTATGCCTCGTGCGAGTGGGTGTCGATCGACATCGCGGCGGCGTCATCAGAGGATGCGGCCGGCCAGGCACTCCGAGAGGCCTTTGCCGGCGTCGACACGGTCGTCCACCTCGCCTGGCTCATCCAGCCGATCGCCGAGCGCGAGCTCTTGCGACGTGTGAACGTCGAGGGCACGCGTCGCGTGTTGCGAGCGGCTGCCGAGGCCGGTGTCGGCCACGTCGTCGTGGCGTCGTCTGTCGGCGTGTACGCAGCCGACCCGTCGCAGGCCCTTCGCAGCGAGGACTGGGAGCGCGGGGGGATCGAGTCGTCGCAGTACAGCGTGGACAAGGCGGCGCAGGAGGACGCGCTCGACGAGTTCGAGCGCGAGAATCCCGCAATCACGGTGACGCGGATGCGCCCAGCGCTCACGTTCCAGGGCGACGCGGCATCGTCGATCCAGCGCTACTTTCTCGGGAGCGCGGTTCCGGTGCAGGCTCTCGGTCGCGCAACGCCACCAGCACTACCGCTGCCGAAGGGGCTGCGCGGCGTCCAGGCTGTGCACGCCGATGATGCGGCCGAAGCGTACGTCTCCGCCATCGTCAAGCGGGCTTCCGGGGCGTTCAATCTCTGCGCCGACGATGTGCTCGGAGCGCAGCAGCTCGCCGACATCGTCGACCATGGCCGGTTCTTCGAGCTGCCGACGGCCGTCGTGCGCGGATTTGTCACCGCCGCGCACCGCACCGGAATCGTATCGGTCGACGCCGGCTGGTTCGATCTCGCCCTCGGGGCGCCGCACATGGACAACGCGCGTGCCAAGCGCGACCTCGGTTGGACGCCGAAGCACTCGGCTGCAGACGCCCTGCGTGAGCTGCTGCAGGGAATGATCGACGGCAGAGGAACGGCTTCGTTGCCGCTTCGACCCCGCGACGTCGATGACGCACGCCTCACCGCGCTCGACGGTCGGATCGGCGACGGCGCGGATGCGGCTGCGGATACGGCAGAGGGCAGTGGTCCGTCGGCGACAGCGGAGAATCCCTCCGCCGGCGTGGACCCCGGTACCGGAGAACTCGACTGGGAGCTCTTCGGCCTGTACCTCTCCGACCACCTCACCGGCGCCACCGCGGGGGCCGAACGGATGGAGCGCATGTCGGCTTCGTACATCGATACACCGGTGTACGCCGGACTCTCAGAGCTCGCTGAAGAGCTGCGCCTCGAACGCGCCTTCCTCGCGAATCTGATCGATGATCTCGAGGTGCGGCGCCGGGTCTATCGTCAGGCCGCGTCGTGGGTCGGCGAGCGCGTCGGCAGGCTGAAGCTCAACGGACGCACGTTCTCGCGTTCGCCGCTCTCCCTGATTCTCGAGCTCGAGCTGCTGCGCAGCGCGGTCATCGGCAAACTCGGGCTGTGGCAGGTGCTCAGCGAGCACGCCGCAGATCTCGAACTCGACGCTGCGGTGTTCGATGAGCTCGGCGAGCGGGCGCTCGCCCAGGCGGAAATGCTCGGGGCGGCGCACGCCTTCGCCCGCAGCCGAGCGTTCCGGGAGGATCGCGATGTCTTCGGCTCGGCCAGCGACTCCGTGGCGGCGATCCCTTCCGGTGCGCAGCCGCTCGGTGCCGACGCCGACGCCGACACCGTGGACGAGACACCGGCTATACCAGCTGATCCTGATGCTGCTGCGGAAAACGACACGGCGACCCCGCAGACTGCCTCGCAAGCTACCCCGCAGCAGTCCTCGAATGCCGCACGCCGGGCGCGCGATGAGCACGACGACGCACTCGCCGACGAGTGGGGCGAGGAGTCGTTCCCGGGCAGCGATCCGCCCGCGAACTACTGAGCTGAGCGGGGTCAGCGGGCGAAGGATCAGTGCGTGAAGGATCAGCGGGTGAAGGTGAGGTGCGTGACAACGAGGTCTCTCCCAGGTGGAGCGGGGGCCGAGGGGTGTGCGTCGGTACGAACACCGGCGAGTGGAACGGCGGCTCGTCGCCCCACCAGCCCTGCCAGGCGCGATCCTGCTGCCAGCCCGGCGGCCCAGTTTACGCGCGCGAGCGCATGCCGGCCTCGTCATCGAGCCAGTTCGCGCTCTTGTTCTTCAGCACGAAGATGTACACGAGCAGCGACACGGCGATCACCGCGGTGACGTAGACGATGAACCAGGTGACTCGATCCGTCTCGCCCGCCGCCTGGTAGAGCAGCGGTGCGGTGCCGCCGAATGCGGAGTTCGCAAGCGCGTATCCGAAACCGACGCCGAGGGCGCGAATGTGGGTCGGAAAGAGCTCGGCCTTGACCACGGCGTTGATCGAGGTGTATCCCGTCAGAATGACGAAGCCGATGACAAGAATCGTGAAGGCGATGATCGGGTTCTGCTGCTGCGGCAGCTGAGTGAGGAGCACCCAGGTGTACAGCACACCGCCGATACCGAAGAACACGAGCAGCGACTTGCGACCGACGCGGTCTGAGAGCCATCCGCCGAGCGGCTGGAGCAGCATGAGGATCGTGAGAGCGATGAGATTGATCACGGTGCCGGCCAGTACGTCGCTGCCGGC
Source organism: Leucobacter sp. NPDC077196 (assembly GCF_040687075.1). Taxonomy (NCBI): domain Bacteria; kingdom Bacillati; phylum Actinomycetota; class Actinomycetes; order Micrococcales; family Microbacteriaceae; genus Leucobacter; species Leucobacter sp. NPDC077196. Next base: position 117,573 of record NZ_JBFBML010000003.1, read on the forward strand.
GAATGCGCCCTTCACGATCGACGGGCCCGTGACGGAGTACGTGTAGAACGCGACTGTTCCGCCCGCAGTCACGAGGAAGCACGTGAGCAGCGGACGCCACTGGCGCACGAGCAGTTCGCGCATGGAGCCGGATTCGCGGGATTCTCCGGAACGCACGGCCTCGAGCGTCGCGGTTTCGAGCGTCTCGTCCATGGTGCGACGCAGCCAGATGACCACGAGCGCTCCGGCACCGCCGATCAGGAAGGCGACGCGCCAACCCCACGACGAGATCGCCTCGTCGGGCAACGTCAGCACCATGATCATGAGCGTGAACTGCGCGAGCACGTGACCGCCCACCAGCGTGACGTAGTGGAAGGACGAGAGGAAGCCTCGATGGCCTGAGATTGCCGTCTCCGACATGTAGGTGGCGCTCGTGCCGTATTCGCCACCGGTCGCGAACCCCTGCAGCAGGCGCGCGAAGACGAGGATCACGACAGCGCCGACACCGATCGACTCCGCCGTGGGCGAGAGCGCGATGAGGATCGAGCACGCGGCCATCAGCGAGACGGACACAGTGAGCGACAGGCGGCGCCCGTGCCGGTCGGCGAACCTGCCGAAGAACCACGAGCCGATCGGTCGCATGAGGAAGGTGACCGCGAAGATCGCCCAGATGTAGATGGACGAGTTCTTCTCGTCGGCCGCGAAGAACTGCGACTCGAAGTAGGTGGCGAACACCGAGTAGACGTAGACGTCGTACCACTCGACGAGGTTGCCCGCCGAGCCTTTGAGAGTGTTCGAAATCGACCTGCGCAGGGTCGGTGAGGTCGCCGTCGACGTTGACATTGACATTGACTGTCCAATCATCATGGGTGGAATCGGGGAGGCTCGGATCGAGCAGCAGACCCATTCTGCGATCGCTCGCGTCTCAGCGAGTGAATTCCTTAACACTGCCTTAACACTCGCGACGCACGTCGGCAGCGGCATACTGGAGAGCATGCGCGTATTGGTGACCGAAGACGATGCATCGGTCTCCGCTGCACTCGCCGGCGCGCTGACGCGGGCAGGGCACACGTGCGACCGCGTGGCGAGCGGAGGTGCACTGCTGCAGCAGCATCAAGGCGCCGACATCGTGCTGCTCGATCTCGGCCTCGAAGACATGGACGGCCTCACGGCACTCGAACAGCTCCGCGAGGTGAGCGAGATTCCCGTGATCGTGGTCACTGCGCGCGGTGACGAGCGGTCGACGGTGCACGCGCTCAGACTCGGCGCCGACGATTATCTCGTGAAACCGGTCCGGCTCCACGAACTCCTTGCGCGACTCGCGGCCGTTGCACGTCGGTACGCCGGATTGGTCACGCATCGCATCGAGACCGGCGACCTCGTTGTCGACGAGACTGAACGGCGAGTGACGCACCGGGGCATGGCCGTCGCAGTCACCCCGACCGAGTGCGCCCTGCTCGCGGTACTCGCCCGACACGCCGGAACGGTGGTCAGCCGTCAACAGCTGCTCGACGCGGTGTGGGGCGACGCCTACTCGTCGACGTCGCGGGCATTCGATGTGCACCTCGCGGGCCTGCGTCAGAAACTTCCGATGGTGCGCATCACGACGATCCGGGGTCGCGGGTTCCGCCTCGAGAGGCCCTGATGAGATTTCGCGTGCTCCTCCCCCTCTTTCTCTTCGGAGTGCTCGCCGTCACCGCGATACTCATTCCCGTCGGCGCCTCAATCGCACAGTCGCGCACTCAAGAGCTGCAACTCCAACGCGGCGCGGCACTGCAGCAGATCGTGCAGCTCGCATCCTCGGCATTCGAGCTGGAAGACTCACGCGAGCTGGAGCATTACCTCGACCGGTTCTCTGCGACGTTCGGCGAGGCGGTCATCGTGGTAGACGGCACCGGTGAGCCGGTGACCGCGTCAGGATCGTTCGCAGACGAACACGACGTCTCCGATTTGATCTCCGGAGCGCTTCGCGGCGTGCCCCAGCGCGACCTCGCGACCGTCACACCCTGGAGCCCTCGGTCTGCATTCATCGCAGCACCGGTCACCCTCGATGGGCGCACCCCAGAGGGCGCCGTCGCTCTCCGCGTCGATCAGCAGGCTGCACAGCGCGACGTCGCAGCCGGGTGGGCGACGATCGTGGCGATCGGGGCGGCGCTGCTCTTCGCGGTGCTGCTCGCCTCGGTGTTCTGGACGCGCTGGGTGCTGCGCCCCGTCTCCGCCCTCGACGCCGCTGCGAACGCGCTCGCGGAGAATCGCGGCTACGCACTCGACGCCGATGCGGGGCCTCCCGAGCTGCGCCGGCTCGCCCGCTCGTTCACGAGAATGGCGCGAAGCGTCGAGCTCACACTCGACCAGCAGCACGGTCTCGTCGCCGATGCGTCGCACCAGCTCCGCAATCCGCTCGCCGCGATCCGGTTGCGCATCGACGGATTCGCCCATGGCTTGTCGCACGGTATGACGCACGGTGTCTCGCACGGATCAGACGAAGCGGACGAGGGCCGTGATGCCGAGATCGCGGCGATCGAGCGCGACCTCGACCGTCTTGAGCACACGGTCGCGCGCATGCTCATGTTGGCGAATGCCGAGCACCGTGCGACCGCCGCCGGCAGCGGTCACGGCGCAGCGGCGAGTGAGGCGTCCCCCTTGCCCACCGCCGACGGGCTGATCACCGTGTCGGCCGCACACCTCATTGCGCCCCACAGTGAGCTCCTCGCCGACGCCCGGATCACGGTGCTCGCCGCCGAGGAGACGCACCCGATCCGCTTTCGCCGCAGCGACCTCGAAGAGGTCGTGGAGTTGGTCGCTGATAACGCGGCGAAGTACGCTCCGGGCTCGACGTTTCGGGTTGAGCTCGCCCGGCGGGACGACCGGCGCACCGCGCTCATCATGAGCGACTCGGGGCCGGGTCTCGCCACCGCCGAGATCGCGCTCGTCGGCCGACGATTCTGGCGGTCGGCTGCGCACGCACAGCTTCCGGGAAGCGGTCTGGGCCTCGCAATCGTCGAGCAACTCTCGCACGCGAATAACGCCCAGGTCATCATCGACCGGCCACCCGCGGGCGGGTTGCGCATCACCGTTACTGCGGAGGCGCGATGACGATGCGGCACAACTCAGGCGTGTCGCGCAGACAGCTGCTCGCCGGCGGCGCGGCCGCCTGGGCGCTGGCACTCGCCGGTTGCACGCCCCTGCGCGCCCGGGAGCTCGCGCTTGCCTGCGGTGAGCCAGGAGGTGCCTATGTGCAATTCGGGGATCTGCTCGGTGCCGCTCTCGAGCAGCGCTCGGGTATCGCGCTCGAGCTGCAGACGACGCACGGCAGTGCGGAGAATCTCGAAAAGCTGGCTGCCGGCGAGGTGGATCTCGCTCTCTCGCTCGCGGACACGGCGAACGAGCGAGCGGCCACCAACGGGTTCACTGCGGTCGGCCGTGTGTATCAGAACTACTTGCAGTGTCTCGTACGCGAGGCGAGCGACATCGAATCGCTCGACGACCTCGCCGCTCGCCGCGTGTCGATCGGCGCTTCGGGATCGGGAAGCTCCCGCACGACACGACGTCTGCTCGAAGCGACGAACCGGACATCGGGCAGCGACGCTCCGATCACCACCGAGCTCGAACTCTCCGTTGCGCTCGCCGCGCTCGCGTCGGGCGACATCGACGCGCTGTTCTGGTCGGGCGGCATCCCGACCCCCGACATCACCCGGGCCGCTGCCGACACCCCCCTGCGCTTGGTCGATCTCGAAGACGTCGTGGCTCCGCTGCAAACGGCGCATCCTCGGGAGTACCTCGGCACCCGCGTACCGTCCGGTGTCTACGGCACTGCCGGATCGACCGCAACCGTCGGCATCTCGAACCTGCTCATGGCGCGCGACGATCTCGACCGAGACGTGGCACGTGCGCTCGTCGACGTGCTCGTCGTCGACGCCTCGCGTCTCATTCCCGCCGGTGCAGCGGGCCTGCAGTACCTCACGCTGGATACACTCATCGATACCGGTGATGTTCCGCTCCACCGGGCCGCTGGTGAGCGCTACCGCGAACTCTACGGCTGACGGGCGATCATCGGTCGTCGAGCGCCGTTCCCTTGCGATCGACGAGCCCCCATGCAGCTCCGGCGGCCACGATGAAGAAGACGGCGAACACCGAGAACGTCAGGCCGGAGCCTCCCGCGACGAGCAGCACGGGAACGAGCAGCGGTGCAACGATGGAGGCGATCCTCCCCACACCGGCAGCCCAGCCGGCGCCCGTTGCGCGTAACGAGGTGGGGTAGATCTCGGGCGTCACGGCGTACAGCGCACCCCATGCTCCGAGGTTGAAGAACGAGAGTGCCATACCCGACGCGATGATGGCGGCCTCTGCGTGCACCGTGCCGAACACGATCGCCGAAACCGCCGAGCCGACGAGGAACACCGACAGTGTGAGACGGCGACCCCACACCTCGATGAGCCAGGCCGCGACCGCGTATCCGGGCAACTGGGCGAGCGTGATGATCAGGGTGAAGCCGAAGGAGCGCACCAGGCTGAAGCCCGCGTCGACGAGAATGCTCGGGATCCAGATGAAGGCGCCGTAGTAGGCGAAGTTGACGCAGAACCACACGACCCAGATCGACAGGGTTCGGCCGCGGAACTCCCGCGACCAGAGCGCGGCGAGGCGCCCTCCCGTGGAGGTGGCGATCGGCGCGGCAGTGGATGCGAACTCGGGAGCCGGCTCGGGCGAAGTGGTTCGGGCGCCTCGCGATCCGGCAGCGTTCTCGAACGACGCGACGATCGCTTCGGCCTGCTCCGTGCGCCCGCGACCCGCGAGCCACCGAGGAGACTCAGGAAGCCCCCACCGCACCACGAGCGCGTATATCGCCGGAATCGCACCGAGAGCGAACGCCCAACGCCACCCGTTGTCTGAGGCAGGCACGACGAAGTACCCGATGAGCGCGGATGCAGTCCAGCCGACCGCCCAGAACGCCTCGAGAATCACGATGATACGACCGCGGATGCGCGCTGGAGCGAACTCGCTCACGTACGTCGACGCGACGGGCAGCTCGGCGCCCAGCCCGAGGCCGACGAAGAACCGGAGCACGAGGAGCACACCGATGCCTCCGACCAGGGCGCTCGCTCCCGTGGCGACGCCGTAAATGAGCAGCGTGACGGCGAACACCTGCCGACGGCCGAAGCGGTCGGCGAGCAGACCGCCGAGAGTCGCGCCGATGGCCATACCCGCGAAGCCGATCGACGCGATGAGGCCGCTCTGGCCTTTATCGATACCCCACTGCTGCGCCAGTGCGGCGATGATGAAGGAGATGAGCCCGACGTCCATGGCGTCGAGCGCCCAACCGATACCGGACCCGCCGAGCACCTTGCCGTGCTTGCGTGTGAAGGGCAGCGCGTCAAGGCGCTGTGAGAACGAGCGCCGCTCGGCCGTCGAAGATCCAGTCATGGAATCATCGTAGGGGCAGGGCGCGCAAACCTCACGAGGCTCGGTGGCCGATCCACATGCTCCCGCCCACTCGGGCTCGTCCAGTGCAGGTCGCCGCCGCTTCGCTGACGCACCTGCCAATGGGAATGGTGCTTCAGCACGTGATGACCTCGGCACAAGTGGGCCAAATTCGAGGTCGAGGTTGGTCCGCCGAGCGCCGCGTCGACTGTGTGGTCGAGGTCGCAGCGCGAGATCGGCACGCGGCACCCCGGGAACCGACAGTGCTGATCACGCGCCGCAAGCTGCCGCTTCATCTCTTCGCTCGGGCGATACCGATCTACCGCGATCACTGCACCCGATTCGCCGTCGACCAGTACCTGTTCCCAGACCGGTGTCGTCCCGGCGATGCGCCGCGCAGAAGCGAGATCGATCGGGCCGGCACCGACCAGCTCCGCGACAGGACGATGGCCCTCATTCGCGCTCACCGGATCGAGCGCCGCTACCGGGACGATGACCTGCACCCGAGCACGCACCGCTTCGCTGCTCGGGCACGAGACGACTGTCGTCGGGTTCGATGCGAGGAGCGCATCGACGAACGCATCGGCCCGGAGTTCATCGCGCGAACGGCGCGCCGGCCGCTCCGCATCTTCTGGCGCAGCATCGGTTCCGTGCTGGGCTTCGCGCCTGCCACGTACCTCGACCCGCTCCACCTCTCGGGCGATCCGGGTCAACCGGTCATGAATCGCGTACGCCTCGACCGTGGGCAGATACGCCCAGAGGTCGGACATCCCGTCCTCGCGCTCCTGCACCACCACTCGGCGCTTGCGCGCTTCCTCGGTGTGCCGCTCATCGAGCGTCTCCACGGCATACTGCTCCGCGATCCTTCGCGCGATCGGGCGCAAACGATTCACCGACTCCTTGCGCGCGTGCTGCAGCACTTCCGACTCATAGGTCGCCCGACGAGCGACCACCTCGGGAGTCGACCCGCATCCGATGCGCGCCCCCGCATCGACGATGACGCGGGCATGCGCCACCGAGATCTCGCCCGCCGAGAGCACCTGGTGCGTCGTCGGGTAATCGTGCTGCAACGACCACGCCGCACCCAGCTGCGACTCGATGGTTCGCTCACTCGTGCCGAGCGTGGTTGCCAGCTCCGCCCGCAACGACCGATACGCGAGCTCATTCTCGCCTGAGCGCGACGACCCCGTCGCCATCTCTACCGCTGTCGACAACAGCTCGGTGCGGAATGCATCGAGCGCGCGCTGCCGATACTCAATCTGCTCGATCGCACTCACGACCCGGTCCAGCGAGAGATCGTCGCCAGACAGGGCGCTGAGCAATTCCGCAGCAGTGCCGGTCGAGATGGAGAACATGATCTCAGTCAATCAGGAGCCACCGACATTCATGCGCCGATGGGACCCGATGGAAACCGATGGGACCCGATGGAAACCGATGGGACCCGATGGAAACCGATGGGTCCCGGCGAGCGCCCAACGAGGCCGGATGCGCACCCGACTGCGCGAGGCGCCAGCCTCAGCACTCGATGACGTTGACCGCGAGCCCGCCCCTCGAGGTTTCCTTGTACTTGTCACTCATATCTCGACCGGTCTCGCGCATCGTCGCGATGACCTGGTCGAGGCTGACGTGGTGGTCGCCGTCGCCCATCAGCGCCATCTTCGCCGCGTTCACAGCCTTCGACGCCGCGATCGCGTTGCGTTCGATGCACGGAATCTGCACCAGCCCGCCGATCGGGTCGCACGTGAGGCCGAGGTTGTGCTCCATCGCAATCTCTGCGGCATTCTCCACCTGCTCGGGCGTTGCGCCGAGCACCTGGGCGAGCCCCGCTGCGGCCATCGACGAGGCTGAACCGACCTCTCCCTGGCACCCCACCTCAGCGCCCGAGATCGACGCCTGTTCCTTGTACAGCACACCCACCGCCCCGGCGGCGAGCAGGAAGTCGGCGACCGCGCGCTGGCGCCTCGCGCGCGACCATGTCTCGACATCTGGCGCGTAGTGCGTCGCGTAGAAGAGCACTGCCGGAATGATCCCCGCCGCGCCGTTGGTTGGCGCGGTGACCACACGCCCTCCCGTGGCGTTCTCCTCGTTGACGGCGAGCGCGACGAGGTTGATCCACTCCTGCCAGTAGACCGGGTCGCGATGCGGGTCGCGTTCCGAGAGCCGCCGATGCCATTCGGGCGCGCGGCGTCGCACGTTCAAGCCGCCCGGGAGCACCCCGGTGCGTTCGAGCGCCGAGTTCTTGCAGGCCTCCATCACCTCCCAGATGTTCTCGAGGCTCGAGAAGATCTCGGACTCGGATCGCTGCACCCGCTCATTCGCGAGCATCACCTCGGCGATGGTGAGGCCCGCGCGGTCGGCGTGCGCGAGCAACTCTTCCGCGGTGGTGAACGGGTATGGCTGCTGCGCCGCTCGATGCTCTCGGCGGTCGTGCAGCGATTCCTCGGCGCCCTCGCGCACGACAAATCCGCCGCCGACGGAGAAGTACGTCTCGTCAGCCGCAATCTCGCCCGTTTCGTCGGTCACTGCGAACCGCATGCCGTTCGTGTGCCTGGGCAGCAGGGTGAGCGGGTGCAGCACGATGTCGGCTACGGTGAAGCGCAGGATCGGGGGGGCTGCGCCCAACTGCTCGCCCATCCGCAGTTCGCCCGTGCGCTCGAGTCGTTCGAGCGCCGCGTCGACGTGCTCGGGAAGCACTGTTTCGGGATCGAATCCCTCGAGCCCGAGGAGCACAGCCGTGAACGTGCCGTGGCCGTGGCCCGTGGCGGCCAGTGAGCCGTACAGGTCGACGCGCAGCGTCGCGACGCGGCCGAGATCGCCAGGGCCGAGACGACCGAGGCTGCCGGTGTCACCGTCGCCGCATCCTGCAAGGCGAGCAACGAACTCCTTCGCCGCGCGCATCGGCCCCACGGTGTGCGAGCTCGACGGCCCGATGCCCACCGTGAAGAGGTCGAAGACGCTGACGGTCACGAGACGCCTCCGCGCAGCGCCTAAGCGCCCGTGACCTCTGCGTCGTTGTCGGCGGCGTACTGCTCGGCGTCGAGCAGCGGCCCTTCCTCCGTGACGGCGACCTTGAACAGCCACGCCGCACCGTAGGGATCAGCGTTCAGCTGCGCGGGGTCGGCGACGACGGCCTCATTGACCTCGACGACCTCACCGGCCACCGGGGAGAAGATCTCGGAGACCGACTTCGTCGATTCGACCTCGCCGACGACAGCGCCCACGGTGATCGAGGCGCCGACCTCGGGCAGTTCGACGTACACAATCTCGCCGAGCGCGTCGGCCGCGACCTCGGAAATGCCGACAACGGCCGGGCTGTCGCTCGTGACCCACTCGTGCTCTGCGGAGTACCGGAGTCCGGTCTTGACGTTGCTCATGATGCTGATGTCCTCACTGTTGGGAGTTCGGTGTGTTGGGAAGATGCGGAGTACGACGTCGAAAGGTGGCCGTGGAACACGCGCTGGGCACTACCGCTCGCGGCGGTAGAACGGCAGGTCCACGACCGTGAACGGCTCGGCTTTGCCGCGCAGATCGACCTGCAGGCGCGTGCCAACCGCGGTGTGCTCCGGTGCGACGTAGGCGAGGGCGACGGGGTATCCGAGCGTGGGGCTCGGCTGGCCGCTGGTCACGCGCCCGACCACGTCGTCACCAGCGAACACCGCGTACCCGGAGCGCGCCGCTCGGCGGCCGTCGCCGCGCAGACCGACGAGTTGCATCTCGGGGGTCTGCTCCCGGCGCGTCTCGAGCGCGGAGCGCCCGACGAACGCCTCGGGCTTGACGAACGAGACGACCGGGCCGAGACCGGCTTCGAAGGGCGTTACCTCGCGGCTGAGCTCATTGCCGTAGAGCGGCATGCCCGCTTCGAGGCGCAGCGAGTCGCGCGAGGCGAGACCTGCGGGGATCAGACCCTGCGGCTCCCCTGCCGTGAGCAGTGCGTTCCAGAGATCCGCCGCTTCAGCGTTGGGAAGGTAGAGCTCGAACCCGTCTTCCCCCGTGTACCCGGTGCGGGCCAGCAGCACTGGGTGATCTGCGACGACCGCCTGCTCGGCCGCATAGTACTTCATGTCGGTCACCAGCTCACGCTGATCTTCGGGCACGAGCGCGTGCAGGATCGCCGCGGCGTTCGGCCCCTGCACCGCGATCAGGCTCATATCGTCCGACTGATCCTCGATCTCGACGTCGAAGCCGTCGGCCCGTTCGGCGAAGGCCGCCGCAACGGCGCCGGCGTTGCCTGCGTTCGGCACCACGAGATACACGTCTTCTGCAAGTCGGTAGCTGATGAGATCGTCAATGATCCCGCCGTCAGCATCGCAAATCAGCGAGTACTTCGCTCGCCCGACCTTGACCGCGCCGAGGTTGCCGACGAGCGCGGTGTTCAAGAACGCGGCGGCGTCTGGCCCGGCGACGCGGATCTCCCCCATGTGAGAGAGGTCGAAGAGCCCGGCGGCGCTGCGCACGGCGCGGTGCTCGGCGAGTTCGGAGCCGTACTTGAGCGGCATGTCCCAACCGCCGAAATCGGTGAATGTCGCGCCGAGCTCGGCGTGCTCGGCGTGCAGGGCGGTCTGCTTCGGGGAGCTCATGGTCATCATCCTCAGTTCTCGAAGGCTTCGGGCGCGGGGCACGCGCAGATCAGGTTCCGATCGCCGTAGGCGCCGTCGATGCGCCCGACCGGCGGGAAGTACTTGTCGACGCGGAGCGCCTCGACCGGGTAGGCGCCCTGCTCCCGGCCGTAGGCGCGGTCCCATTCACCGGAGATCAGCGCTTCCGCGGTGTGCGGCGCCAGACGGAGCGGCGATTCGGCGACCGCGATCCTGCCTGCGATGACCGCGTCGATCTCCGCACGGATCGTCACCATCGCCTCGATGAATCGGTCGATCTCGGCGAGGTCCTCGGACTCGGTCGGTTCCACCATGAGTGTGCCGGGGACGGGGAACGCCAGCGTCGGGGCGTGGAACCCGAAGTCGATCAGTCGCTTCGCGACGTCCTCCGCCGTCACTCTAGACTCAGCGGTGAGCGCGCGCAGGTCCAGGATGCACTCGTGCGCCACGAGCCCGGTCGCCCCGGTGAAGAGCACCGGGAAATGCTCGGTGAGCCTCGCAGCGATGTAGTTGGCGCTGAGCAGCGCCGTCTTCGTCGCGAGGGTGAGCCCCTCAGCGCCCATCATCGAGATGTAGGCGTAGGAGATGGGGAGCACGCCGGCCGAGCCGAAGAGCGTTGCGACCACGGGAACACCGCCGCTCACCGAGTACGTGCCCGTAGGGTCGTTCGGTACGAACGGCAGCAAGTGCTCGGCCACCCCGATGGGCCCGACGCCGGGCCCGCCGCCGCCGTGCGGAATCGCGAAGGTCTTATGCAGATTCAGGTGAGACACGTCGCCCCCGAATCGCCCCGGCTGGGCCAGGCCGACGAGCGCGTTCATGTTGGCGCCGTCGATGTAGACCTGGCCGCCCGCCTCGTGCACCTGGTCGCAGACCTCGCGCACGTCGTCGTCGTACACGCCGTAGGTGGAGGGGTACGTGATCATGATGGCGGCGAGTTCGTCGCGGTGCGCCTCGATCATCGCCGAGAGGTCGGCGAGGTCGATGTGCCCCGTCTCGGTGTTCTGCACGACGACGACGCGCATCCCGGCAAGCACCGCTGAGGCAGCGTTCGTGCCGTGCGCCGAAGCGGGGATGAGGCACACCGTGCGCTGGTCGTCGCCGCGCGAGCGATGGTATCCGCGGATTGCGAGGAGACCCGCGTACTCGCCCTGTGCGCCCGAGTTCGGCTGCAACGATATGCCCGCGTAGCCGGTGATCTCGACGAGTCGCCCTTCGAGGTCGGCGATGAGCTCGCGCCAGCCGCGCGTCTGATCTTCGGGCGCGTACGGGTGGATTCCGGCGAACTCGGGCCAGGAGATCGCCTCCATCTCGGCGGTGGAGTTGAGCTTCATGGTGCACGAACCGAGCGGGATCATGGTGCGGTCGAGCGCGAGGTCACGGTCTGCGAGCCGGCGCAGGTAGCGCAGCATCTGGGTCTCGGAGTTGATGGTGGTGAAGATCGGGTGCGTCAGGAAGTCGCTCGTGCGGGTGAGCGCAGCGTCGAAGCTGAAGCCCGCCGAATCGGCATCGGAGGTGCCGGCACCGGCAGCAGGGCCGTCGACATCGACGATCTCGGCCCCGAACGCGCGCACCACGGCCGCGACATGCTCGGGAGTGGTCGTCTCATCGGTGGAGACGCTCACCGTATCTGCATCGACGCGACGCAGATTGACGCCGCTCTCCGCCGCCTTCGCGATGACTTCGTCGGCTCGCCCCGGCACACTCGCCCGCACCGTATCGAAGAAGGACTCCGCAGCGAGCGGAATCCCGGCTGCTGCGAGCGAGGAGGCGATCCGGCGAGCATGCGCATGCGCACGGGCGGCGATCGCGGTCAACCCGTCTGCACCGTGATAGACGGCGTACATCGAGGCGGTGATCGCGAGGAGCGCCTGAGCGGTGCAAATGTTGCTCGTGGCCTTCTCACGGCGGATGTGCTGCTCGCGGGTCTGCAAAGCGAGACGATACGCGGTGCGGCCGGCCGCGTCCTTCGACACGCCCACGAGCCGCCCCGGCAGCGACCGCTCGAGCCCTGAGCGCACCGCGAGATACGCTGCGTGCGGCCCGCCGTAGAAGAGCGGTACGCCGAAACGCTGCGTGTTGCCCACGGCAACGTCGGCTCCCTGCTCCCCGGGTGGAACGATGAGTGTGAGCGCGAGCAGGTCGGCGATCACCGTGACCATCGCGCCGCGTTCCTTCGCCGCTGCGATCACAGCGGCATGATCGACGACGGCACCGTCGTCGCCCGGCTGCTGCAGCACGATGCCGAAGATGTCGCCCTCGGGCAGCCCCTGCGACAGATCGGCGACTTCGATCTCGAAGTCGAGCGCTTCAGCGCGGCCGCGAATCACCGCGATGGTCTGCGGGAAGAGATTCGCGTCGATCACGGCGCGTGCGGCGGCAGGCGCGCGATTGGCGCGCCGCATCAGCAGCACGGCCTCGGCCGCAGCCGACGACTCGTCGAGCATGGAGGCGTTCGCGATCTCGAGAGCGGTGAGATCGGAGACCATCGTCTGGAAGTTCAGGAGGGCTTCGAGGCGCCCCTGCGAGATCTCGGGCTGGTACGGCGTGTAGGCGGTGTACCAGGCGGGGCTCTCGAGCACGTTGCGCCGGATCACGGGCGGGGTGTGGGTGCCTGAGAACCCCTGGCCGATCATCTGGGTCTTGACGACGTTCTTCGCGGCGAGCGCCCGGAGGTCGGCGAGAATCTCTTCTTCGCTGCGGCCCCGGGGCAGGTCGAGGGGTTCGGACTTGCGAATCGATGCCGGCACCGCATCGTCGACGAGTGCGTCGAGCGACTCGTAGCCGAGCTCGGCGAGCATCGTCGCGACATGCGCCGGGTCGGTGACCCCGATGTGTCGATCGGGGAAGGTGCGGGGTGCGGAAAGGGCTGTCACGAGGATCTCCGAGGGCTGTCGCGCGCGAACGCGCGGATGTACTGGGATCCTCCCCGCTCTGTATGTGACCTGAGAGATTCGGTCGCCGCGCGAGCGGGTCCCTTGCACCGTCGGTGAGCCGACGCACGCGTCAGCTGCTTTCCAGAGTTGCCGTGCTGTGGCGGTACGGGGGCCTGAGAGATTCCCGGGGAGGGATTGCTCCTACGGCGCCAGGGTCGAATCGTTCTGCCCTGAACTCTCCCGCCACAACTTGATGGCCGGTATTCACAATGTGTGCTCACTCTAGCATCGGGGCGGGATCGCGGCGCAGATGTTCCAGCGCCGAATCGCGGTCGCCGCCGGAGCGGCTCGGGGCGGGTGAGCGCCCGCCCCGAGCGGCGCATCAGCGATCCTCGTCTCGACCGTCCATCGCCAGCAGCTGCTCCTCGACCGTGCCGCCGTAGCCCTCGCTCTGCGGGTCGCCGTGGAGGCCGCCCGAGACCGCGTACTCCTCCTCTGGTGAGAGCACGAGCCGGTGGCGCGTATAGACGCCGAAGATGATCAAGCCGAGAACGTACACGACCACGATGGCGACGATCGCCGGGCGGAACGTCTCGTTGAGCAGGAAGCCGACGAAGATGAGCGCCGAGATGACGGCCGCGATAATGGCACCGGGTACGCCCCAGGGGCTCAGGTACGGGCGCTTCACGTTCGGGTACTTGCGTCGCAGAATGACGAACGAGAGCATCTGCATGAAGTACGCGAGCACCGCTCCCCAGACGGCGATGTTCAGCACGATCGCGCCGCCAACGCCGCTGTCTCCACCCGTGAGCTCGACGATGATCAGCGCGGCCAGACCGATCAGCGCGCCGGCGATCAGTGCCACCCACGGGGTCTGGCGCTTGCCGGTGAGCGACAGGAACCGCGGGTAGTACCCCGCGCGCGACAGGGAGTACATGTTGCGCCCGTAGGCGAACATGATGCCCTGCAGCGAGGCGAGGAGGCCGAAGAGCGCGAAGAGCGCGAGGAGGCCTGCGACCCAGGCGAGATCATCGCCGAGGATCGCGCGGAAGCCGTCGAGCAGCGGTTCGCCCGCAACGCCGGTCGTCTCGGAGCCCAGGACGCCCGTGTTGAGCACGAGCACCAGCAGACCGGTGACGATCAGCGTGCCGCGAGCCCACAGCCCTGCACGGGGAATGTCGCGCACAGGATTATGCGACTCCTCGGCTGCGAGCGGCAGTTCTTCGATGCCGAGGAAGAGCCACATGGCGAACGGCATGGCGAAGAGGATCGGCAGCACGCCGTGCGGCAAGAACACGCTCTGCCCGGGGTCGGGCTCGATGTTGAAGAGGCTTCCCCAGTCCATCGCACCGCTGGCGAGCGCCATCACCGCGAAGAGCACCAGCACGCCGATCGAGATGAACGAGACGATGATCGCGAACTTCAGGGAGATCGCCGCACCCGCGGTGTTCAGACCGACAAACGCTGCGTAGAGGATGATCCACCAGAGCCAGGTCGGCAGGCTGAAGCCCATGAGCCCCTCGGTGACGCCGTTCGCGTACCCCGCGGAGAAGTAGACGATCACCGCGGTCGTGGCGACGTACTCGATCGTCTCGGCCAGACCGGTGACGAACCCGCCCCACGGGCCCATCGCCGCGCGCCCGAACGAATAGGCGCCACCGGTGTGCGGCATCGCGGCCGCCATCTCGCCGATGGAGAAGATGAGGCCGTAGTACATCATCACGAGAATGGCGAAGGCGATGAGCATGCCGCCGAAGCCCGCGGCCTCGATACCGAAGTTCCAGCCAGAGAAGTTCCCCGAGATCACCGCACCGACGGCGAGACCCCACAGACCCCAGACGCCGGCTGCGCGCTTGAGCTTGCGTTTCTCGAAGTACCCCGACTCGGCGGTGGTGTACGTGGCACCTGAGACTTTCAGGGTGTCCTTGGCCATGTCGACCTCTTTCACTACGGTGTGATGGATACGAGATGCTGCGGTGCATGTCCCGACGCTGTGAGTCGGCTGAGCGGTCTGCCACTGCCGACTATAGCGAGCTATTGGTCGTTCGCAACAACCTTTATCAAATTGGTCGCGCGGGCGACTTGCGTTCTCACCTCGGCTTCGTGATGTAATGGTCTTGAAACCGACCTTTCCCCGCTGATGACGTGCGGGGCATCCATCGGTGGAGCACGCAATCTCATCTCGACGACGAGCACCAGGAGAGCACATGATTCCCGCCAGCGGCAACCTCACCCCCGAAGAACTCCGTGGAGCGGTCGCCGCAGGCGAGATCGACACCGTCATCGTCGCATTCACCGACATGCAGGGCCGCCTGGTAGGGAAACGGGTCTCGGCCAGGCTCTTCCTCGAAGACGTGATGGCGCACGGCGCCGAGTGCTGCAACTATCTGCTCGCGGTCGACGTCGAGCTCAATACGGTCGACGGCTACGCCCTCACCAGCTGGGAGAGCGGCTACGGCGACATGGCGATGATCCCCGACCTCGACACGCTGAGACGCATGCCGTGGCTGCCGGGCACGGCCCTCGTCATGGCCGATCTCACACTCGCCAGCGACCACTCCCCCATCTCCGTGTCTCCGCGCCAGATCTTGAAGCACCAGATCGACCGCCTCGCCGCACACGACCTCGTGCCCTTCATCGGCACCGAGCTCGAGTTTCTCGTCTTCGACGACGACTACCGCAGCGCCTGGCGCAACGGATACCGCGACCTCACACCGGCGAGCGACTACAACACGGACTACGCACTGCAGGGCTCCACCCGCATCGAGCCGCTGCTGCGCGACATCCGCAACTCGATGGACGCCGCTGGCATGTACTGCGAGGGCGTCAAGGGCGAGTGCAACCTCGGGCAGCAGGAGATCGCCTTTCGCTACACGCACGCACTGCCGACGTGCGACAACCACTCGATCTACAAGAGCGGATCGAAGGAGATCGCCGAGAAGCACGGCAAGAGCATCACGTTCATGGCGAAGTTCAACGAACGCGAGGGCAACAGCTGCCACGTGCACGCGAGCCTGCGCACCACGGCGGGCGACCCCGTCTTCGCCGACGACGACGCTCCCGATGGCATGTCGCAGACGTTCCGTCACTTCATAGCGGGGCAACTCGCGGCGATGCGCGAATTCACGCTGCTCTACGCGCCCAACATCAACTCGTACAAGCGGTACGTCGACGGCAGCTTCGCACCCACCGCTGTCGCGTGGGGCCACGACAACCGCACCTGCGCACTGCGGGTGGTGGGGCGCGGTCAGGGCATGCGCGTCGAGAACCGCGTGCCGGGCGGCGACGTGAATCAGTACCTGGCGGTCGCGGGCATGCTGGGATCAGGCCTCGCCGGCATCGAGCAGAAGCTCGAGCTCGGTGAACCGCTGCGAGGCAATGCCTACACCAGCGACGTCGACCGGGTCCCCACGACCCTGCACGAGGCGGCCGACCTCTTCGAGCAGTCGGCGCTCGCGCGCGAGATCTTCGGCGACGATGTGGTCGAGCACTACACCCACGCGGCCCGCGTGGAAGTGCGGGCGTACAACGCCGCCGTCACGGATTGGGAGCGGGTCCGTGGCTTCGAACGACTCTGACACGCCGGCTCCGCCGCTCATCGGCATCACGAGCTACCTCGAGCAGGCTCAAACGGGGGTCTGGGATGTCCCGGCCTCCTTTCTCCCGCAGGTGTATCTCGATGCCGTCACCGACGTGGGCGGCGTCGCACTCGTGCTGCCCCCGCAACCGGTCGCGCCTGGTGTCGCTCGGGGCATCGTCTCTCGGCTCGACGGGCTCATCCTCTCGGGCGGGGCCGACGTCGATCCCGCACGTTACCGGGCGGACCCCCACGAGCGCACCGGAGCTCCGCGCACCGATCGCGACGCCTTCGAGGCAGCATTGCTCGAAGCCGCGATCGACGCCGGGCTCCCCCTGCTCGGCATCTGCCGGGGAGCGCAGGTCATCAACGTCGAGCTCGGGGGCACCCTGATCCAGCACCTGCCCGACCTGGTGGGCGATGATCGGTACCAGGCGGGCCAGGGCGTCTTCACCGAGATCGACGTCGAGGTCGATGCGGAATCGCGTATCGGCGAGCTGCTCAGCGACGACCGCACCGCCCGCGCTCATCTGTATCACCACCAGGCCATCGACGCGCTCGCCGATGGCCTGACCGCTACGAGCCGCACCGACGACGGAATCATCGAATCGATCGAGATCGACGCCCTGCCGTTCGGAGTCGCGGTGCAGTGGCATCCCGAAGAGAACCGCGAGGATCGCCGACTCTTCGCCGGGCTCGTCGCCGCTGCGGCGCAGTATCGTGCGTCGCGCGACGGCGGTGCGCTCTCCCCCATTCCGCCGACCGAGCACGCACCGAAGGAGCAGCCGTGAGCTACACCGTCATCAATCCAGCAACCGGAGAAGCCGTCACCGAAGTCGCTCATCTCGACGTCGAGGCGACCGACACCGCGATCGCGGCCGCGGCCCGCGCGCAACGAGACTGGGCGACCGTTGCCCCGGCCGACCGCGCCCGCGTACTGCGCCGCTTCGCCGACGCAGTCGACGCCGACGTCGAGCACCTCGCTCAGCTCGAGACCACCAATTCCGGACACCCCATCACCCAGTCGCGGTGGGAGGCCGGGCACGTGCGCGACGTGCTCGAGTACTACTCGGGAGCGCCCGAGCGGCTCATCGGGCAGCAGATTCCGGTAGCGGGAGGAATGAACGTCACGTTTCACGAGCCGCTCGGCGTGGTGGGCGTCATCACGCCCTGGAACTTCCCGATGACCATCGCCTCGTGGGGCTTCGCCCCCGCGCTCGCCGCCGGCAACGCGGTGGTGCTGAAGCCGGCCGAGTGGACTCCGCTCACGAGCCTGCGGCTCGGCGAGCTCGCGCTCGAAGCGGGGCTGCCCGAGGGCCTCTTCCAGGTGCTGGCCGGGCGCGGTTCGGTCGTCGGCGAACGTTTCGTGACGAATCCGTCGGTGCGCAAGGTCGTCTTCACGGGGTCGACCGAGGTCGGCAAGCGCATCATGGCGGGGTGCGCCGATCAGGTGAAGCGGGTGACCCTCGAACTCGGCGGCAAGAGCGCCAACATCGTCTTCGCCGACGCCGACATCGAGCGCGCCGCGGCGACCGCCCCCTACTCCGTGTTCGACAACGCCGGTCAGGATTGCTGCGCCCGCAGCCGACTGCTCGTGCAGCGCAGCGTATACGACCGCTTCATGGAGCACTTCGAGCAGGCGGTGCGGGGCGTGCAGGTCGGCGATCCGACGCTCGAATCGACGGAGGTCGGTCCCCTCGTCACGCAGGCGCACCGCGAGAGCGTCGCCGGCTTCCTCACCGACGATGTGCCGGTCGCCTTCCGGGGATCCTGCCCCGACGGGCCGGGTGCGTGGTTCGCTCCCACGGTGGTCACTCCCGAGCGAAACTCGCGCATCGCCACCGAAGAGGTGTTCGGCCCGGTGGTGTCGGTACTTCCGTTCGACGACGAGGCCGACGCGCTGCACCTCGCGAACGATTCCGATTTCGGCCTGAGCGGTTCAATCTGGACCTCGGATCTCGGCCGGGGCATCCGTGTCGCCCGCGGCGTCGAGGGCGGCAACCTCTCGGTGAACTCGCACTCGTCCGTGCGGTACTCCACCCCCTTCGGCGGCTTCAAGCAGTCGGGTCTCGGGCGCGAGCTCGGACCGGACGCCGCTGAGCACTTCACCGAGACGAAGAACGTGTTCTTCGCGAGCGAGTGATCGCGGCGCCCGCCATCCCCTGCATCTCCCCTCTGTACCCCGCATTCCTCAGGAAGGAACCGCCATGAGCGACATCACCCCCATCGACCTCACGCAGCGCCTGGCCGGCAAGGTCGCCGTCATCACCGGCGGCGGCAGCGGCATCGGTCTCGCCACCGCGCGGCGCATGCGCGCCGAGGGAGCACGAATCGTCATCGGCGACATGGATGAGACGAGTGGCGAGGCGGCAGCAGCGGCAGTCGATGGGCTGTTCGTCAAGGTGAACGTGACCGACGAGGCTCAGGTCAATCACCTGTTCGACACCGCGGCCCGCGAGTACGGTTCGGTGGACATCGCGTTCAACAACGCCGGCATTTCGCCCGACGACGACGACTCGATCGAGATCACCGAACTGCCGGCGTGGGAGAAGGTGCAGGATGTGAACCTGAAGAGCGTCTACCTCTGCTCGCGGGCGGCGCTGCGACACATGACGGCTCAGGGATCCGGATCGATCATCAACACCGCCTCGTTCGTCGCGATCATGGGTTCGGCCACCTCTCAGATCTCGTACACCGCCTCGAAGGGCGGCGTGCTCGCGATGACGCGCGAGCTCGGCGTGCAGTTCGCCCGCCAGGGCATCCGAGTGAACGCGCTCTGCCCGGGGCCCGTGAACACGCCGCTGCTGCAGGAGCTCTTCGCGAAGGATCCGGAGCGCGCCGCCCGGCGCCTCGTGCACGTGCCCGTCGGCCGCTTCGCTCAGCCGGAGGAGCTCGCCGCATCCGTCGCCTTCCTGGCGAGCGACGACGCCTCGTTCATCACGGCATCGACGTTTTTGGTCGATGGCGGGCTTACCAGCGCCTACACCACCCCGCTCTAGGGGACGCGGCATGGCGGAGTCGACGGAAGGCATCGAACTGCTCATCAGAGCGGCAAGGCCCACCAACGCGTACGAGGAGACGATGCAGCGACTGCTCCAGTCGATTCGCCTCGGCATGATCGGCCCCGGCGAGCGGCTTCCGGCAGAGCGGGATCTCGCAACCATGCTCAAGGTGAGCCGCGACACCGTGCGCGAGGCCCTGGCGACGTTGGCGGAGGCGGGATACGTCGTCTCCCGTCGCGGCCGGTACGGCGGCACCTTCGTCGTCGAGCGAATACCCCAGGGCTCGGCGCTCGGCGGCTCAGCCACGATGCCGGGCGCCGCAGAAGTGGAAGACGTCACCACGCTGCGCCGGGTACTCGAGGTGGGCGCCGCGCGGGAGGCCGCCGGTCGCGATCTTTCGGCAGAGGAACGGGCCGCGCTTGCCCACACACTCGAGGAGTGCTCGGGCTCGAATGCGGCCGATCACCGGCGGCTCGACTCCCGCCTCCATCTGCTGATCGCCGAACTCTCCGGCTCCACGAGCCTCGTACCGCTCGTCGCCAACCTGCGCACGCGCGTCAATGCGCTGCTCGAAGCGATTCCGATGCTGCAGCCCAACATCGTGCACTCGAACGATCAGCACGAAGCGATCGTGTCGGCGATTCTCGCCGGGCGACCGCAGTCGGCGGCGGAGGCGATGCTCGAGCACGTCGAAGGCTCCTCCGCGCTGCTGCGCGGGTTCCTCACGAGGCACTGACGAGGACGGCCGCGTTCCACACCGCTCAGCGCAGGCTCGCGATGACTTCCGCCGCTGGTCGCACGCGCGTGAGATGCCCGACCCCTTCGCCGGCATCGACGGGAACGATCGAGTAATCGCCCGCCGCTGCGGCGGCCGCGAACGCGGAGCGCGCCTCGGCGTCGCTCGCGAGTTCGTCCTCGCGCCCATGCCACTGATCGATGAAGGGCGTGCGCAGCAGCCGCTCCGGAAAGCGCTCCGGCCAGGGCCGCTCGAGCGCCACATCGTAGACCCGGGTGACCAGCGTGTCGGCGGCGGCTCCCCGGAGCAGCGCGTCACGAGCCGGTGGCGGGGTCAGCGCCTCCTCGCACGCGGCGAATGCGGTGCCGACCCACACTCCCGCGGCGCCGGCATCGAGCATCCTGGCCACGTCGCTCGACGTGCTGATCGCCCCTGCTGCGAGCACCGGAGCGTCGACGGCGGCGATGATCTCCGCGAGCAGCGCATCCCGCGGGTGCTGATGATCGCCGTGACCGCCGCCCTCCCGGCCGCGGGCGACGATCGCATCCACGCCGGCGGCCGCGGCGCCCATCGCCTCGTCGACCGTCGCCGTCTGCGTCACGGCGATGGCACCGGAGGCGTGCACCCGTTCGACCCACGACGTGTCGGCGTGCGCGTCGCCCCATTCGCCGAAGCTCACGGAGACGAGCGCTGGCCCTGCGGCGAGCGCGCGCTCGAACAGCTCGGGATCCCGCGCGATGCCCCAGGCGACCAGCCCGATGCCGAACGGCGCTCCATCGGCGCCGATTCCGTCTCCGAGAGCCCCGAGCTCCCGTTCGAGTGCGGTGACGGAACCCGCACTGCCCATGCCGATCATCCCGAGCCCGCCTGCTCGCGACACGGCGGCGGCGAGTCGTCCGCCCGCGACGCCACCCATCGGGGCGCACACGATCGGGGCTGACAGCCCCTGGGAACGGGCCCAGCCGGTGAGTCTGCCGTTATTCATGCCGCCCAGGCTACCGCCCTGCGCGACGATACGTCAGGTCGCGGATCCGGCGATCCTTGTCGATGCCCTTCTCCTCGAACGCGGTGAGGATGCGCCCGTCGAAGCGATCGGCCCACTCCCCCGAGAAGTCGCGCTCGAAGCCCTCGGCGGCATCGAGCACCTGTCGCATGTGCTCGGCGTAGTTCTCCCAGTCCGTCGCGAGCCGCAGCACGCCGCCGGGCCGCAGCGCGCGACGGGCCACGCGCGCGAAGTCATCATTCACCAGACGCCGTTTGTGGTGTCGCACCTTCTTCCACGGGTCTGGGAAGAACACCCAGATCTCGTCGACCGAGCCTGCTGGCAGGTACTTCTCGAGCAGTTCCGGCGCGTTCACCTCTGCGAGGCGCAGGTTCTCGACGCCCGCCACCTCTGCCCGGATGATGGTGCGGGCCAGCCCTGCGCGGAACACCTCGATCGCGAGGAAGTTCGTGTCCGGCCGGGTCTGCGATGCGTGCAGGATCGCATGCCCCTGCCCGGACCCCACCTCCACGATGAGCGGCGCCGTCCGCCCGAAGATCTGCTCCGGGTCGCCGGTCTCCCCATCGGCGACGCTCGTGGCCGCCGGGCCGTGCGCGATGTCGAGCACGTACTTCTGATGGTGGTCGGCCCACGCGCGCTCCTGCGACGGGGTCATGCGGCCGCTCCGACGCACGAACGACACGGGCTTCTCCCGGAACGTCGTCGGGTCGAAGCTCTTGGGCGGAAGTGGCTGCTGCTCGGTCACCCCATAACGGTAGTCGCGGCTGCGGCCGGGGGCAAAGCGGGATGGCGCCGTCGCGAAGCGGGAGAGCCGGGAGCGGAGCAGGTTGGCCGGGAGCGGAGCAGGATCAGCCCGCCGCTAGCATGGAACCGACTGCATCGACCCGTGGCCGAGCGAAGGAGCGCAACATGACCGGACGAATCCTGCTGGTGAACGGACCGAACCTCAACCTGCTCGGAACGCGCGAGCCGGAGATCTACGGGTCGGCGACGCTCGCCGACGTCGAATCGCTGGTCACGCGGGCGGCGCGGGACTTCTCGCTGGAGGTGCGCGCGGTGCAGAGCAACCACGAGGGCGAGATCATCGACGCGATTCACGCGGCGCGCGAGGACTGCGCGGCGATCGTGATCAACCCCGGCGCCTTCACGCACACCTCGATCGCGATCCGCGACGCGATCTCGGGCGTCGCGCTGCCCACCGCCGAGGTGCACATCTCCAACGTGCACGCCCGCGAGGCCTTCCGTCAGCACTCCTACCTCTCCGACATCGCCGCATGCGTCATCGTGGGCTGCGGGGTGCAGGGGTACGAGTTCGCGGTGCGCAGGATCGCGTCACTGCTGGCCGAGTAACCGGGGCCCGGCCCTCGGGCGACTACGGAGCCGTGGGGAACCAATCGAAGACGGCCGGCTGGTGCGCGTGCACGAGCACGGCGAACACGACCGCGTCGAAGAGCAGGTGCACGGTCACCACGTATGACAGCGAACGGGTCCGCAGGTAGATGATGCCCTGGATCAGTGCGAACGGAATCGTGAGCAGCGGCCCCCACGAGCGGTACCCGAGCTCCCAGAGGAACGACACGAAGACGACCATCTGCAGCAGATTCGCCAGCCACACCGGGAAGTGCCGCAGCAGCACGGCGAACACTGTGCAGATGAAGAACAGCTCGTCCCAGATCCCGACGGCGCCCACGCCGACGAACAGGCGCGCTACCAGGTCAGGGGTGTCGACGACCGGCCAGTTCGCGTACACGCCGGAGGAGATGAAGTACCAGGGCAGAATCAACCAGGCGAGCACGATCACGGCCACCAGCCAGGCCCAGTGATACTTGCCCCAGCGCTCGCCTCGCGCGGATCCGGCTCCGCGCCAGGGAAAACTCGTAGCACGATCGCGGTAGACGAAGCGTGACACGACGTAGGGCACCGCGACCGCCCCGCCGAGCGCGAGCGTGAACTTCACCATCGACCAGTTGTCGAGGTGGGCTGCGAGCGGGATCAGACGGACGACCGCGAGCCCCATGACGATGAGCGAGAGGTCGCGCAGCAGGGACGGCGGTCGGCGCGACTGGTGCGGCTCGAAGCGCAGGTTCATGCGCGCGGGTGGTGCAGCTTGCCCCTGCCGCGCACGACCCGCGAGCGCGGCCAGCGCAAGCCCGATGACGCCGAGGGCGATCCCCGCCCAGATCCAATGGAGTACGAACCACGTCGGCGCCATCGCGCAGACGCAGACGGCTGCCGCGATCGCGAGGGCGGTCGGGCGCGGCATCGCGACGCGCTGCGCGGTTTCTGGAGCTGGCATCAGAGGAAACGGCTGCGCACGGGACCGGGGGCCTCGGTCAACGGCACGAGCCGATCGTCGATGGGAAACGGCACGCGGAACGAAGCGACAGCGGCCCCGATATCGCCGAAGTCGTCTTCCTTCACCCCGATGCCGGCAGGTGACACCTCCACGATCCGCGCGCGGATCCAGCTCCCGTCATCGGTGCGCAACGCGTAGATGTCGGCGAGATACCCGATTCCGAGCTCGTCGAGCAGTTCCTCGGCCGCGAGCCAGTCGACGGGCTGCGGCGTTCGCGGGCGGCCCAGGAGGTCATAGGGCACGAATCCGTCGCTTTCCGGTTCGATCCAGCCCACGAGCTCGCGGTCCTCTCGGCGGTGAGCGATCCAGCTCTCGGGGAGGGTCATACCGCGAGCCTAGCAATCGATCGGTGAACGAGCAGCGGATGTCGGCGGCTCGCACTACTCTGACTGCATGACCCCCACGCACATCGCAGATTCGCACGACCGCATCCGCGTGCAGGGCGCGCGCGAGCACAATCTCAAGAACGTCAGCGTCGATCTGCCGAAGCGACGGCTCACCGCGTTCACGGGCGTATCGGGATCGGGCAAGAGCTCGCTGGTCTTCGGAACCATCGCTGCAGAGTCGCAGCGCTTGATCAACGAGACCTACAGCGCATTCGTGCAGGGGTTCATGCCATCGCAGAGCCGACCGGACGTCGACGTGCTCGAGGGGCTCACCACGGCGATCATCGTCGATCAGGAGCGCATGGGGGCCAACCCGCGCTCGACCGTCGGTACCGCGACCGACGTGAACGCGATGCTCCGCATCATCTTCTCTCGTCTCGGCAGCCCGCATATCGGATCACCGAATGCGTTCTCGTTCAACGTCGCCTCGATCAGCGGCGCTGGGGCGGTCACCATGGAGAAGGGCGGCAAGCAGGTGAAGGAGCGGCGCAGCTTCGAGATCCTGGGGGGCATGTGCCCCACCTGCGAGGGGCGCGGCTCCGTGAGCGATTTCGCCCTCGACGAGCTCTACGACGCCGAGCTCTCGCTCGCAGCGGGGTCGCTCAAGGTTCCGGGGTTCAGCATGGACGGCTGGTACGGGCGCATCTTCGCGGCGCTGCTTCCGATGGATACGCCGATCCGAGATTTCACGGCCGAGCAGATCCACCTGCTGCTCCACGAAGAGCCGCGCAAGATCAAGGCCGACGGCGTGAACGTCACCTACGAGGGGCTCATTCCCCGCATTCAGAAGTCGATGCTCTCGAAGGACCGCGAGGCGATGCAGCCGCACATCCGGGCATTCGTGGATCGCGCGATCGTCTTCCGTGCCTGTCCCGACTGCGCGGGCACGCGGTTGAATGCCACCGCGCGCTCCTCGAAGATCTCGGGGAAGTCGATCGCCGACGTCTGCGCGATGCAGATCACCGATCTCGCGGAGTGGGTGCGCGGCATCGAAGACTCGGGCATCGCTCCGCTCGTGGAGAAGCTCGTCGAGACCCTCGATTCGTTCGTGCAGATCGGGCTCGGCTATCTGAGTCTCGACCGCCCGACCGGCACGCTCTCGGGAGGCGAGTCGCAGCGCACGAAGATGATTCGCCACCTCGGCTCCCCCATCACCGACGCGACCTACGTGTTTGACGAGCCGTCGATCGGCCTGCATCCCCACGATATTCAGCGCATGAATCAGCTGCTGCTCAAGCTGCGCGACAAGGGCAACACGGTACTCGTCGTCGAGCACAAGCCCGAGATGATCGCGATTGCCGACCACGTGGTCGATCTCGGTCCCCGGGCGGGTATCGACGGGGGCGAGATCTGCTTCGAGGGCACGGTCGAGGCGCTGCGGGCATCCGGAACGCTGACGGGCACGCACCTCGATGACCGAGCGAGACTCAAGGGTTCCGTGCGCGCTGCACGCGGTGCGCTCGAGATCAGAAGCGCCGATCGCCACAACCTGCGCAGCATCAACGTCGATGTGCCGCTCGGCGTGCTGTGCGCGGTGACCGGCGTCGCGGGGTCAGGCAAGAGCACGCTCATCGGCAACTACATCGCGAATCGTGACGACGTCGTCGCAGTAGACCAGGGGGCGATCAAGGGATCGCGGCGCTCGAATCCGGCGACCTACACCGGCCTGCTCGACCCGGTGCGCACCGCGTTCGCGAAGGCGAACGGCGTAAAACCGGCGCTCTTCAGCGCGAACTCGGAGGGCGCCTGCCCCGAGTGCAAGGGCGCCGGGATCATCTTCACCGATCTGGGCATGATGGCGACGATGGAAAGCGTGTGCGAAGTGTGCGAGGGCAGACGCTTCGCGGCGGCCGTCCTGGAGTACACGTTCGGCGGCAAGAACATCGCCGAGGTGCTCGAACTGTCGATTGCGCAAGCGCAACAGTTCTTCTCAGCTGCGGAGACGAAGATCCCCAAGGCCTCCAAGATTCTGGACCGCCTGGTCGACGTCGGCATCGGGTACATCAAGCTCGGTCAGCCGCTCTCCACCCTTTCCGGCGGCGAGCGCCAGCGACTCAAACTCGCCATTCGCATGTTCGAAGACGCCGACGTCTACGTGCTCGACGAACCCACCACCGGATTGCACCTTGCCGACGTCGAGCAATTGCTCGCCCTGCTCGACCGGCTCGTCGACGCGGGCAAGAGCGTCATCGTCATCGAACACCACCAGGCGGTGATGGCGCACGCCGACTGGATCATCGATCTCGGGCCGGGCGCCGGCCTGCAGGGTGGCACGGTTGTATTCGAGGGGACGCCGACCGATCTCGTCGAAGGCCGCACCACGCTCACGGGCGAGCACCTCGCGGCATACGTCGGCGCGTAGCCCCGCGCCCGGCGCCCTGCGCGCGGCTACCGCGGTGCAGACTCCAATTCGTTCAGGGCGCGGATCAACCGGTACAGGTCGCCCACGGCGCGCCGCCTGGGTGTGAGCACCAGTCGCGGCAGGTCGAGCACGTCGTCATCTTCGAACTCCACGGCGAGCGGCTCCGTGCGGGTGATCTCGCCAACCTCGCAGAGCCCGGAGAATCGCTCGTTGATATCCGCCAGCTCCGCATCGCTCGGCTCGGAACGCACGCGCAGCACGAGCTGTTCTCTCTGCCACCTCAACGAGTCGTAGTTGCGCCAGAACCCGGTCACTTCGGCAATCGCCGCCTCCGGCGAATCGGTGACGAGCACGCGATCGAGGTCGTCGACCGCGATGAGCCCGGCGCCCGCGAGCTCCTCAGTGACGAACCGGGCGAATCCCTGCCAGTACGTGCCACCGGCGCGATCGAGCAGCACGATGGGCATGGGCTCCATCTTGCCGGTCTGCTGCAGCGTCAAGAGTTCGAACGTCTCATCCATGGTGCCGAAGCCGCCAGGAAGGCAGATGAACCCTCGCGATTCCTTCACCAGCATGAGCTTGCGCGTGAAGAAGTACTTCATTGCAATGCGGTGCCCGTCATCGGCGGCGACATCGAGTGGTGTCTCCTCGAACGGCAGTTGGATCGAGATGCCGAGTGAACGCTCAGGCCCCGCCCCCGTCGCTGCCGCCTCCATGATTCCCGGCCCCGCCCCGGTCACCACCATCCAGCCGAGCTCGGCAAGACCGCGCGCCGCAGCCTCGGCGCCGACCCACAGGGGGTCATGAGACTGGGTACGCGCCGATCCGAAGATCGTGACCTTGGGCACGCCCCTGAAGGGCGCGAACAGACGAAACGCGGCGCGCATCTCTTCGATCGCCGTCGCCGAGATCTTCAGGTCCAGTCGCACGGCGCCGTCCTGACCCAGCCCGACACCGGTCTCGAGAATGCGGCGAATCAGGCCGCGCTGACCGGTGATGCCGGCCTCGGAGATCACCGCGTCGAGTCGCTCGCGCATCGCTGCGGCCTGCGTATCATCTGAGTGTTGCTGCTTCGCGGTCGTCACGCTCACAGTCTACGAGCGCAGCGCACTAGGCTGGCCGCATGCCGAATCGGCGCGCCCACCTCTCCCCGCAGACCGCTCACGGACAGCTCGCGGCGGCGCTCGCCGAGCTTCGAACAGCGAACGAGCTCCCCCACGATTTCCCCGCGGATGCGCTGGCGGAGGCCGCATCCGCTGACACGACCGTCCCCGACAGCGACCTGCGGCATCTCCCGTTCGTGACGCTCGATCCGCCGGGGTCGAAGGACCTCGACCAGGCCTTCCACATCGAGCGCGCCGGGGACGGATACCTGGTGCGGTATGCGATCGCCGACCTGCCGGGATTCGTGCGGCCGGGCGGCGCGCTCGATCGCGAGGCGCGACGGCGCGGCCAGACCCTGTATCTGCCCGACGGACGCATTCCACTGCACCCCGCTGCGCTCAGCGAGGGGCGTGCCTCGCTGCTCCCGGGCGTCGATCGTGTCGCCTACGTGTGGTCGCTCGGGCTGGATGCGAGCGGGGCGGCCACCCACGCGAGCGTCGAGCGCGCACGCGTCTGCTCCCGAGCACAGCTCGAGTATCCGTCGGCGCAGGCCGCCGTCGACGCGGGTACCGCCGATGGCCTGCTCGAACTTCTCCGCACCGTCGGAGTGCTTCGCGCGGAGCAGGAACGCTTGCGCGGGGGTGCGAGTCTGAATATGCCCGACGAGGAGATCGTGCGCGAACCCGACGGGTATCGCATCGTGCGGAGTTTTGCGCTCCCCATCGAGGAGTGGAACGCCCAGCTCTCGCTCCTCACCGGTATGGCCGCCGGGCGCATGATGCTCGACGCCCGCGTCGGCATTCTGCGCACGATGCCCGCGCCCGACGCCGGCGCGCTCGCGGCGTTCCGAGCACGTGTTGCCGCACTGGGGCACCCCTGGCCCGATGCGACGAGCTACGGCGAATACTTGCAGCACCTCGACCACGCGTCGCCCACGACTCCCGGTGTGCTGCAGGCAGCGGCATCGCTCTTTCGGGGGGCCGACTACACGCCCTTCGATGGGGAGATACCGCAGCAGACGCTGCAGGCTGCGATCGCCGCGCCGTACGCGCACGTCACCGCTCCGCTGCGCCGCCTGGTGGATCGCTGGGGGCTCGTGATCTGCGCCGCGATCTGCGCCGACGAGCCGATCCCGGGGTGGACTCGCGATTCGCTCCACGAGCTGCCGGCACTCATGCGCACCTCGAACCAGCGCGCGGGCCAACTCGGATCGCAGGCGCTCGACCGCGTCGAGGCCGCGCTGCTGCGCGACCGCGTGGGCGAGGTGTTCCCTGCGATCGTGGTCGAGGTGCGCGGCGAACGCGCTCGGGTGCAACTCGACGATCCGGCGGTCACCGCGCAGGTCGCCGCAGCCGGATACACCGCTGGAACGCGCGTGGACGTGCGGGTCGTCGCGGCAGACGTCGCAAGCGGCACCATCGAGCTCGCACCGATCACCGACGATGCCGGAGAACCCGCCGCGATCACCGCTGCGTGAGCGCTACGCCGTCACGACCTCAAGAGTGCCCGAACCCTCGGAGGCGGGCATCTCGGCCGCGAGCCGATTCGCCTCCTCGATGAGCGTCGCGACGATTTCGTGCTCCGGGACGGTCTTGATGACTTCGCCCTTGACGAAGATCTGCCCTTTGCCGTTTCCCGAGGCGACACCGAGATCGGCTTCGCGCGCCTCGCCGGGGCCGTTCACCACGCACCCCATGACGGCGACGCGCAGCGGCACGCTCATGCCCTCGAGACCCTTCGTGACCTCTTCGGCGAGCGTGTAGACATCGACTTGCGCTCGCCCGCACGAGGGGCACGAGACGATCTCGAGTTTGCGCTCTCGCAGGTTCAGCGACTGCAGAATCTGCAGGCCCACCTTCACCTCTTCGACGGGCGGGGCCGACAGGGACACGCGGATCGTGTCACCGATGCCTTCGGAGAGCAGGATGCCGAACGCGGTGGCGCTCTTGATCGTGCCCTGGAACGCCGGGCCGGCCTCGGTCACGCCCAGATGGAGAGGCCAGTCGCCCCGCTCGGCGAGCTGGCGATACGCCTTGACCATCACGATCGGGTCGTTGTGCTTCACGGAGATCTTGAAGTCGTGGAAGTCGTGCTCCTCGAAGAGCGACGCTTCCCACACCGCACTCTCGACGAGAGCCTCGGGTGTCGCCTTCCCGTACTTCTCGAGCAGTCGCGGGTCGAGCGATCCGGCGTTCACGCCGATGCGCAGCGAGACTCCCGCAGCCTTCGCGCGGCGGGCGATCTCGCCGACCTGGTCGTCGAATTTGCGGATGTTGCCGGGGTTCACGCGCACAGCTGCGCAGCCCGCATCGATGGCGGCGTACACGTAGTTCGGCTGGAAATGGATGTCGGCGATGACCGGGATCTGGCTCTTCATCGCGATGATGGGGAGCGCCTCGGCGTCATCACGGCTGGGACACGCGACGCGCACGATATCGCAGCCGGATGCCGTGAGTTCGGCGATCTGCTGCAGGGTCGCGTTGATGTCGGTGGTGGGCGTCGTGGTCATCGACTGCACCGACACGGGAGCAGTGCCCCCGACGGTGACCGAACCCACCTTGATGGCGCGGGACTTGCGCCGCGGCGCGAGCACTTCGACGGTCTGCGGCATTCCCAAGTTGACTGCTGGCACGAATCGAGTCTACTCGCGCCGCCTGCGAGCGAGACGCGAGCACGCCAGCGCTCACCCACGGAGCTCGCGCAGTCGCGCTATCCGAACAACGAGACCGGCTTCACGATGTCGGCGTACACGAGCAGCACGGTCATCGCGCCGAGCACGATGGCCACCGCCATGGTCACCGGCACCATCTTGGCCGTATCGATCGGGCCCGGATCGGGCTTGCGGCGCAGCTTTGCGAGGCCCCGCTTCAGCCATTCATACACCGCGCCGACCACGTGGCCGCCGTCGAGCGGGAGGAGCGGCACCAGGTTGAAGACGAACAGCGCGACATTCAGCGAGCCGAGCAGACCGATCATCGTCTGCGCACGGGCGGCCACCGGGGCATCGTCGAGACTGACGATCTCACCGGCCATGCGACCGACACCCACGACGCTGATCGGCCCGTTCGGGTCACGAGCCTCGCTCCCGAACGCGGCGTTCCACACGTCGACCATGCGCTCGGGCATGCGGATGACGATGCCCGCTACGCGCTGCACGTTCTCCCCGACGAATGCGGGCACCGCCGTGATCGGCTGCGCCACGTTCTCCGTCGCCGGAACCGCGCCGATCATGCCGACCGATTCCGTCTGCACGGCGCCGTCGGCATCGGTCACGGCGTTCCCATCGGCGTCGGTCACCGTGCGTGCGTTGACCACCGGTTCCAGGGTCAGGGTCCGCTGCGCGCCGCCGCGCTCGATCTCGACGGTGAGCGCCTCGCCCGGCGATTCCCCGATGATGGTGCGGAACTGGTTCCAGCTGGTGATCTGAGTTTCGTCGACGGAGATGACGCGGTCTCCGGGGCGCAGACCGGCCGCGGCTGCCGGCGCCGCCGGGTCGCCGCTGCCGCAGGCGGTCGCATTGCTCTCCGCGGGCACGAGGCACTCGTTGACCTGGCCCAGGGTCGTGCTGTTCTGCGGCGTTCCGAAGCCGACGAGCACGATCGCGAAGAACACGAATGCCAGCACGAGGTTCATCACCGGCCCGCCCAGCATGATGATGATCTTCTTCCAGGGCGGGAGCCGATAGAACGTGCGGTGATCCTCCCCCGCCCCGATCGTCTCGGCGCTCGCGAGCCGCGCATCTTCGACCACCGCGGCCATCCCGCGCTTCGGTTCGGCGTCGGTCGCGCCGAACGACGTGCCCTCCTGCACGACCGAATTCAGAAACCCGGTCGTCGACGCCCGCGCCGGGGCTCCCGGCTTCTCCGGCGGGTACATTCCCGTCATCGCGACGTAGCCGCCCAGCGGGATCAGCTTCACGCCGTATT
Source organism: Leucobacter sp. NPDC077196 (assembly GCF_040687075.1). Classification (NCBI taxonomy): domain Bacteria; kingdom Bacillati; phylum Actinomycetota; class Actinomycetes; order Micrococcales; family Microbacteriaceae; genus Leucobacter; species Leucobacter sp. NPDC077196. The sequence continues at coordinate 148,893 of NZ_JBFBML010000003.1, forward strand.
CGGTCTCGCCCTTGCGCTTCGACCAGATCGTGCGCCCGAACCCCAGCATGTACTGCGTCACCTTGACGCCGAAGAGCTTGGCGGGAACCAAGTGCCCGATTTCGTGCAGGCCGATGGAGACGGCAAGACCGACCACGAAGATCAGAATGCCGAGCACGTAGAGCAATACCTCAGTCACTTGCTCAGGCTACTGCGCACCGCTGGGGAGTTTCGGGGAGGCGCCGATGCCGCGGCCATCGAGAGTGAACGATGAGGATCGCCCCGAGCACCCCGGGTCAGCGTTCCCGGGCAGTGATTGCCTGCTGCGCCCGTTCGCGAGCCCAGCGCTCGGCCTCGGCAAGGGACTCGAGCGTCAACTGCGCCGGAGTCTCGTGCGCCTCGACCACCTGCCGTACGATATCGACGATGTCGAGGAAGCCGATGCGCCCGGCATGGAACGCATCGACCGCCTCCTCATTCACGGCGTTGTAGACGGCCGGGTACGTGAGCCGGGCGCGCCCGACCTCCTTGGCCAGGTCGACGGCCGGAAAGGCGGCGGAGTCGAGAGGCTCGAATTCCCACGACGTCGCCGACCGCCAGTCGAGCGGCACGCCGACGTTGCCCATGCGATCCGGCCACGAGAGCCCGAGTGCGATCGGCAGACGCATGTCGGGCGGTGAAGCCTGAGCGATGGTCGAGCCGTCGATGAACTCCACCATCGAGTGCACCACGGACTGCGGGTGCACGACCACCTCGATGTCGCCGTAGGAGACGCCGAAGAGCAGGTGCGCCTCGATCACCTCGAGGCCCTTGTTCACGAGTGTCGCCGAGTTCGTGGTGACCACGCGGCCCATGTTCCACGTCGGATGGGTCATCGCCTCGGCGGGCGTCACATCGCGCAACTGCTCCCGCGTGCGGCCGCGAAACGGACCGCCCGACGCGGTGAGAATCAACCGGCGCACCTCATCGCGGCTGCCCGACCGCAGTGCCTGCGCGATCGCGGAGTGCTCGGAGTCGACGGGAACGATCTGCCCAGGGGCGGCGAGCCCGGTCACGAGATCGCCGCCGACGATGAGGGACTCCTTGTTCGCGAGCGCGAGGGTGCGCCCCGCTTCGAGTGCCGCGACGGTCGGGCCGAGCCCCACCGAACCCGTGATGCCGTTGAGCACGAGGTCGGCCTGCACGTCGTGGATCAACTGCACCGCGGCATCGGCACCGAGCGCCGTGTGCTCGACGTTGAACTCGTCAGCTTGCTCGCGCACGCGATCCGCCTGGCTCCCGGCGACCAGACCTGACACCTGGTACTTGGCCGGATGCTTGCGGATCACGTCGAGCGCCTGCTCCCCGATCGATCCGGTGGAGCCGAGGATGATGACGCGCTTCATCGCTCCAGGCTACTCGGCGGGCGCGTCCGCGTGCACGGTTCCGAGGATGTCGAGCACGAATACCATGACGTCATCGCCCTCGTGGCCCTGCTGTTTGAGCGTCGCGGCGCCGTAGCCGCCGTCTTCGGCCGGCACGACGGAGATGACCTGCGAGCCGACCTTCTGGCCCTCGAGCGCCTCTTGGAAGCCGCCGATGACCTGTGTCGTGAGGAAGTCGGTGGGCTCGCCGCGGCTCCAGCTCGAGTCGAACTCCTCGCCGGTGCGCCAGATGACGCCACGGTAGTTCACGTACACGCGATCGCCGGGCTGCACTTCTTCGCCGTCGCCCTCGATAAGAGTGGCAATCTCAAGGCTGTCGGGCGCTTCGAGGCCCTCGGGGATCGTGATCGTCGGCTCGCCGTTCTCGGCGAGCTTGACCGTCGGGAATCCTTCGGGCGCGTCGACCTTCGTGCCCTCCGCCTTCGCGAGCAGTTCGTCGCTCTCCAGCGTTCCGGGCTCGCCCGTCGCGGCGGCTGCATCGCCCGCGTCGGTGATCTCGCCGAACTCCATCACGATGACGAGCGAGTCGTCGGCGGTGACGTTCTCGAACCCGGTCTGCTCGGGAGGCGTCTCGCCGAAGACGTCGGCGTACGGCGCCGTGAGGGCGATCTGCTCGCCCGCAGTCGCGCAGCGGAGCCCGTCGTAGGCCCACTCCGCGAGCCCCGCCTGCTCGACCGGGATCGCGCTCGCGGGCAGCTGCTGGAGCGCTGAGCCGTCGGCGCCGCTGAAGAGCGTCATGGAGGTGAGTACCGACTGCCCCTCCTCGACGACGTCGCCCTCGCCCTCCTGCAGCACCGAGCGCTGCATCTCATCGGCCGTCACCGGCGTATCCGACGTGAGCTCGAGGTCTTCACCGACCGAACCCGATACCGTGACGTTCTCGCTGGCGGAGCCGGAAGCGAGGCAGTCGGTGCCAGAGGCGTCGGCGTCCGCTGATCCACCGCCGTTCGAGCAGCCGACGAGGAGCAGTGCGCCTACGAGGGCGGCGGGGGCGATGGCGCGCGTCAGTTTCACAGTGATTGGAGTCCTTCAAGTCGCGAGGAGCCGCGCCCGTTTCAATCCGCAGCGGAGTACGACGGGTGCGCGGCCATGAATGCCATTCGAGTATGGCGCATTGCACTGCCCAGCGGCTGGGAAGGCTCCGACCTTCCGCTGTACGACGGTCACCCGCGATCGGCGAGTGCAGCGGCGTACAGTTCGCGAGACGACAGGCCGGTGGCTTCGGCAACGGCGCGCGTCGCATCTTTCAGACGCTCACCCCCGCGCACGCGATCCTGCACCTCCGCGAGCGCCGACGCGGGCGATACGGCTTCCTCGACCGCGCCGCTGACGACGACGACGATCTCGCCCCGCACGCCATCAGCCGCCCACTCGGCGAGATCGCGCAACCCGCCTCGGCGCACCTCCTCGTGCAGCTTCGTGAGTTCGCGGCACACGGCTGCCTTCCGGTCGTCGCCGAACGCGTCGGCCAGATCGCCGAGCGACGCTGCCAGCCGTGTGGGAGCTTCGAAGAAGACCAGCGTTCGCTGCTCGGCGGCGAGCGCCCGAACGGCTCGCGACCGCTCCCCCGATTTGCGGGGCAAGAACCCTTCGAATGCGAAGCGATCGGTCGGCAGGCCTGCGACGGCGAGCGCGGTGATGACCGCGCTCGGGCCGGGAATCGCGCTCACCGCAACGCCGCGTTCGGCGGCGAGCTGCACGACGCGGAACCCCGGATCCGAGACCGTCGGCATGCCGGCATCGCTGACCAGCACGACGTCTTCAGTCGCTGCGCGATCGACCAGCGCCGCCGCGCGCTCGTGCTCGTTGTGGTCGTGCAGCGCGATGAGCTCGGGCCGATTCTCGATGCCGAGCAGTCTGAGCAGCTGGGCGGTGTGGCGCGTATCCTCCGCAGCCACCACGGTCGCCTCCTCGAAGGTGCTGCGCAGGCGCGCAGAAGCGTCACCGAGATTTCCGATCGGAGTCGCCGCGAGAAGGATCATGCGTCAATCGTAGGCGGATGGCCACCGCCCGCATGCCACGACCCCGGTGGCCGTGCTCGTGACGCACGAGCGTACGTTGACGCCTGCTGCCAGAATGAACCCATGACCGATCCGCAGCAGCCAGCGCCCGCTCCGCCCCACCCGTACGCGACCGGAGGAACATCGGCAGTGCAGCCGCGAGGAGGCGGCGGGCTTTCGACGGCGGCGATGGCGCTCGGTCTCGCGGGGCTGGTCACCGTGATCATCTCGGCGCTCTACTGGGGACTCGGCGCGATACTCGGCGGGCTGCTCGGCATCACCGCTGTCGCGCTCGGCATCTTCGGCGTGATCTCCCGGAGGCGACGGGTTCCGGCGATCGTGGGAATCGCTTCCGGCGCGCTCGCGCTCGGAGTCGCTCTGGTGCTCGGCGTGGTCTCCGCGGTGACATTCGCGGGCTCCCTCACCGATCCCTCTGGCGCCGCGGCGGGCGCGCCGAGCGCGCACGACGAGGCGCAGGGCTCGGAGGAGGCGATGCCGTGGCCCGAGAACATGGCAACCGGCGGCATCGTGTTCGATCGCGACGGCATCGTTCGCTCGCAGGTGCCGGCTTCCGGCACTCCCGGGACCGCTGCCGGCGGCGGCGCGGCGCATTCGCTTCGCGTGTACGTCGATTACCGCTGCCCCTCGTGCGCCGTGTTCGAAGCGGCTAACGGCGAGCTCCTCGAGCAACTGATCGAGAGCGGTCAGGCCACTGTGGAGATCACTCCGCTCACGTTCCTCGATCGCATCTCCCCCGACCAATACTCGTCTCGCGCCTCGGCGACCATGGCGTGCGTCGCGGACGCGCAGCCCGAGGCGGCGTGGCAGGTGCACCGCCACCTGTTCGATCCCTCGGTGCAGCCAGCGGAGACGGCGGGCGGGATCGACAATGGCGCCCTCATCGATGCGGTCGACGAGGCGGCGGACGGCGCGAACGACGAGGTGCGATCCTGCATCGAATCCGAGAGGTTCGTTCCCTTCGCCCAGGCGCTCAACGGCTGGGTCTTCGACACCCCCGTCCCCGGCGCGGAGGATCCGCAGCTCACCGTGACCGGCACGCCCTTCGTCGTCGTCGACGGCGTCCCCTTCACCGGTTCTCCCGACGACGCCCCGGCGTTCGCCGACTTCCTCGCGGAGCAGGGTCTCGCCGTCGGCTCAGTCTCATGACCCGCTGCTAGACTCGGTCGGCTATGCATCAGACGAGCGAGCACCCGGTTCCCCAGACGTCACCCCGCGGGGCGACGCTCCTGAGCCGAACGGGCAAACTGTACTTCCCGCTCGCGCTCGTCTCGCGCCTGCCATTCGCGATGATGGTGATCGGCGTGCTCACGCTCGTCGTCTCGGCGCGCGGCTCGGTCGAACTCGGCGGACTGAACTCCGCGATGGTCGGCTTGGGCGTCGCCTGCTTCGGCCCGCTCATCGGCGCCGCCGCCGACCGCTACGGGCAGCGCCCCACCCTGCTCGTCGCAGCCATCGCGAACAGCGCGCTGCTCGGCGCGCTCGCCTGGATCGCGTTCAGCCCGCTGCCGACATGGGTGCTGTTCGTCGGCTCGTTCCTCGCAGGCGCCACGGTGCCCCAGACGTCGCCCATGTCTCGATCGCGCCTGGTCGCGATCGTCGCGCACGATCTGCCCGCGCAGCGTCGGCCCCGGGTACTGTCGAACGTGCTCGCCTACGAATCGGCCGCAGACGAGGTCATTTTCGTCTTCGGGCCGGTGATCGTGGGCGTGCTCGCGACCACGATCGGCGCCTGGGCGCCGATCGCCGGTGCTGCGGTGCTCACGCTGCTCTTCGTCACCGCATTCGCGCTGCACCGCACGAGCGCCCCGGCGCAATCTGCGGAACAGCGCGCGGCCGGGCTGTCCCCGGCATCCGAGCTCGCGCGCCCCGCGCTCCTCGTGACCGTATTCGGCATCGTGACCGTCGGGCTCTTCTTCGGTTCGATGCTCACCTCGCTCACGTCCTTCATGCAGGATCGGGGCGACCCAGAGAGCGCCGGGCTCATCTACGGGGCAATGGGCGTCGGATCCGCGATCTTCGCGATCGGTGTCGCGGCGCTTCCGCCGCGCTTCTCGCTCCGCGCCCGCTGGCCGGTGTTCGCCGTGTGCATCGTGGCGGGCACCGTACTGCTGCAGTGGGCCCACGACGTACCGTCGATGCTGCTGAGCCTCGCGATCATGGGCATCGGAGTCGGGCCACTGCTGGTCACGCTCTATAGTTTCGGCGCCGCTCGCAGCCCGATCGGTCGATCCGCGACGGTCATGACCATGCTGGGATCCGGCCTCATGGTGGGTCAATCTGCAGCGGCAGCGCTGACCGGTGTCATCGCCACTGATTTCGGAACGCGCGCCGCCCTCGCGCTGCCGCTCGCGGCGGCCGCGCTGGCGCTCGGAGCCGGGGCGATCAACTGGTGGTTGAGCGGCGCCGGCGATCGCGCGGGGCGCGGCCCGAACACGGCTCCAGTGACGCTCGGCGCGGAATAGCGTACCCCTCACCGGCGTTGCACTGAAGGCCGGTATTGCCACCTGAAGGGGTGGAAGAATGGAGAACATGCCAGACCTCGCGATGCACACCGCGCTCACCCCCGCAGACGTCGCACTGCTGCGCGCGGAGTTTCCGTACTTCGCAGCGCAGGATGCGCTCGAGTCAGCGCCCGCGTACCTCGACGCAGCCGCGACCTCGCAGCGCCCCACTCGCGTGCTGGACGCAGAACGACGATTCATCGAGTCGTCGAACGCTGCTGTGCATCGTGGCACGAGCGGTGCCGTCGGTTCGGCCACGGCAGCATTCGAGGGCGCGCGATCCGCTGTCGCGACGTTTGTCGGCGCAGAGACTCCCGAGCAGATCGTCTGGGCCGAGAACGCCACGGACGCACTCAATCTCGTTGCGCTCGGCATCGGTGAGGCGAATGCGGGGCTCGGCGTGCCGGGCAGCGAACGTTTCCGTCTCGAATCCGGCGACGAGATCCTCATCACCGAAGCCGAGCACCACGCCAATCTCATTCCCTGGCAGCGGCTCGCGACGCGCACCGGTGCGAGCCTCAGGTTCATTCCCGTGCGCGCCAACGGCACGTGGACGCTCGATGATGCGCGCGCGGCGGTGAATGAACGCACCCGAGTCTTCGCGTTCGCGCACGTCTCGAATGTCACGGGCTTCGTCGCACCGGTCGCCGAACTCGTCGAACTCGCGCGCGCGGTGGGCGCGGTGACCGTGCTCGACGCCTGCCAATCGGTGCCGCACATCCCCGTGGACTTCACCGCCCTCGGCGTCGATTTCGCGGCGTTCTCCGGTCACAAGATGCTGGGCCCGAACGGAATCGGCGTGCTCTACGGACGCGCTGAAATGCTCGACGCGCTGCCCCCGGCTCGCACCGGCGGGTCGGCCATCACGAAGGTCACGATGGAGTCGGCGCAGTTCATGCCCCCGCCATATCGCTTCGAGCCTGGCACGCAGCCGGTGTCGCAGGCCGTCGGCATGGGTGCCGCTGTCTCATTCCTGGAGACGATCGGCATGAGCCGAGCCGCCGCGCGGGAGCACGAACTCGTGGAGCGCCTGGTCGCCGGCATCGTCGAGACGCCCGGTCTGCATCTGCTCGGACCTGCGGACGCCTCGCAGCGCGTGGCACTGGCGGCGGTGTCGGTCGACGGCGTGCACGCACACGACGTCGGGCAGTATCTCGACGAACAGGGGGTTTTGGTGCGCGTCGGGCATCATTGCGCGCAGCCGCTGCACCGCGCACTCGGCATCACGTCGAGCACACGCGCGAGCGTGCACGTCACTACGACCGAAGACGAGGTCGATCGATTCGTCGACGCGCTCCGCGGCGCTCAGCGGTACTTCGGAGCGGAGGTTTCGGCATGAGTGCACTCGACGGGCTGTACCAAGAGGTGATCCTCGATCATTCGAAGCGCCCCATCGGTAAGGGCGAGCTCGAGGCCGCAGAGTCTGCGGTGACGGCCTCGCATCACGAGTTCAATCCGAGCTGCGGAGACGAGATCGACTTGTCGATCTCCGTCGATCCTGAAACGCGCCGTATCCAGCAGGTGGCGTGGGAGGGCCAGGGCTGCTCGATCTCGATGGCCTCGGCCTCGATCCTGTCGCAGCTCGTTCGCGATGACGAGCTCACCATCGATGAGGCCCGGGTGCGCATCGACGCATTCCGCGAGATGATCCAGGCCAGGGGCGAGGGCGAACCCGACGAGGAGCTGCTCGGCGATGCCGTGGCTCTGCAGGGCGTGTCGAAGTTCGTCATGCGCGTCAAGTGCGCGATGCTCGGCTGGGTGGCGCTGGAAGCCGACCTCAAGCAGGTCGAGGCGCAGCGCCCCTGACTCGGCCAGCTGCAGCGATCCGGGTCATTCGACGCGTGTCACGAGACTCGAGAGTTCGGCACCGGGCGCCGTGACGCGGTCGGCGGTCTCACGAATGACCGCTTGCAGCGCTGCACCGGCTCGCGTCGGCGCCATGTCGGCGCGCCGAGCGATGCTCACGGTGCGCGCCAGCGCCGGGTCGGCGAGGGGAGCCGTGCGCAACGTCGGGTGATCCGCCGCGACCATCGCGGGAACGACTGCGACGCCGATGCCCCGCCCCGCAAAGCTGAGCGCCGCGTCCATCTCGGCACCCTCGACGGCGACGAGCGGCGCGAGCCCGCGCGCGCGGAACGCGGCATCGACGGTGACCCGAAGATCATAGTTCTCTGGAAAGACCACTTGGGGCACCCGCGCGAGCTCCTCGAGTTCGATCGGGTCGGATCGCGTCTGGGAACCAGGAATCTCACGACCGAACGGGTCGGGTCGGGTCGGATCAGACACGACGACGAGGCGCTCGCTCAGGATCTGCTCGCGTTCGAGCACGGCGCGCGCCGCCCCCGACGACACGCTCGTCACGATCAGGGCGAAATCCAGCCCTCCCTCCATGAGCGCGGTGATGAGGCTGCGCGATCCGCGCTCCAGTATCTCGATCTCAATGCCCGGATAGCGCGCTCGAAACGCGGCCAGCACGTCGGCGACGAGACTCGTGCAGAGTGTGGGCGTCGCTCCGAGGCGTATCCGCCCGCGTCGAAGCTCGGCGAGATCCGACATCTCATGCCGTGCCGTGTCTGCGTCCGCAAGCATTCGCCGCGCAATCGGCAGGAGCCGCTCCCCCGCCGGCGTCAGGGCGACATTGCCGCGCACTCGATGCACGAGTTCGACACCGAGGTCTGCCTCCAGTGTCGAGAGCTGACGGCTCAACGACGGTTGCGCCAGGTGCAAGCGCTCTGCTGCGCGAGTGAAGTGACCGATCTGCGCGATCTCCACGAATCCGCGGAGTTGCTCGAGGTTCATTTCAATAGCATAAACGCATCTTGATGATCAGCTCTATTCATTGGAGTAATCGTTCGATGGCTCGTAGCGTGGGGTGCATGAACAGCTTCGCACCCACCATCGACGCACCGGGCACCGCCCGCTCCGAGCGCCTGCTCTCCACTTCCGTGCTCGTCATCGGCACCGGGGGCGCGGGACTGCGCGCTTCCATCGAGCTCGTAGAACGCGGCGTGCAGGTGCTCGCCGTCGGCAAGCGGCGCACCCACGACGCGCACACCACACTCGCCGCCGGCGGCATCAACGCGGCGCTCGGCACCATGGATACCGAAGACAGCTGGGAGCAGCACGCCGCCGATACACTGCGGGAATCGTACTTTCTCGCCGATCCCGCAATCGTCGAGACGGTGACCCGGAATGCGGCGCGCGGCATCGAGGATCTCGAGCGCTGGGGCATGCCCTTCGCGCGCGAGGCCGATGGCCGCATCAGCCAGCGCTTCTTCGGTGCGCACAAGTACCGCCGCACGGCCTATGCCGGCGACTACACCGGCCTGGAGATTCAGCGCACGCTCATGCGGCGCGCGGCTGAACTGCGCGTATCCATCGTCGACACCGTGTACATCACCCGCCTGCTCGTCGCTGACGGCCGCATCTTCGGCGCGTACGGCTTCGACATCGTCGACGGCTCTCCCGTGGTCATCCACGCCGACGCCGTGATCCTGGCAGCCGGCGGGCACACCCGCATCTGGCGCAACACCTCATCCCGTCGCGACGAGAACACGGGGGATTCCTTCCGCCTCGCCGCGCTCGCCGGAGGCAAGATCCGCGACGCCGAACTCGTGCAGTTCCACCCATCGGGCATCCTCGAACCGGCGGACGCGGCGGGAACGCTCGTCTCCGAAGCCGCTCGCGGTGAAGGCGGTATCTTGCGCAACGCACTCGGCGAGCGCTTCATGGAGCGCTACGACCCCGAGCGCATGGAGCTCTCCACGAGGGATCGCGTCGCCCTGGCGAGCTACACCGAGATCTCGGAGGGGCGCGGCACCACCAACGGCGGCGTCTTCCTCGACGTGTCGCACCTGCCGCGCGAGCAGATCCTCTCGAAGCTGCCCCGCGTCTATCGCACGCTCATCGACCTGCAGATGCTCGACATCACCGAAGAGCCGATCGAGATCGCGCCGACCGCTCACTACTCGATGGGCGGCGTGTGGGTCACGCCCGACTCGCACAGCACAGGCGTCGAAGGCCTGTATGCGATCGGCGAGGCCTCGAGCGGCCTGCACGGCGCGAACCGCCTCGGCGGCAATTCGCTCATCGAGCTGCTCGTGTATGGCCGCATCACCGGCGCCGACGCAGCCGAATACGTGACCGGCCTCACCGAAGTGCGCCGTGACCCGGCGGCCGTTGCCGAGGCCCGTGCCGAGATGCAGCACCTGCTGGAGGGTGAGGGGACGCCCGAGAAGAGCACGGAGAGCCCGCGTCGTCTCCAGCGCGCGCTGCGCGACATCATGACCGAGCACGTCGGCGTCGTACGCAGCGAGGCCGGCCTGACCACGGCGCTCGGCAAGCTCGAGGCTTTGCAGGAGCGGGTGGCGCGGGTGACGGCGCATCCCGACATCGCCGGCTTCGACGATCTCGCGCACGCCTTCGACCTCTACGGGTCGATGCTCGCTGCTCGGGCGACGATCGAGTGCGCGCGCGAACGGCGCGAAACCCGCGGTTGCCACAACCGCTCCGACTTCACCGAGCAGGATCCGTCGCTGCGGGGGAATTTCGTCTGGACGCCCACTGGCGGAGCGGTCTTCGAGCCGCTCTCCGAGGCTCCCGAGTCGTTCCGCGACCTCGCTCAGGCCGCTGCCGACGACTCGGTGCAGGGCAAGCTCGTCGAGTAGCGCACGGTCCGCTCTGCGCAGCACCCGTGAGGCCGTGCGCACGTGGCGGAAATCCGCTCACACCACCGCATCTCGAGGTCTGCCAGGCGAACGACTCGAAGTTCTGTGCATAAGCCGCGGCCGCACCCATCGCGGGCGCAGGATCGGGGTATGACCGAACACGAACTCGACTCTCGCCCCGTCGTCCGCTGCCGAGGCGCCGCAGACTTCCTCGCCGCCTTACCGCACCTCACCGGCTTCACCGCCACCGACAGCATGTTCGTCATCAGCTTCGTCGGTGCACGATCGGGGCCGGCGGTGCGCATCGATCTGCCTGAAAGCGAGGATCCCGGAGAAACGCTGTCGCTTCTCGATTTCGTGAGCAACTTGGCTCTCGACCTCGCGTCGCAGCAGGGTCGCGCTGTCGCGGTAGCCATCGTCATCACCAGCAGCGCGTCGTTCTCCGCCGACGACGGCCCCCCGTGGCACAGACTTGCCCGTCGCGTTGAGCGCAGGATGCGGCGCGACGGCATCGAGGTACGCGAACTCTGCATCGTCGCTGCAGACGGATGGGTGAGCCTGTTCGAGCCAGGCGCGCCCCGCACGGGTCGAGCCCTGAGCGAGATCACCGAAAGCCCGGTAGCTCGCGGCGCCTTACGACACGCCGAACCGCCGGTCGATCTCTCCAGACTCGGCGAGATTCCTGATGCGAGCCTCGCTCGCGCGGCGGCTGTCGCCCGTTCGCTCGAGCAGCATGCTCCCCTCCACTTCCCGGATTCGGAGCGCGTCCCCCCGCAATGCTCCGAGTTCGGGAACACCTCAGACGAGTATCTCGCATGGATCGCCGAGGCCGGAGCGATGGCCCGCGAGCTCCGCGGGTCTGCACCGATCACTGCCGATGCCTCGGCGCTGCTCATTCGGAACGCCGCTCACTCCGACCGCTGGTTGGTCATCGCGCTCGGCCTCCTCACCAGACCTGAGTTTCCCGCCGAGCTCGCCGCCGAGCTGCCCGTCGGCAAGTTCAGCCGCGTCCCCATCGATTTCCCCGCCGACCAGGCGTTCCCCGCCGGGCAATCGACCGCCAGTCCACCCCGTTCTCAGCTCGGGTGGTCCATGTATCGGATTCTCAACAGTGTCTGTCCCGAGTTCGCTGAGCAGGGAAGGCTCCGCGGCGTATGCGATCGTCTGATCGAGACCATTGCGGCGACCCCCGAACCGCTTCGCCCGGGCCTGCTCTGTCTCAGCGCCTGGGTCTGGTGGCTGTATGGCAACCAGACGGTGGCTCGACGCCACGTGCACGAAGCCCTGGCCATCGATGAGTCGCATGAACTCGCCCGCATGGTGCACCGTCTCACCTCGAAACCGCTCTATCACCGACTCACGTCGGGGTCGGCCCCGCGCCGCGACGCTGCGCCGCAGACGCGGTCTCGGCGCGCAGCACCGCGATGATCCGGTCGATCGCTGCGGCGGTCAGCGGGCGCGGGAGGGAGAAGCGTATCCCGGTCTGCGCGAGCGCGGCGGTGAGGCCCAATTCGAGGAGCACCGGTGACGGTTCGTCCGATCCCGCAGCGCACGCCGACCCCGACGACACCGCGAAGCCGGCCGCGTCGAGCGCGACGAGCATCGACTCGCCGCTCACGCCTGCCACCACGAAGGACGCGTGCCCCGGCAAGCGCTCGACGGGGTGCCCGGTGAGTTGCGCTCCCGGCACTTCGGCGAGCACCCGTGAAATGAGCGCATCACGCGAGTCGATCAAGGCCTCCCCCTGCACGCCCACCTCAGCATCCGCAGCGCGCACTGCGGCTGCGAACCCCGCAATCGCTGCGGTGTTCTCAGTACCCGATCGGCGCCCGCGTTCCTGCCCGCCGCCGTGGAGCAGAGGCTGCACTGCGATACCTGACCGCAGCAGCAGCGCACCCGTACCGTGGGGCCCGCCGAATTTGTGCCCGGCAATCGTCATCGCATCGATACCCGGTCCCGGCCAGCCGAGTGCCGCATCCCTGCTCGCCTCGGTCGCGAATCGCACCGGAAGACTGGCCGCGGCCTGCACTGCGTCGGTGTGCATGATCGCCCCACGTGGTCGCACGATCTCGGCGAGACTCGGCAGATCTTGCACCGTACCCACCTCGGCATTTGCGAGGCCCACCGATACGAGTGCTGTGTCGGGGCGCACAAGCGCACGGATCGAGGCCGGAATCACCTGCCCTCGAGCATCGACCTCCGCGAAGTCGAGCGCGAACCCGAAGACGCGCTCGAGATACCGACAGCTCTCGAGAATCGACGGGTGCTCGATCGGCGTGGTCACGAGGTGCCGCCCTCGAGGGTTGGCGAGTGCGAGGCCGATGATCGCGAGATTGTTGGCCTCGGTGCCTCCCGAGGTGAAGATCACCTCCGCCGGGCGTGCAGCGAACACCGCGGCGATCTCCGCGCGCGACGCGTCGACCAGGGAGCGGGCCCGATGCCCGGCCTGATGCACACTCGAAGCGTTGGCCGTGCCGCTGTCGAGCGCACCGATCATCGCGTCCCGTGCCTCGCGGCGCAGCGGGGCCGTGGCCGCGGCGTCGAGATAGCCGCTGTTCTGCTCGCGATCGTTCTGCTCGCGAACGTGCGGTTCGTGCTCGTTCTGCTCGCGAACGTGCGGTTCGTGCTCACTCATGCGCGGCGCTCACTCCGCATCCAGGCCGAGGTCCAACGAGCAGACGCCGTGCGTCAGCCGACCGACGGAGATCACGTCGACGCCGGTCTCCGCGATGGCTGCAACGGTCTCAAGCGCGACGCCGCCGCTCGCCTCGACGACCACTTCGCCCGCGATGCGCTGCACTGCACTGGTCATATCGGCGAGGCTGAAGTTGTCGAGCAGCACGCCGGTGACGTCGGCTGCGAGTACCGCATCGAGTTGATCAAGTCTGTCGATCTCAACGATGATCGACGTCGTGTGACCCGCGCGATCTCTCAGCTGCTGCAGTGCGCTGGTGGTCGAAGCCGAGTCCATCGCGCCGAGCGCGGCAAGGTGATTGTCCTTGATCATGATGGCGTCGGAGAGCCCGAACCGGTGGTTGGTGCCACCCCCGGCCCGCACGGCGTGCTTCTCGAGCGCGCGCAGCCCCGGCGTCGTCTTGCGGGTATCGGCAATGCGCGCCGAGGTGTGCGCAACCGCGGAGACGAACCGCGATGTCAGGGTCGCCACACCGCTGAGCCGTTGGGCGAAGTTCAGCGCGACGCGTTCACCGGTCAACACGCCGCGAGCCGGACCGACGACACGGGCGAGCACGTCTCCCGCCGCAAAGGCCGTGCCATCACCCACCACATCACTGAGTTCCACGCGCTCGTCGACCTGGCGGAAGGCCTCGCGCACCAGCGCACCGCCTGCGAAGACACCGGGCTCTCTGGCCACGATACGCGTAGCAGTATTGAGATCGGCCGGGATTGCGAGTTCGACCGTGAGGTCGCCCCACGGGGCGTCTTCGGCGAGCGCGGCCCGAACCGCGGCCTCGACGATCGGACGGGTCAACATGCTGAGGCACTCCTCTGTTCGGTCTCTCGGTCGAAAATCGGGAGCGGGTACTCCCGCGGCACGAATGCCACAGTGGCTGGCCCATCGACTGGCCCGGCGACCGGCTGCAGTGAGCTCCCACCCTCGGCGAATGACACTCGGTACCCGAGTCGCCGTGCGAAGGACGGGTCGGATGCAGGGAAGTCGGACCGCACATGCGCGCCGCGCGATTCGGTGCGGGTCGTCGCCGCGATGCAGATCACTGTCGCAAGATGCGCAGCCTGACTCGTACTCCGGCCGAATACCGATGCGGCGTTCGCGAGGCCGTCCGCGGTTCGCTCGATGCCGAGGTGCGCGCCGATGCTCATCGCGACTTCCCGATCGCCGGCCGGTGGCCTCGCGTCTCGGCCGACCCTGTTGTCGCCGCCGGGGCCGACGCCGACTTCGAAATCGCAACGAACCGACTCGCGAACCAGTCGCGCCATTGCCGTGCGGGCTCCGATCCACTCGTTGCTGCGTGCCCGGTGGCCCGCCGCAGCGGCACCAGCGCGCGCCCCGAACACCAGCCCTTCGAGCAACGAGTTCGAAGCGAGTCGGTTCGCCCCGTGCACCCCCGTCGAGGCGGCCTCGCCCGCGACGAACAATGCGGGCACGCTGCTCCGTCCCGACGTATCGGTGGCGACACCGCCCATTGTGTAGTGCGCGGCCGGTGCAACCGGCACGGGATCGCGCGTCCAATCCAGTCCCCGCGCTGCGAGCGACCGCGAAATCGCGGGAAACCTGCGCCGCAGGGCCCCCCTCCCTTCGACGCGCTCGATCGGCGTCGCGTCGAGCCACACTGCAGCAGCATCCCCCCGCTGCATCGCGCGGTGCGCCTCGAGCGACACGATGTCGCGCGGAGCCAGCTCTGCGCCGGGGTGCCGACCGACCATGAACCGTTCGCCGCCGACGTCGCGCAGCACAGCGCCCGCTCCCCGCACGGCCTCGGAGATCAGCAGCCCCTGCCCCGTCGGTCGAAGAAGTTCGGCAGCGCTGACTCCCCCGGCTTCGACCAGCACGGTGGGATGGAACTGGACGAACTCCAGGTCGGCGACGACCGCTCCGGCGCGAGCCGCGAGCACGATTCCCGCTCCGCGCGCATCGGGGTGATTCGAGCTCATCGGGTAGAGCGACGCGTACCCGCCGGTCGCAAGCACGACGGCATCGGCGCGCAAGTCGAAGCACCGGCCCCGCTCATCCCGCATCAGCGCACCCGCCGCAGCTCCGGAATCCGTGAGCAGACGCTCGACGACCAGTCGCTCACGCACCTCGAGTGTTCCGCCATGAGCACGGGCAGGGTCACCCGAGGCAGCCGCCCGCACACGATCCACCAGGTGGGCGTGGAGCACGGCACCGGTGCGGTCGCCTCCCGCGTGCACGATACGGTCTCGGCTGTGGGCCGCCTCGAGCCCGAGAGCCACGCCCCCGGAGGCGTCGCGATCGGCCGCGAATCCGGCAGCGAGCAGATCCCGCACCAGGCGCGCCCCGTCGCCGACGAGTATCTCTGCCGCGACGCGGTCGCTCAGACCGGCGCCGGCTAGCAGGGTGTCGGCCAGATGATCCGATGCGCGATCCGTCGCTCCGATCGCCGCCGCGATGCCGCCCTGAGCCAGGGCCGTGTTCCCCAGCGCCCGGGGATCGGTGTCGAGCGCCCCGGCACCGCCGCCGAGATCACCGGCCGTCACGAGCACCACGTCGGCTCCCGCTTGCACGGCCGAGAGTGCTGCGGAGAGGCCGGCGACGCCCGACCCGATGACGAGAATCACGGTTTCGAGGCGAGCATGCGTTCGAGCGCAACGCGCGAGTCGTCGGCCACGCCCGCGGGCACGCTGATCCGGTTCGGAGTCTCGCCGGCGAGCAACGACTCGAGGGTCCATGCCAGGTAGGCGGGATGAATGCGGTACATGGTCGAGCAGGGGCATACGACCGGATCGAGGCAGAAGATCGTCAGATCGGGGTGCTGCTGCTGCAGCCGGTTGACGAGATTGATCTCGGTTCCCACCGCGATGACGCTTCCGGGTGCCGCTCCCTCGATCTCGCGGCGAATGTACTCCGTCGACCCCGCGCCGTCGGCGGCCTCGACCACTGCGGCCGGGCATTCGGGGTGCACGATGACCCGCACGCCCGGGTACTCAGCGCGAGCCCGTTCGATCTGAGCAACGGTGAAGCGCTTGTGCACGGAGCAGAACCCGTTCCAGAGGATCACGCGAGCCTCGCGGAGCTGCTGCTCGGTGTTGCCGCCCAACGGCAGGTGGGGCCGCCAGAGGGGCATGGCAGGCTCGTCGATGCCCATGGCCTTCGCCGTGTTGCGGCCGAGATGCTGATCCGGGAAGAACACGACCCGCTGACCCCGTTCGAATGCCCACTCGAGCACGGAGCGCGCGTTCGACGACGTGCAGACAATGCCGCCGTTGCGACCGCAAAACGCCTTGATGGCCGCGGAGGAGTTCATGTACGTCACGGGGATGACCGTCTGACGCCCATCGCCCGCCGTCTCGCCGAGCGTGGCGATGAGCTCCCGCCAACAGTCTTCGACCTGATCGATCGTCGCCATGTCTGCCATCGAGCAGCCCGCTGCGAGGTTGGGCAGGATCACCGCCTGCTCGCGACCCGACAGGATGTCTGCGGTCTCGGCCATGAAGTGCACCCCGCAGAAGACGAACGCTTCCGCTTCGGGGCTCGCCTTCGCGGCCTGGGCGAGCATGAACGAGTCGCCTACGAAATCGGCGTATTGCACGATCTCGTCGCGCTGATAGAAGTGCCCGAGGATCTGCACGCGCGATCCGAGCGCCTCACGGGCTGCGACGATCCACGCCGCCAGCTGCTCGTCGCTCGCCGACGTGTACCGCTCGGGAAGCGGGCCCTGACGCGGGGCGTCGTCGGGGGCGCGGTCGACGGTCGAGGCCCCCGGGCCGTACCCGGGCTCGCAGTCGATCTGCCAGGGATCCTGAGAGAGCCCCGAGTCGCAGCTCGAGACTCCCGTCGCGCGAAGCGCGATGGGCCGGCGATGGGAGCGAGCAGGAGCGGGCCGGCTCTGCGACGCCGCTGCCGTTCGCGCTTCGCGTTCGCGCAGTGCGGCAGTGCTGATGAGTTCGTGCACGCTGGTCATGCTGACCTCCGGGGTTGCGGGCGAGCATCGGGAAACTCCGGTGCTGCCTCGTTCGAGAATCGATAGAGTCTGGCGGGGCGATGCGGTGTACCCGTTTCGCGCTCGCCCGTGTCGATGAGCGTGCCCTGGGCGAGGATCTGTCGTCTGAAGTTCGCCGGATCGACCGCATACCCCAGCACCGCCTCGTGCACCGCGCGCAACTGTCCGATCGTGAAAACGGAGCCGAGAAACCGGTGCGCGACTGCCGCGTACTCCGTCTTGCTGCGCAGGCGGGCGAGGGCGTAGTCAGTAATCGCCGCGTGATCGAAGGCGAGTTCCGGGAGTCGATCCGCCGAGCACCACGCGACGTTGGCGACGTTGGCATCGTTCGAATCGGGAACCGGCGGCCCAACCGTGTCGTCGCTCGCGATGGCTCTCGCCACGGCGACGTCGGGATCATCCCATCTGCGCACTGCCCCGGGCCCAGTGAGCGGGGGCGCAGGCGGATCGCCGTGGTGGTCATCAGTGCGCACGTCTGCAAGCGGCTCGGCGGCCAGGTCGTCATCGCCGAGCATCGCCCAGTACGCGATGGTGACGAGGCGCTGCGCATCCGCCGATCGCTCGATGCTGCCGAAGGCGTACAACTGTTCGAGGTAGCCCGGGGTGCGCAGCGCCGCGGCGCGAATGGATCTCAAGGCGGTGTCGTTGAGGGTCTCGTTCCAGCGCGTCGGGCCACCCGGCAGAGCCCATCGACCGCGAAACGGCTCACGCGTGCGGCGCACCAGCGGGATCCAGAGTGTGACGGGCGCATCTGCCATCTGATCGATCGGCGACTCGCCGATCAGCGTGAACGCGCCCGAGGGCGGCCGAAGCGCGAAAGCGACCGTCGACACCGCTACGGCGGGCGGCAGGTACGGCCGTTCGCTCGCACTGGCAGCTGCAAACTCCACGTCGACGCCCTTCTCCCCTATACCCTGGGCCAGACCACCTTAAAGTCAATCTGACCTTAAGTAGGATACGCGCCGCGATGCGGGTGTCAAGGCAGAGGTAAACATCCTTCGCCGAAAGTAACGATTACGTGACCGGGCCTCGCGCCTTGTCGCACTGTGGGATAAGCTCAACGGGTAAGACCAGTAATGCCGAACGTAGGGATTCTCCAGCACGTTTTATTTGCCGCTGAAATGCAGCACGCTACCAGTCTCCACGTCGGCGCCGTCGCCGTGGCACCCCGGCCGCTCTTGCGGCCAGCAACACAAGAAGGAAATACAGTATGGCCACCGGCACCGTGAAATGGTTCAACTCGGAAAAGGGCTTCGGCTTCATTACCCCCGACGACGGAGCATCCGACGTCTTCGCGCACTTCAGCGCAATCTCGGGTAACGGCCGTCGCGACCTGTTCGAAGAGCAGCGCGTCGAGTTCGACGTCGAGCAGGGCCCCAAGGGCCTGCAGGCAAGCAACATCCGCGCACTCTAAGTCGCGCGACTGAACGAGGTGCAGGGCTACGCCCTGCACCTCGTTTTTTGTATGTTCTGCACACCGGCCTCGACTTGCCGCGAGAGCGTCGCTACATTCGGATCACCCTGAACCCCGACACGGGAGCTGCATGTCGACGCTGACGTACCCGAACCTGTTCACACCCCTCGAGCTGGGGCCGATCACGCTTCCGAACCGCATCATGATGGGATCGATGCACATCGGCCTCGAAGAGCTCCCCGGAGGCTTCGAGCGACTCGCGGCCTTCTATCGCGAGCGTGTCGCCGGCGGTGCAGCACTCATCGTCACCGGCGGCGTCTCCCCCAACGACGAGGGCCGCCTCACCGCAGGAGCAGCGACGCTCTCGACAGCCGACGACCTGGCGGGTCACCGCATCATCACCGACGCGGTGCACGAGGGCGGCGGCCGCATCCTGCTGCAGATTCTGCACGCCGGCCGATACGGCGCGCACCCCGACATCGTCGCCCCCAGCCCGATTCAAGCCCCCATCTCCCCGATCACGCCCCGCGAGCTCGACGAAGCCGACATCGAACGCACCATCTCAGATTTCGCACGCACCGCCTCCCTGGCTCGGGAGGCGGGGTACGACGGTGTCGAGATCATGGGTTCGGAGGGGTACCTCATCAACGAATTTGCGGCGCCACACACGAACCATCGCACCGATCACTGGGGCGGTGACGCGGAACGCCGCACGCGCTTCCCCGTCGAGATCGTGCGCCGGGTTCGGCAGGCACTCGGCGAGAGCGGCATCCTCGTCTACCGCCTTTCAATGCTCGACCTCGTACCCGACGGCTCAACGCTCGACGAGGTCATCGACCTCGCGCTCCGCGTCGAAGCGGCCGGTGCGTCACTCATCAACACCGGAATCGGCTGGCACGAGGCGCGCATTCCCACGATCGCGAGTTCGGTGCCGCGAGCGGCCTTCTCGTGGGTGACGCACCGTCTCATGGGGGCCGTCTCGATCCCGCTCATCGCGACGAACCGGATCAACACTCCCGAGAGCGCCGAGGCCGTACTGGCCGATGGATGCGCCGACATGGTGTCGCTCGCGCGGCCATTTCTCGCCGATCCCGCGTTCGTCGCGAAAGCCGCCGCAGGCACCCCGCAACGCATCAACACCTGCATCGGGTGCAACCAGGCGTGCCTCGACCACACCTTCGCGGGCAAAGTCGCCTCCTGCCTGGTGAACCCCCGCGCCGGCCACGAAACAGACTTCGTCATCGCGCCGACGACCGCCCGCCGACGCATCGCGGTGGTCGGGTCGGGGCCAGCCGGTCTGGCGTGCGCGACGACCGCAGCCTCCCGGGGCCACGATGTGACGCTCTATGAGGCCGATGATCGCATCGGCGGTCAGCTCAATGTCGCGCTCCAGGTGCCCGGCAAGAGCGAGTTCCGCGAGACGCTGCGCTACTTCGGGGTGCGTCTCGCGGAAACCGGAGTCGCGCTGCGACTCGGCGAGCGGGTCGATGCGGCGATGCTCGCCGCGGAGGGGTTCGACGAGATCGTTCTCGCGACGGGCGTGCTGCCGAGACGCCCCGTGATCGACGGGCTCGACCACCCGAGTGTGGTCGGGTATCTCGATGTGCTGCGTGAGCGCGTCCCAGTAGGTCAACGCGTCGCGATCCTCGGTGCCGGCGGCATCGGTTTCGACGTGGCCGAGTTTCTCACGGCGGAGGACGAAGAGGATCCCGCAGACGTCGCCGCGTTCCTCTCTCACTGGGGCGTCGACGCCGAGTACCGCCGCCCCGGCGGCGTCACCGTCGCCGTCGCGGAACCCGCGAAGCGCTCCGTCGTCATGCTGCAGCGCAGCGCCGGCAAGGTCGGCGGCAAGCTCGGCAAGACGACCGGCTGGATACATCGCACTGAACTGGCGCGCCGGGGGGTGCGCATGGTGCCGGGGGCCGAGTATCGCGGCATCGACGACGGCGGGCTGCACGTCGGGCTCGACGGAGCACACGTGACGCTCGAAGTCGACACTATTGTGCTCTGCACCGGGCAGGATCCGTCGCGCGCACTGCACGACGAACTCGCAGAGCTCGGCATCGGCGCTCATCTGATCGGCGGCGCAGATGTCGCAGCGGAGCTCGATGCGAAGCGGGCAATTGATCAGGGGACCCGCCTCGCGGCGAGATTGTGAGATGCACGCATGACGAGTCTGCACGGCGCCGCGGAGCGCCTGTCGCGCATGATCCAGGTCGCCACGGTCTCAGCTGAGATCGCGGAGCGCGGCCTCGCCCCTTTCGAGGAATTCGTGGAGCTGCTCGAAGAGCTGTATCCGAACGTGCACCGTCGACTCGACCGCGAACGCATCACGGAGCTCGGGCTGCTGTTCCACTGGCGAGGCGCCGATGACACGCTCGATCCGGTTGTGCTCATGGCCCACTACGACGTGGTGCCCGTCGATGCCACCGATGCGTGGACGCATCCGCCCTTCGACGGGCGGGTCGCAGACGGGTTCGTGTACGGCCGCGGCGCCCTCGATGACAAGGGTCCGCTGCTCGTGATTCTCGAGGCCGTCGAATCGCTGCTGACCGAGGGCTTCGTGCCTGCGCGCGATGTCTACCTCTCGTTCGGCGGAAACGAGGAGACCTTCGGTGATGCAGCGCGCACTATCGCCGAGACCTTTTCGGCGCGGGGCATCACTCCGTGGCTCGTGCTCGACGAGGGCGGCGCGGTCGTCGACGCCCCGTTGCCGTTCGTACGAGGCGAGGCGGCGATGGTCGGCGTCGCTGAGAAAGGGCCGATGACCCTGCAGCTCAGCGCGCGGGGCGACGGCGGCCACGCCTCCGCCCCGCCGTCACTCACGGCGATCACGCGCGTGGCGCGAGCCGTCGCGCGCCTGACCCCCGACACGTTCACCGCCAGCACCCCGGCCGGCGTCAGCCGCATGCTCGAGCGCTTCGTACCGCGAACCCGCGGGCCGGCTCGCCTGCTCTACCGGATCCTGGCGTCGCGACCCGGGCTCACCGCCAGACTGTTCGCCCGGATGGGCGGCGAGCCCGCAGCGATGGTGCGCACCACCGTCGCAGCTACCATGCTCGAAGGAGGCATCGCGGCGAATGTGCTCCCGTCGCGGGCGAGCGCCACCGTCAATCTGCGCATCGCACTCGGAGAATCGGTCGCATCGACCGTGGCGCGCGTGCGACGCCGCATCGCCGACCGCTCGGTGCAGGTCGACGTCATCGATGGCGAGGATCCGTCGCCCGAATCGTCCACCGAGAACGAGCAGTTCGCGATGATCGCCGACGCCGTGCGCATCTCGCATCCCGGCGCTCGAACCGTGCCGTACGTGATGATGGCGGCGACGGATGCCCGTCATTTCCACCGCTTCGCCCCGGCGGTGTATCGTTTCGCGCCGCTCGCCATGTCCGCTGAGCTGCGCGCGACCATCCACGGTGTCGACGAGCGGGTGGCCGTCGACGAGCTCGAACGCGGCACCCGGTTCCATCGTGCGCTGCTCGAGCGTCTGCCCTCGCGGCACCGCGCATGACACGCGTGCGGCTCGGCGCGCTCGCCGGCGTGGTCGGATTTCTCGCCTTCGTCGAGTTCACGAGCGGGTTTCTCCAGGGGTACTACACGCCGATGCTCTCCGATATCGCGAGGCACTTGGACGTGCCCGATGCCGACGTGAACTGGCTGGAGGGCTCCCAGCTCATGCTGTCGGCACTCGTCGTGCCGGTACTCGCCAAACTCGGCGATATGGTCGGGCACAAGCGGATCCTGCTCTGGTCGACCGGTATCACCGCGGTCGCGACGCTCGCCCTGCCGTTCGCCGGCACCTTTCCGCTCTTTCTCGCGGCGTGGACGCTGCAGGGGGTGTACGTCGTCTGGCTGCCGCTCGAAATCGCGCTCATCTGGTCGCGCACCACTGGCCGAGACGGGCGCTCGCTGCTGACGGCGCGCGCGGCCGGAATTCTGGTCGCGGCGCTCGAGGCCGGAGCGATCTCCGGCGCGCTGATCGGCGGCCAGCTGATCGACACCTTCCCGATATTCGGCGTGCTGGTGGTGCCGGGCGTGCTCGTCGTGCTGTGCTTCTTCGTCATCGCGTTCGGCGTCGCAGAATCGCCGGTGAAGCTCGGCGGCAAGCTCGACTTCACCGGACTCATGCTCATCACGTTCGCGTTGCTGGCGTTCACCGGCGGACTCAGCCTGCTGCGCATGCAGGGAGTGGGGAGTCCCATCGCCTGGGGCGTTGTCGCGCTCGGGCTGCTGCTCATCGTGCCGTTCGCACGTTGGGAGCTGCGGCATCCCGATCCGCTCATCGACGTGCGCCTGTTCCGCTCGCCGGCCCTCGCCCCGGTTTTCGTCACCGCGGCGCTCTTCGGAATGAGCGTGCTCGGCGCGCAGGCGCCGCTGTCGACGTTCATCCGCACCGACCCGACGACGGCGGGATACGGCCTCGGCATCGGCGGCTTCCTGACCTCGCTCGTGATCGGCATGTACCTGATCGCGATGGTCATCGGCGCGCTCGTGTACCCCTTGATCGCGCGGCTCTCGACGCCCCGTAACGCGCTTGCTGCGGCCGCTCTGCTCGTCGCGATCGGCTACTTCTTGTTTTTGCCGTTCCACACGACGTATGCGCACATGATCATCAACATGATGATCGCCGGACTCGGCTCCGGTGCGCTCGTCGCCGCTCTGCCTGCCGCAGCGGCCTCGGGGGCGCCCGATCACCTGACGGGTGTGGCGACCGGCCTCACGAACTCCACGAAAACCGTGGGCGGAGCGATCGCATCGGCGATCTTCGGCATCGCGCTCATGCACGGCGTCGCCGGCGCTACCGGAGCCGACGCGGGCGGCACGGCAGGATCGTTCACCGGCTACGTGATCGTCTGGTGCGTGTGCGGCGGGTCGGCTCTCGCCGCTGCCATCGCACTCCGCTTCGTGGTGCCGCAGCGCGCCTTCCAGGACCGTGTCTTCACCGAAGTCGACGGCACCGTTACCCGCTAACAGTTCGGCGCGAGCACGCCTTCCGCGACAGTGAGCGCCTCGTCGAGCAATTCGTCAACTCGGTGGCGCCCCGCACCGAGCGCTGCCCACCGCCACACTGTTCCCACCAGGGCGGCGGCGTAACCAGCAGCCCGAATCTCGGCGCCCAGCGCCGCGCACCCGTCGCGCCGCAACCGGGCCTCGATCGCCGCTGCGATCCGCAACTGGCGCGCGGCACGACCGGCGGCGAGCTCCTCCTCCACGCCCATTGTTCGAGCCTCGGTGATCGCGAGGGCGAGAGTGTGGGGGGCCTCTCCTCGCGCGAACTCCCGCAGCGCGACTCCCAGCTCCCCGTTGGTCAGACGCAGAGCGACCTCGAGGGCCGTGATCCTCGCATCGAACACGAACCAGAGCATCTCCGACTTCGAGGCGAAGTAGTTGAAGAAGCTCGAGCGGCTCACGCCGGCGCGTCTCGTGATCTCGGTGACCGACGTGGCCTCGTAGCCGCGTTCCAGGAAGAGTTCGCACGCGGCGTCCGCAAGCATCTCTTGCGATGATGCGTGCGGACGCCCGCGCCTCGGTGACATGCCCCCCACTGTAGCGAACGCTCAGCTCGGTTCCGGTCTCCCGAAACCACGACTTCCTCAGAGGTGCTTGCCTCCCGTGACGGGGAGCACGGCTCCTGATACGTACGATGCGTCTTCGGACGCGAGATACACGTATGCACCGGCGAGTTCTGCCGGCTGGCCGGGGCGCCCCAGGGGCGTATCCTGACCGAACTTCACCTGCTTCTCGTCCCATCCGGTCGCCGGAATCAGCGGCGTCCAAATGGGCCCCGGCGCGACGGCGTTCACGCGCACCCCGCGTTCGCCCTGCTGCTCGGCGAGCGCTTGGGTGAACGCGACGAGGCCTGCCTTGGTCATCGCGTAGTCGAGCAGGTCGGGTGACGGGTTGTACGCCTGCACCGACGCCGAGACGATGACGCTCGAGCCCGGCTGCAAGTGCTGCGCGGCTTCGCGGAAGAGCAGGATCGGGGCCACGAGGTTCGTCGAGAAGACGTTCTCGATCGCGTCGCGCGTGATCTCCGCGTTCGGCTCCCGCTCGCGCTGCGTCGCCGCGTTCAGCACGAGGATATCGAGCCCCCCGAGTTCGGCGACGGTTCGGCTCACGGCCTCGACGCAGTCGACCTCGTGCCGAAGGTCACCCGGCAGCAGCACGCCACGGCGGTTCGCGAGCTCGATCTGCTCGAGCGTCGCCTGCGCATCCTCATGCTCCTCGGGAAGATACGCGATGGCGACGTCGGCGCCCTCCCGTGCGAAGGCGATCGCGACGGCGCGGCCGATACCAGAGTCGCCACCGGTGATCAGTGCGCGCATGCCGGCGAGTCGGCCGTTGCCGGTGTACGTGTCCTCGCCGTGATCGGGCGCGGGCTGCATCGGCGCGGTGAGCCCGGGCTGCGACGGCTGCTCCTGCTGCGGGAGCGGAGCCTTCGGGTACTTCGTACGCGGGTCCATGTTCGGGGTCATAGGTCCTCCTCTGTGGTCCGGGTGGTGCAGGGTGGTGCAGCGGTGGTGCAGGGTGGTGCAGCGGTGTCGGCGTCGCCGCGGCGATCAGTGCGAGCGCAGCAGGTCGATGAGTTCCTGCTTCCGCATGCTCGAATAGCCCGACAGCCCGAGCTCCTTCGCGCGCTTCTTGAGCTCCGGCACCGTTCGCTCTTCGTAATCCTCGGCATGCCCGCCGCGCTTGCCGACGTTCGATCGGCCTTCTTTCGCGGCCGCGTTCGAGATGCGGGCAGCCTTCTCCGCCGACGCGCCGTCTTCGCGGAGCGTGTCGTAGAGTTCCGGATCCTTCAGCTGCGGGGTCTTCGATTTCGGCATCGATCATCCTCTCCATCGTGTCGTCCGTCACCTGCGACGGTATGCCTCAGCTGCGCGGCCGACCAGGGCCTCGACACGCGCCGGAGCGGTCGCTAGCCTTTCGAGTTCTCAGCGCGCTCGGAGTGCTCGGCAGCCGACGCGAGGTCTCGGACGGCCGGCCCCTCGAGCGCCTCGCCCTTCGCCGAGAAGCGCGAGGCGTGCAGCGGGCAGTCCCAACTGCGCTCGGCCGGATTCCAGTTGAGAATGCCGCCGAGATGCGTGCAGACCGCCGAGACCCGGCAGATCGAGCCATCGACCCGGGAAACCGCAACAGGCCGGGCGCCCTCGCGCACGACCCGACCTTCTCCCTCGGCGAGATCTTCGGCGCCCGACCCGCTCAGCACTGCTTTCGTCCAGTCGGTCGCCACGTGCGCGGCCACTTCGGCATTCACGCGCACCGCGTCGGCGACGCCCGCGATGCCCGGGCCCGCGTGCCGCATCGTGTCAGCCCAATCAAGGCGGCCCCCGAGCATCTGCGACACGATCGCGAGACTCGCCGCGACCGCGTTGGTCATTCCCCATTTGTCGTAACCGGTGGCCGTGAAGATGCGGCCGTGGCCCCCGGCGAGCGGGCCCGCGTACGGAAGCGACGCATGCCGCTGGTAATCCTGCGCCGCCCACCAGGTCACCCGCGGGCCGGCACCGAGTTGTTGCTGCGCCCAGGCGTCGAGTTCGGCCAGCGTGCGCACAGTGTCGCCGCCGCGCCCCGTCGTGTGCGCGCCTCCGCCGACCACCACGAGCGTCTCCCCCTCCGTGCCGCGCGCCGTGCGCAGCGAGCGGTCGGGCGCGTCGATCGAGATGTGCATGCCGCGCGGAATGCGGTCTTCGGGCACATCGTAGGCGGTGACGAACGAGCGCGAAGGCTGAAGCCGGGCGAAGAACAGACCGCGGTCGAGGATCGGCACACCCGTCGCGAGCACGCACCGCTCCGCCGCGACGACGCCGCCGACGGTCTGCACCTCCAGCGCGTGGTCGATCTCGTCGACGCCCTGCACGCGGGTGCGCTCGTGGATCTCGCCGCCGCGCTCGAGCACCTCGGCGGCGAGCGCCGCGAGCACATCGATGGGCTGGAGCTGTACCTGACGGTCGAGCGTGATCGCGCCCGCTGTCGCGAACGGAAGCCCCGTGTCGTCCGCCCAGCGCGCATCGACGCCTGCGACGCGGCACGCCTCGAGTTCGCGCTCGAGAGAGTCGAGGCTCGAGTCGTCGTTGACGTAGGTGACGGCGCTGCGCCGGTCGATCGGCAGACCGAGCCGCTCGAGCTCTCGCACCATCCACGCCTGCCCCTCGCGGTTCGCTTCGGCGTACGCGACGAGCGCCTCATCGCCGACGTGCCGTCGCACCTGCGAGAAAACGCTGCCTTGCAGCAGGCTGAGCTTGCCCGTCGTGTGACCGGTCGTCACCGCACCCACGGTTCGCGCTTCGAGCACCGCAACGCGCTGGCCGGCTCTCGTGAGCAGCACGGCGGTCACAAGACCGGTCAGGCCGGCACCCACGACGACCGTGTCGAAGCGGCGGCCGTGAGGCGACGGTTCGGCGGGCGAGACGGGGATGGGTGAGCCGGTGAGGTGCCACAGTGCAGTCATGCCTTCACGGTACGAAGCCCGCACGGCTCGGGGCAGACCCTTGACAGCTGCGGGCCGCGACACCAGCGCTTCTGCCCTGCACACCGACCATCGGCTATCGGCTATCGGCTATCGCGAGCGTGATGCTAAGGGAAGTCCCCCTCGGATGCAAGGTGCTGCCCGCCGCTCCCGGCGGTAACGATGCTGGACCTGTATTCGTTCCGGCCGGCACGACGCCGGCGTCCGCTCTCGTGCGTCGGCGTCTCGCCGCCGCCGTCGCTCATTGGAGGAGGCCCATGCTCGCACCGAATCCCGCGTTCGCAGCGTCGGCAGTGCCGGGTGCGCCGGGCACGCCCACTGATCGCGCTGCGCTGGATGCGGCTCGCAATGCCCACGCCATCGCGCTGCTCTCTGCAGCGCAGCGCGCAGAGCCGGCACGGCGTCGCGAACTGCACCAGCGCGTGGTCGTCGAGTACCTCGATCTCGCTCGTTCTGTGGCGCGACGATACCGGGTGCGCCAGCAAGACGCGGCGGATGTGGTGCAAGTCGCGTATATCGGCCTGGCGAAGGCAGTCGAGCGGTTCGATCCCGCGGTCGGCGACGACCTCGTGTCCTTCGCAGTTCCCACGATCTCCGGTGAGATCAAGCAATACTTGCGCGACACGTCGTGGTTCGTGCGCCCTCCCCGTCGCCTGCAAGAACTCGCGATTGAAGTGCCCGCGGTCCGCGAGCTCTTGGAGCAGGAACTCGGTCGCGCGCCGCGCATCGCGGAGCTCGCCGACGTACTGCATAGACCGCACGCGCTCGTCGCCGAGGCCGTGCAGTGCCACTCCGCTCGGCAGGCGATCTCGATACACACCCCGCTTCCCGGCGGCTCCGAGGAGCTCACACTCGCGGATTCGCTCCCGTATCGAGAGAACGAGTATGCGCGAACCGAGTTGGCGCTCACGCTCGAACGAGCGACGCGCATGCTCACCGAGGACGAGCGTCGGATCGTGCGGCTGAGATTCGAGGATCAGCTCACGCAGTCGGAGATCGCGCTCGAATGCGGTGTCAGCCAGATGCAGGTATCGCGGCTCTTGTCGAGCATTCTCCGGCGGCTGCGCGCCGCGCTGAGCTCCGATTTCGCCCTGACCTAGGAGCTCGGCATCACGCTCGCATGACCGAGTCGGCCGCCTCGAGCACTTCGGCAGCCGTGACGGCGAGCAGCGCCGGGTCCGGGTCATCGGCGAAGGCATCTCCTCGGCGCACCGCGGCGTCGGTGAGTACCACGTGAGGCCCCGGTGGCGGACCCCACTCCTCGGGCGGCGCCGGCCCGAAGATGACGACGGACGGCACGCCGTACGCCGAGGCGAGGTGCCCCGCGCCGGTATCCGCCGTGACGACGAGACCGGCGCGCGCGATGACCGCGGCGAACTCTGCGAGGCCGATCCTTCCCGCGAGCACGTCTCCATCGGGCACCCCTGCTGCCGCTGCGACGGCCGCGGCGCGCGGGCGATCGCGCTCGTCGCCCGTCACTACGACGCGATGCCCCTGCGCGAGCAGCTCTCGCGCCACCTCGGCGAAGCGCTCGATCGGCCATTGGCGAGACCCGTAGAACGCGCCCACGTGCACGACGACGGCGCCGCTCACGGGCGCGACGGCCTCCGGCACGTCGATGCGCACCTCATCGGGGTCGCCCTCGGCACCGGCGGATGAGACCAGCCGCACCCAGCGCTCGCGCTCGAGCATGCCGTCGACCCAGGGCGGCCCGGGCTCGGAGTCGCCGCCGGCAGCAGGCGCGGGGTCGTCGGGGAGCTGGTGGGCGATGCGACGCCTCGGTTCGAGTGCCGCGATGACATTGCGACTCTCGGGCCCGTTGCCGTGCAGGTTGACCGCGATATCGACGCTGCCCGGTTCGAGTGGAAGCGGCTCGTCGAGGCCCGGCGTCGGCAGGAGGTCGTCGACGGCGTCGATCAGCCTGACGATCGGCGAGAGCCAGCCGGGCGCGGCCAGCACGATCCGGTGACCCGGGAACGCGCGACGCAGCGCTCGGAGCGCGGGTACTGCGACCAGCAGGTCTCCCAGCTTGAGCGTTCGCAATGCGAGCAGCGCGGGCTTCTGCCGGTGGCTCATACGATCCCCTCTCTGGAGCTTCGCCGCAACGTCCGTGCGATCGCCGCAAAGCCTTCCCCTCTGGACTACCGCAGTCGGCAGAGAGGCGCAAGGGGTCGGGCACTCCGTTTACTCCTGCTGCTTCGGGGAACTGGAGGAGTATGACCGAACCTGCAGTTCCTGTGCACGCTGTGCTGTTCGATCGCGATGACACCCTCATCGTGGACGTGCCGTACAACGGCGACCCCGAGGCCGTGCGTACCATGCCTTCGGCGCGCGCGGCGATCGACCGTGTGCGTGCGGCGGGCATTCCCGTCGGTGTGATCAGCAACCAGTCGGGCATCGCGCGCGGGCTGCTCACGCGCGAGCAGGTGCGCGCCGTGAACAACCGCGTCGAAGAGCTGCTGGGCCCGTTCGACGTGTGGCGCGTCTGCCCGCACGCTCCCCGTGACGGCTGCGAGTGCCGCAAGCCGCGGCCGGGTATGATCCTGTCTGCTGCGGCCGCGCTCGGCGTCGCCCCCGAGAACGTCGTGATGATCGGCGATATCGGCGCTGACGTCGATGCTGCAGAAGCGGCAGGCGCCCGCGGGATCCTCGTGCCCACCCGTCTGACGCTGCACCAGGAGCGCGCCGATGCGACGACCGTCGCCGAGACGCTTGCAGACGCGGTCGCTCTTGCGCTCGGCGTCGAGATGGCGGACGAGCGATGAGCGGCCCGGTGCTCGTCGCGCGCCTCGACAGCATGGGCGACGTGCTCATCTCGGGGCCGGCGATCCGCGCCGTCGCGCATCAGGCCGACGTCGTGATGCTGTGCGGCCCGTTGGGGGCGGGCGGAGCGGCGCTGCTGCCCGGCATCGATCGCACGATCGTCTGGGAGGCTCCGTGGATCTCTGAGCCGTGGCGCGTCGTCAGCCGTGAGCACACCGAAGGCCTCATCTCGGCCGTCCGCGAGACCGGCGCCCGGGAAGCCGTGATCCTCACCTCCTTTCATCAGTCGCCGCTTCCCCTCGCGATGCTGCTGCGCCTCGCGGGCGTCGAACGCATCACCGGGGCATCGGTCGACCATGCCGGGTCTCTGCTCGATGTGCGGCTGCGGCCCGGCGAAGATCTTCCCGAAGCGCTTCCCGAGCCGGAGCGCGCGCTCGCGATCGCTGAGGCTGCGGGCTTTCCGAGCGTCGACGACGGTCGCCTGGCGGTCGTGCCCACGCCCGATACTCGTTCACTGACCGGCGCGGGGCCCTACGTCGCGGTGCACGCCGGTGCTGCCGTACCTGCGCGACGCTGGCCGGTGCAACATTTCGCGCGCCTCGCCCACCTCCTCCACCAGTCGGGCCGCACGGTCGTGCTCACCGGGAGCGCTGGCGAGGCCGAACTCACGGCGCGCATCCGCGCCGAGGCGCCGCGCGCCATCGATCTCGCCGGTGCATGCACCACGCTCGAACTCGCCGGCGTGCTCGCCGGAGCCGATGTGCTCGTGTCGGGCAACAGCGGACCCGCCCACCTCGCCGCGGCGGTCGGCACGCCGATCGTGAGCCTCTTCTCGCCGGTGGTGCCCGCAGTGAAGTGGGCGCCCTACGGCGTACCCGTGCGGCTGCTCGGAGACCAGGATGCGGGCTGCAAGGATTCGCGCGCTCGCGAATGCCCCATACCGGGGCACCCGTGTCTCGCCGGTGTCATGCCGGAGACGGTGCTCGCGGCCGTCGAGGATCTCGAACCCGCGGGTCGCCAGAACGCTGATATGCCCGGCACTGATCACCGGCAGCCCTTGCAGACGGCGCTCGCGCCGAGGGGCGTACAGGAAGGACGACGATGAAGATAGTGGTGTGGTACCTGCACGGCGGATGGATGCAGGCCTTCTTGAGTGGATCGCACGAGTATCTCGTGCCGATCGAGGCTGGCCGCGATCTGCCGCCCCTGCCCGAGAACGCCCGCAGCGTCGAGGCGGCCGACCTTGCCGACGCGGAGGTCGACCTCGTCGTGCTGCAGCGCACCGAGGAGCTCGAGTGGGCCGAGTCGCTGCTCGGGAGGCGCCCGGGCCGCGATGTCGCGGCCGTCTTCGTCGAGCACAACACCCCGAAGCAATCGCCCGTGGCCGAGCGCCACTTCCTGGCCGATCGCACCGATATCCCCGTCGTGCACGTCACTCATTTCAATCGACTCATCTGGGATTCGGGAGCAGCGCCGACGGTCGTCATCGAGCACGGCATCCCCGATCCGGGTGCGCGCTACACGGGCGAGATCGAAGCACTCGGCATCGTCGTCAACGAGCCGGTGCGGCGGGGGCGCGTGACCGGTACCGACCTGCTGCCGGGATTCGCGAGTGCCGGCCGACTCGATTGCTTCGGCATCGCCACTGACCGCCTCCCGCAAGCGC
This sequence comes from Leucobacter sp. NPDC077196, assembly GCF_040687075.1. NCBI lineage: Bacteria > Bacillati > Actinomycetota > Actinomycetes > Micrococcales > Microbacteriaceae > Leucobacter > Leucobacter sp. NPDC077196. Next base: position 180,457 of record NZ_JBFBML010000003.1, read on the forward strand.
TCGGGTTGGGTCCGGATCGCTTGCGCGTGATCGGCGACCTCCCGACCGAACGCCTGCACACCGAACTCGCCCGGCGACGGGCCTACGTGCACCCCATGCGCTGGACATCATTGGGACTCTCGTTGCTCGAAGCGATGTTCCTCGGGATGCCGGTGCTCGCGCTCGACGCGACCGAGGCGGGCCGTGCCGTGCCGCCCGAAGCGGGCGCGCTGTCGGCCGATCCGGCTGAACTCGTCGCCACCGCCGATCTCCTGCTGCTCGACCCCGATGAAGCGCGTCGGCGCGGCGTCATCGCGCGGGAGGCCGCCCTGGCTCGCTACGGGCTGAGTCGCTTCCTCGACGACTGGGACGCCGTGCTCGCAGACACCCGCGACGCGCAGGTGCGGCGCACCCGATCGCGCACCGCCCAACCTCATCTGATCACGGAAGGAGCTCTCTCATGAAGATCGCCATGGTCTCCGAGCACGCCAATCCTCTGGCGACACCGGGCAGCGTCGACGCGGGTGGCCAGAACGTGCACGTCGCCGCGCTCTCCCGCGCCCTCGCGGAGCGCGGTCACCGGGTCACCGTGTACACCCGGCGGGACGACGCGACCACGCCGACGCGCGTCGAGCTCTGCCCCGGCGTCGATGTCGTGCACCTCACCGCCGGCCCGCAGCGTCACGTGCCCAAAGACGAACTGCTGCCGCATCTCCCCACGCTCGCCGAGGGACTCGCAGCCGCGTGGCGCTTCGATCGACCGGACGTCGTGCACAGCCATTTTTGGATGTCTGGCATCGCGGCGCTCGACGCCGCAGCTGAGCGCGGCACGGGCCACCCGCCGGTGCTGCACACCTTTCACGCCCTCGGCTCGGTCAAACGACGATTCCAGGGCGCAGCCGACACGAGCCCCGCGGAACGCGAGCAGCTCGAACCGCTCGTCGGTCAGCGCGTCGACACCGTCATCGCCACCTGCCCCGATGAGGTGACCGAGTTGCGCGCGCTCGGAATTGCCGCTGACCGCATCGAGATCGCACCGTGCGGAGTCGATCTCAGCATGTTCCAGAACGATGCTCGCCCGGCTCAGCGGAGCGGCGCGTTCCGGGTGCTCAGCCTCGGAAGACTGGTGCCGCGCAAAGGCGTCGACGTCGCCATCCGCGCGCTCGGCCTGCTGCGCGAGCAGGGAATCGACGACGTCGAGCTGCACATCGTCGGCACGGGCGATGCGCCCGCCGGCGCATCCGGGCCCGACGCCGAAACGACGCGTCTCGCCTCCCTCGCTCAGTCGCTGCACATCGCCGACCGGGTTCGTTTCCTCGGCCGCGTGCCCCGAGACGAGGTTCCCGCGCTGATTCGTGAGGCCGACGCCGTCGTCTGCACCCCCTGGTACGAGCCATTCGGCATCGTGCCGCTCGAGAGCATGGCCTGCGGAACTCCGGTCGTGGCCGCGAATGTGGGCGGCCTGGGCGATACCGTCGTCGACGGCGTGACCGGCGTGCTCGTGCCCCCGCAGGACGCGCGGTCCGTCGCCGAGGCGTTCGCGCGGCTGCGCGCCGATCCGGCCCTCGCCGCGGAGCTCGGCGCCGCGGGTCGCATGCGCGTCGAAGCGCGCTACAGCTGGGACCGCGTCGCCGCGCGCACTGAACGCATCTATCAACGCACCCTGCAGCACGCGCGACTGCGCATGAACCGCGCTTCGAGCGCCCAACTGGCGGAGGCCGCACTATGACCACACCCACACTCACCCAGGCACCGGCGAACGAAGCGCTGTTGAGCGCGAACGCCGTCACAGAGCACTTCGACGCTCTCGCCCGCACCCTCGAGCAGGCACGACGCCACGCCGCCCACCTCGAGACCTGGGGTGTCGAACTGGCGAACCGTCTGCGCGCCGGGCGCCGACTGCTCGTCGGCGGCAACGGCGGGTCGGCCGCAGAGGCGCAGCATCTCTCCGCCGAGCTCGTCGGTCGCTATCGCGAAGACCGCGCAGCGTACTCCGCGATCGCTCTGCACGCCGAGACGTCGAGCATCACGGCGATCGGCAATGACTACGGTTTCGATCAGGTATTCGCCCGGCAGGTGCGCGCCCACGCCCGATCCGGCGACATCGTACTGCTGCTCTCGACGAGCGGCGGCAGCCCCAACCTGCTCGAAGCCGCACGAGCCGCAGAGGAGTCAGGAGCCACGACGTGGGCGCTCACCGGGCCGGGCCCGAACCCGCTCGCCCGCCTCTGCGACGACGCGATCTGCTTGGACGGGCCGTCGCCTCATGTTCAGGAATGCCAGCTCGCGGCGATCCACGCCGTGTGCGAGGTATTCGACGCCTGCGTGGGAACGGAGCCCCAATCATGAAGATCGTCGTCGTCGGAGACACTCTGCTCGATGAGGACATCGACGGGGTGGCTGAGCGATTCCAGCCCGACGCACCGGTGCCGGTGGTCGATGTGCATACTCGACGGTCGCGGGCCGGTGGGGCCGGTCTCGTCGCCCGAATGCTGCAGCACGATGGACACGATGTGCACCTGGTGACGGCGCTCTCCGCCGACGAGCCGGCGGAGCGCTTGCGGCAGCATCTCGATGGGGTACACCTCGTCGCCGGGCTGCTCCCGGCGCCCACTCCCGTGAAAACGCGTCTTCGCGCGGCCGGGCAGCCCGTGGCGCGCATCGATGACGGGTGCGGAGACCCGGTGCTGCCCCACGTCACGCGCGAGATGCTGACGACCATCGCCGAGGCGGATGCGATCATCGTCTCCGATTACGGGCGGGCGCTCACGGCGCACCCTGAGATCAGAGTCGCCCTGCACCGTCGCGGGACCCAAGTGCCGCTCGTCTGGGATCCGCATCCGCGCGGCGCCGATCCCGTACCGTCCGCGCGGCTGGTCACGCCGAACCTCGCCGAGGCCGCGAAAGCCGCGGGCACCGGGGCCGATGCGGCGGCCGCTGCCGCTGCCGGGGCTCGTCTGCGCGAGCGGTGGGGATGCAGCGCACTCGTCATCACGCTGGGATCAGAGGGGGCTCTGCTGCTCGACGCCGATCACGCACCGGCACTCATCCCTGCCCGTCCCGTCGACGCCGCCGACGCCTGCGGTGCCGGCGATCGCTTCGCGGCGTCGGTGCTTCTCGCGCTCGCCGCCGACGCCGAACTGCCGAATGCGGTGCGCAGCGCAGTCGACGCGGCCGGTGATTTTCTCGCCGCGGGCGGCGTTGCCGCGCTCGGCGCGGCCGGGCTCCCCCGCGCCAGCGCAAGCGCCGATGCGTTCACGGTTGCCGAACGAGTGCGCAGCTCGGGCGGCACCGTGGTGGCGACGGGCGGGTGCTTCGATCTGCTGCACGCAGGGCACGTGCGTACGCTGACCGCTGCGCGCGCCCTGGGCGACTGCCTGATCGTGTGCCTCAACTCCGACGATTCCGTGCGCAGGCTCAAGGGCCCCGAGCGCCCGCTCATCAGCGAGCCCGACCGCGTCGAGCTGCTGACCGCTCTCGGCTGCGTCGATGCCGTGGTCGTGTTCGCCGAAGACGGGCCGCAGGCCGTGCTCGATCAGCTCCGCCCCGACATCTGGGTCAAGGGCGGCGACTACAGCGCCCAGTCGTTGCCGGAGACCGATCTCGTCGAGAGCTGGGGCGGGAGCGTGCTGACGCTCCCCTATCATCTCGGGCGATCGACGACCGCACTCGCCGATGCCATAGCCCGCGTCGGTTGAGCCGCCGCACGCGCCATTCACGAACATCCACACCGCTGCAGGCATTCCGCACTGCACCTGAGAAAGGACCTTCGATGACCCTCTCGACCACTCCCTCCACACTCGGCCGCGTTCTCATCACCGGTGGCAGCTCCGGCCTCGGCGCCGCCGTCGCCCATGCAGTCGCAGAGGCCGGAGGAACCCCGGCCATCATCGATCTCGATGTGAGCTCGTGGGACGAGCGCGCAGTCGCTCACGCGGCCGACGTCTCCGACCGGGCACAGGTCGAGCGCGCGGTCGCGGCCATCGCCGAAGAGCTCGGCGGCATTGACGCGGTCGTCACCGCTGCGGGGATCGACCGCTGCGGGCGGCTCGAGGACGTGGAGGCCGATGAGTGGGAACGAGTGATCGGCGTGAATCTGCTCGGCACCGTCTCCACGGTGCGCGCTGCGCTCCCGCACATCGAGCGCGTGCACGGCAGGATCGTGACGATCGCGTCGTCACTCGCCTTGCGCGCACTTCCCGAGGCCACCGCATATTGCGCTTCCAAGTTCGGCGTGCTCGGCTTCTCGCGCGCGCTCGCCGCGGAGACCGCGGGGCGTCTCGGCGTGACGACACTGATTCCGGCCGGCATGCAGACGTCGTTCTTCGACGATCGACCCGAGCAGTACCGCCCAGCCGCCGACGCACAGCTCAACGACCCGGCGAATGTCGCCAGAGCCGTACTCTTCGCGCTGCAGCAGCCCCCGCGCTCAGAGGTGCGCGAACTGGTGATCGCTCCAGAGGATGAGCCGTCATGGCCGTGAACGCGGAACCGCGTCGGCGACGCCCATCACCACGCCCGCAGGGCGAGCAACGAGCGGGCATCGGCGAGCACCGCCTCAACGCCGACGTCGTCGACGAACGACACATCGTGCGCGCATCTCGGCGCTGTCCATCCCACTTGCGTGCTCTCGCGACCGCACACCGGGCAGTGCGTGGTCCACGACAGTTGCACCCGGTGCTCGCCGCGCCCCATGGGACCCGCGTTGAGCAGATTGCCGCACCAGAAGACGGACGCGGTCGCGGTGCCGACGGCCTGGGCGAGGTGTCGCGGCCCGCTGTCGTTCGCCACGCAGAGGTCAGCGGCGGCGAGCACTCCGGGCAGGTCGCCGAACTGCAGTCGCCCTGCGAGGTTGCGCGGCGCAACGGGCGCTCCCGCGGCGACGGCCGCGCTCGAGAACTCCTCTGCGAGGCGGCGTTCCGATGCGTCGCCAATCGCGATGATCTGGGCTCCCGAGCGAGACAGGTCGGCGGCGACCTCCCCGAACCGCTCGACGGGCCAACGGCGACGCGGGTCGGTGGCGCCGGGGTGGAAGACCGCCGTCGGGCCCGGGTGATCGCCGAGAAGCGCCGCACCACGTGCCACGTCGGCGGCGTCCACGGGCAGCCGCGGCTCGAGATCGACCGGCACGGCTCCGGCCAGTGCAACGACCTCGAGCCAGCGCATCACCTCGTGCTGAAAATACACGTAGGGCAGCGACCGGTCGAGCTCGAGCGCGTCGTCAGTGCGAGTGCCAATGGTGCAGCGGGCGCCGAGGTCGGCCAGAAACGGATTCGAGAAGCGGCCGCCCCCGTGCAGCTGCGCAGCCAGATCGTATGCTTCGGCTCGGTGGGTCTTCGCGAAGCGCCGCACGGCCTCCGGGTCGACCACGGCGCCCTCGGGCTCGTGCACGCCCGTCGCCACGGGGAGCTCGGCGAACCGATGGGGGGCGCCAGCACGACCTTCGAGCATGCGTGCGGCCGAGGTGCCGAGGAGCGTGACCTCGGCTTCCGGGTAGGCCGCGGAGAGCGCCGCGATCGCCGGCAGCGCGAACAGCAGGTCTCCGATCCCGCCGCCGCGCAGCACGGCGATCTTGCGCACGCCGCCCAGCTTCTCGCGCGGCGTGGCCACGACGGGGCGCTGGGACGCGACCGGTGCCCCAGGGGCGCGAGGCGTGTCGTCGGAAGTGCGGTGCGGGTCGTGCGTCATGGGATCCTCCGTTTCGCGGCGGCGTGCGCGCCATTCGGTGCGCAGTGCGCCTCCTCTTCTTCTGCCCGCTTCTGGCCGGTTCTAAACGGGCCGGTCTCCGCTCACTCAGAAAGGCGGTCGTGATGAACCTGCTCGACAGCATCGCTCGCATTCGAGCGCACCCGCCCCGTATTGCGGTGCTCGGCGACTTCTTGCTCGATCGCTGGTGGCACGGCACGGTCGACCGCGTGGCTCGTGAAGCGCCTGCCCCGGTGGTCGAACTCGCAGGCGCCTCGGACCTGCCGGGCGGTGCCGCGAACACGGCGCGCAATCTGGCAGCGCTCGGCGCGCAGGTGCGCGCGTTCGGAGCGATCGGGGCCGACGAGCCCGGCGACCGGCTCCGGGAGCGCCTGTGCGAGGCGGACGTCGACGTGGCGGCGCTGCAGCGCGTGGCGGGGGCGCGCACCACGACGAAGGCGCGGGTGTCGGTCGCCGACCAGGTGCTCATTCGACTCGACGATTCCCAGCGCGAACCCTGGCCAGAGGCGGTGCGGCGGCGCCTGGTCGATGAGCTGCGCGAGGCGCTCGCCCAGTGCGATGCGCTCGTCATCTGCGACTACGGGGCCGCACTTCTCGACGACGCGATGATCGCCGAACTCGCCTCCCTGCCGCGAGCGGCACTCCTCGTGATCGATGCGCACGATCCGGCTCGGTGGGCGGCGCTGCGACCGGATGTCATCACGCCGAATGCCGGCGAGACGGAGCGGCTGCTCGGTGCGAGCCTGGGCGCCGGCGAGCAGCGCGTGGCTTCGGCTATCGTTGCGAACGACGAGATGCGTCAGCGCAGCGGCGCGCACTCGGTGATCGTCACGCTCGACCGCACGGGCACCGTACTCCTCACCGCCGACGCACCGCCGCACCGCACGCGGGCGCACGCCGCTCCCGAGCACCAGGCCTCCGGAGCCGGCGACGTCTTCGTCTCCGCGCTGGCCGTGACCCGAGCAGCGGGATCTGAACTCGCTGCGGCCGTCGATCTCGCGCAGCTCGCAGCCGACATCGCCGTGGAGCGCACGGGCACCTGCCGCTGCTCTCTCGACGAACTCGAGATACGCGCCACCGCAGCGCCCGACGCGCAGATCTCGGTGCACGAACTCGCGGAGCGCCTCGAGCTGCATCGCCGTGCCGGGGAGCGGATCGTCTTCACGAACGGGTGCTTCGATGTGCTGCACCGAGGCCATACCGCTTCGCTGAAGCAGGCCCGCCGCCTGGGCGACGTGCTCGTCGTCGCGCTCAACAGCGATGACTCGGCGCGTCGACTGAAAGGACCCGGCCGGCCGGTCAACGGCATCCGCGACCGGGCGAACGTGCTGTCGGAGCTGTCGTGCGTCGACTACGTCACCGTGTTCGACGCAGACACCGCGAGCGGCACGATTCGCGCGTTGCGCCCCGATGTGTACGCGAAGGGCGGCGACTACACCCCCGACATGCTGCAGGAGGCTGCCGAGATGCGTCGGCTCGGAGGCGAGGTCGTGATCCTCGACTACGTTCCCGATCACTCGACGACGGAGCTCATCGACCGACTGCGCACGGGGGCCGAAGCATGACCGCGTCCGCGGGCACCGCAACCCGTCCCGAGTACGTCACCGCGCATGGCGGGCGTCCGCACGGCAGTCGTCTCGGTGCGGCTCATTGGGCTCGCGCTGCCCCGCACGTCGCGGCGGAGATCGACGTGCTGATCCCGACCGCTGACCGTGGCCCCGAGCTCGCGGTCACGCTATCGGGGCTCGCGGCCCAAGACGATCCGCCGTTCCGAGTCGTCATCAGTGACCAGTCCGAGTACCCGGTGCAGGGCGTTCCAGCGGTGCAAGCGATCATACGCGTGCTGCGGGCCCAGGGACGCCCTGTGGATGTGCGGCGGCACGTACCGCGGCGCGGGCTGGCCGAACAGCGCGACTTCCTCCTCAGCTGCGCGACGGCGCCTCGGGTCCTGTTTCTCGACGACGACGTCTGGCTCGAGCCCGGCGCGCTGGCCAGGCTCGATGCGTCCCTCTCGGAACAGCGCTGCGGCTTCGTGGGCTATGGCGTGCAGGGCCTGTCGTACCTCGGTGATCAGCGGCCAGACGAGCTGCGGGCGTTCGAACCGTGGGCGCCTTCGGGCGTGCGCCCCGAACGGGTGCGTCCCGAGACCCCGGAGCACGATCGCTGGCCGCTGCACAATGCGGCGAACCTGGCGCATCTCGCAGCGCAGCTCGAGCTCGACGACGACGATCGACTCCCCTACCGCGTGGCCTGGATCGGCGCGTGCGTGCTCTTCGACGCCGAGGCCCTGCGGGAGACGAATGGGTTCGCATTCTGGCGAGATCTGCCCGTGCATCACGTCGGCGAGGATCGCGTGGCGCAGTGGCGGGTGATGGAGCACCGCGGAGGTGCCGGCATTCTTCCCAGTGGCGCCGTGCACCTCGAATCCCCCACATCCATCGTCGATCGACGCGTCGAGGCGAGCGACGAGCTGTTCCCGGAGCCGGAGACCACCCGGCCCGAGTCCCAGAAGAAAGGAGATCACATGTCAGAACCGCAGAACCCCATCGAGGTGCAGCGATCACTCGGAGGCGTCGACTACCCCGCCGACAGAGCGACACTCGTCAGCGCCGCCCGAGACTCCGGAGCGTCCGACGACGTCGTCTCGGCGCTCGAGGGTCTCCCCGACACGACGTACGATTCACCGACCGCCGTCAGCGAAGCACTTGGCAGCTGACCGTGCCCGGTCCGCGCGGGCCCGCGCTCAGCGCGGCGCCCGCCGGGCCAGCAGGGCGAGCAAGCACTGCTCGTCAACGCTGAGATGCGCTTGCGGGCGCATCTTCTTGCGCGCCTTCCGCAATCGCTCGCGCGCCGCCGGGTCGTCGGCGAGCGCGAGCACACGGGGATCGATGTACGAGGACTTCGTGACGGACGGCGTATTGCCCAGCCGATCTGCAGCGGCACGCACCGCGTCGCGCGCCGCACTCGCGGCGCTCGTGCGGGTGCGAAACGCGTCTTCATCATGTTCGAGCAACGAGGAGAGCGCCAAGCGGCTGCCGCCCCAGGTGCGAAAATCCTTCGCCGTGAACTCCTCGCCCATCACACGCTTGACGTAGGCGTTCACGTGCTTGCTCCGCACCTGTCGCGACACCCCGGTGTCTTCGAAGAAGCGGAACACTTCGTCGCCCGGCAGTTCTTCGAGCCGGGAGATCAATCGGGCGATTCTCGGGTCGGCCACCCGTCGCGCGTGGCGCTTCCCGCTCTTCCCGACGAAGTCGAAGCGCACCGAGCTCGCCGTCGCATCGATGTGTTCCTCGCGAAGCGTCGTCACGCCGTAGCTGCCGTGCTTCGCCGCGTACTCCTCGTTGCCCACGCGGAAGAACTCCAGATCGATGAGCCGGATCACGCAGGCCACAACGCGCTCGCGCCCGAGGCGCTTGCGGCGCAGATCGCGATCGACGCGGGCGCGCAGTTTGGGGAGCGCGGACCCGAAGCGGCCCAGCCTGGCGAACTTCTCCCGTTCCCGCCGCTGGCGGAAGCGAGGGTGGTAGATCATCTGCGTGCGCCCCGCCGCGTCGATCCCGCGCGCGAGCACTTTCGCCGAGGGACCGCGGGCGATGCGAACGTCCGTCCACGCGGGCGGGATCGCGAGTGCCTCGATGCGCGCGATCTCTTTGACCGCAGTGAGCCGCCGACCGTCGCGCCGATAGACGAACGCGTCGCCATCGACCTCGCGGATAATCGGGCCGCCGCGTCGACCGCGTCGGCCCGATCCGCTCACGAGGCCTCCTGCACCCCGGCAGCGCGGTACAGATCGAGCAGCCCTGCGACTCCGTTCTCGCGGAACTTCGCGAGCTGGCGCTGGGCAGGGCCGCCGAAGGTGCGCAGGTCCCCCAGATAGCGTTCGACCCGCTCAGCATCGCCGAATCGCACGAGCGACGGTTCGGCGGCGGCGAACATCTCGTCGAGCATGGCTGCAGCCGGCTGCGCCGTACCGTTCACGGGATCGATGAGCGACGTGGAGAGCCCGTCGCGGGCCGCCATCCAGATCGCACCGTTCACGAGTCCGGGCGTCGCACGCGGCGCCTCGACGCCGTTCTCGGCGTCCGAGAGGACCCGATCGACGAGCCCGCGCACGAGGAGCGCGAACGACACTGCGGCTTCGGGCTCGAGCTGCGCATCGGCGATGCGGAGCTCGATCGTGGGAAATCGTTCCGAAAGTCTGGCGACCCAGGTGACGATGCCCGGATCGATGAGCACGCCCGTCTCCACCATCGTGGCGACTGTGCGCTCGTACTCGTCGCCGGATTCGAACTCAGGAGGATACCCCGCAAGAGGCCACGACATGCTCTTGATATGGCGCCAACTCGCGAGGCCGGTCTCCTCACCGCACCAGACGGGCGAGTTCGCGGTGATCGCGAGCAGCGTGGGCGCCCACCGAGCCAGACCGCGAAACGCCGTCACGCCGGCGTCGCGCGATGGCACGGAGACGTGCACGTGCGTACCGGTCACATACTGATGAGCGGCAGCGGCGCGCAACTCCGAGCGAATCTCGCGGTATCTGGCTTTCGGCGTGACCGAACCCTCGTGCTCTCCGCCCACCGGCGGCAGTCCCGTTCCCGCGAGCACGGCGCCCACGCTCTGGGCGGCCTCTCCCGCAATCGCACGGAAACCGCGAAGTGCTGCATCGGCCTCGCTCCCCTCCGTGCACACGGGAGACGCGGTCTCGAGCTGGCTGGAGAAGAACTCTCGGTCGGCCTCCCGGCGCAGCTCCGGGCGCCGCTCCACGATCTGCGCGGCACGGTCGATCGGAGCGCCCGTTTCGGCGTCGAGAAGCAAGAACTCCTCCTCGACGCCGAAGCTGCGGGTCGCGGTATCAGAACGGTCCACGCTCAGAGCGCCTCTCCTGCACCGAGTTCGGTCTCGGTGTCTTCTGCGCGTCGTGCCGGGGACGAGGCGACGTCTTCTCCGAGCTCTTCGAGCGCCTCTCTCGGATCGTCGGTGGTCGTCTCCACCGCCTGTTCGTCGTCGGCGGTCACGAGCGGGCGATCCTCATCACGGTGATCGGTGACCGTCAGGTCCTCGTCTCCGTCGATCTCGTCAGTGGGCTCCCAGATTTCGGCCATGGCCGTCCCCTTTCATCAGTGGTGCTGTGCGGTGGCGTCGGATTCAGACGGCCGAGCCGTCGCTCGGCCGGTCGACCGAACCGCGCCATGCCCCCGACTCGAACCCGTTGGATTCGAGCAGACGGGCGAACTCCTTCAGGTCCTTCGCGACCTGTGCATCGTCGAGCTGCAGCAGTGCTCCGGCCTTCTCGACCAGGCCCTCGGGCTCCCAGTCGAACTGCAATCGAACGCGCGTCTTGTTCTCGTCGAGTCGATGGAACGTCACCACGCCCGCGTGCGAGGGCCCTGAGATGCTGTTCCACGCGACACGCTCATCGGGGAGCTGCTCGGTGATCTTCGCGAGGAAGTCGCGTTCGACGCCCGCGACGGTCACTCGCCAGTTCAGGGTCGTCTCGTCCACCTGCTTCACCTCTTCGACGCCGCCCATGAACGCCGGGAAGTCCTCGAACTGCGTCCACTGGTTGTACACGGTGCGGATCGGAAGGTCGATGTCGATGTCGCTACTGACAGTGTTCATGTCGGTGCACTCCTACTCGTCGTGTCGGAGAATCGATCACGGAAGATCATCGATTCGCTGTCGAGCGTATTGCGCGGCTCCCGAACCTGTCAGCGGGGTTGATTTCGCAGGTCGCCATCGGTAACCGGGCGAGATCGGCGACTCTCGGGCGAGACCGGGCGTTGCCGAACGTTGCCGAGCGTTCAGTCGGAGCCGATGACGATGCCGGTGCGCAGTTCGACCAGGCGCGCGAGCACCGCTGCCACCGCAGCGGGATTGGGCACCCGACCCGTCGCGGCGGTCTCGCCCTCGCCGACCTTGATTCCCAGATCGTCGGGTCCAAGGACCGCGAAGGCGTCCTCGTCGGTCACGTCGTCGCCGATGAATAGTACTGGCCCCGCCGGCAGCGCCTCTCGGATGCTCTGGAGCACCGTTCCCTTGTCAGAGGCGCGCACCGAGAACTCGCGCACCTGCTTGCCCTCGCGAACGTGCAGACCCTCGGCGACACCGAATTCAACCGCTGCCGCGAGCAGTTCTCGCCCGTATTCCGGGTCGACTACCTCTCGTGTGTGCACCGCGACCCCGAAGGGCTTGCGCTCGAGCCGCACGCCGGGCTCGGAGCCAAGTACGCGGTCGAAGCGGCGCGTGATGCGATCCAAGCGCTCAGTTTCTTCATCAGTCGGCTCGCCCGACCCTCCGGCCCCCACAACCCCGGAAACATCGAAACCGGTGAGCTCCGAGCCGTGGGAACCCGAGACGATCCACCCTTCGCCGCCAGTACCCGTATCGGCGAGTCCTCCGAGCGATCGGCCCGTGAGCAGCGCGACGCGCACGCCCGGGGCGGCGCTCAGCATCTCCAGCGCCTGCCGAGCGCGCGGCAGCATCCGCGCATCCTGCGGCCGGGGCACGATCGGCGCGATCGTGCCGTCGAAGTCGGTGGCCACCAGCAGAGAGGACGCGGTTGCGATGCGGCGCAGTCGGTCGCCCACACTCCGCGGAACGAAGGCCTGCGGCACGAGTGACACCGGCCCCGTTGCACCCTCAGCGGTGCCGTTGGCCTGCGAGGTCGCCCGCGCCTCGGATATGGAGGTCATCGACCCGAGGAAGCCGGAGGCCCAGTGCTCGACGTCGTTATCATGCACCGCGCGTCGCATGCCCTGCATGCGTCGGCGCTGCTCCTCCTGCGGCATGTGCGTCGCGCGCAGGAAGGCGGCCTTCAACCCCTCGATGTCGTGCGGGTTCACGAGCAGCGCATCCTTCAGCTCATCGGCCGCGCCCGCGAACTCGCTGAGCACGAGCACGCCCTGCTCGTCCTCCCGGCACGCGACGTACTCCTTCGCCACGAGATTCATCCCATCGCGCAGCGGCGTGACGAGCAGCACATCGGCGGCGAGATACAGCGCCACCATCTCTTCGCGCGAGTACCCGCGGTGCAGATACACGAGCGGTGAGTGCCCGATCGTGCCGCGCTCGCCATTCAGCCGCCCCACGGTGAGTTCGACCTCGTCGCGCAACTGGCGGTACGCATCGACCTGCTCGCGGCTCGGGCTCGCAACCTGCACCAGAACGATGTTCGAAGCGTCGATCTCGTCGTCGGCGAGCAGCTCATCGAACGCCTTCAAGCGGTGACGAATGCCCTTGGTGTAGTCGAGCCGATCGACACCGAGCATGACGGTCTTCGGGTCGCCGAGCTCGGCGCGGATCTCGCGAGCGCGCTGCTGGGTCTCGGGACGTCGCGCCACCTCGGCGAACGCCGCCGCATCGATGGAGATCGGAAACTCCTGGGCGAGCACGGTGCGGCCCGGGGCGTCAGCGGTCGCCGGCAGCACCATCGTGTTGCCGAGCGCCTGCGTGTGCGTGTACCGCTCGGCGATCGTGCGGAAGCTGATCGCGTCGGGCACGCGCTGGAAGCCGATGACGTCGGCGCCAAGCAGCCCCTCGATGATGCTGCGCCGCCATGGCAGCTGCTCGAAAAGGCCGCGCGGCGGAAAGGGGATGTGGAGGAAGAACCCGATAGTGAGGTCGGGTCGGAGCTCGCGCAGCATGGCGGGCACGAGCTGCAGCTGATAATCGTGGATCCACGCGACCGCGCCCTGGGCAGCGGTCTCGGCGACCCGTTCGGCGAAGCGCCGGTTGACCTTCACATACCGATCCCACCACTGCCGGTGGAACGCGGGCGGCGCGATGACATCGTGATAGAGGGGCCACAGTGTGCCATTCGAGAATCCCTCGTAGTAGCGCTCGACGTCGTCGTGCGAGAGGTCGACGGGCTCGAGCCGCATGCGGCCGATGTCGAAAGGCTCGACGTGCTCGTCCGCGCTGCCCGCCCAACCGACCCACACGCAGCCCAGCTGCTCGACGATCGGCTCGACGGCGGTCACCAGGCCTCCGGGTGACGTGCGCCACGAGGTCGTCCCGTCGGCTGCGACCACCCGATCCACGGGCAATCGATTCGACACCATCACGAGCTCGCGCCCTCCGGTCAGATCCTGCATTCCGGTCATCGCACCTCCCAGCGGCTTCATCCGAAGTCTACTCAGGGCCCGGCGCTCGCGCTCCCCCTTGACGCGTGATTCGCCCGCATGGAAAGCGAGCCGGGCGAACGGCATTACAGTGGTCGAGTGAACCGCTCCACAACTGCAGACCGCACCCGCACCCGCGCAGAACCCTCGCTGCTCACGGCATTGCGGTCACCGCGTCTGCTGACCCGGGAGGCACTCGCGGGCCTGGTGGTCGCGCTCGCCCTGATCCCCGAGGCGATCGCGTTCTCCGTGATCGCCGGCGTCGACCCCAAGGTCGGCCTCTTCTCCTCCTTCATCATGGCGATCACCATCGCGTTCGTGGGCGGGAGGCCGGCGATGATCACCGCGGCGACCGGAGCGGTGGCTCTCGTGATCGCGCCTGTGGCCCCCACGTACGGCATGGACATGTTCATCGCGACGGTGATCCTCGCCGGAGTCTTCCAGATCCTCTTCGCAGTCTGCGGCGTCGCGAAGCTCATGCGATTCATTCCGCGCAGCGTGATGGTGGGATTCGTGAACGCGCTGGCGATCCTCGTCTTCATGTCGCAGCTGCCCCACCTCATCGGCGTGCCCTGGCTCGTGTATCCCCTCGTGGCGCTCGGCATCGCGATCCTCGTCGTGTTTCCCAAGCTCACGAAGGTCGTGCCCGCTCCGCTGATCGCGGTGGTCGCCGTCACGGTCGTCGTGGTCTCGACGCGCATCGCCGTTCCCACCGTCGGCGACCAGGGCGAACTCCCCCGGAGCCTGCCCGAGCTCTTCATCCCGAGCGTGCCCCTGACGTGGGAGACGTTCACCATCATCGCTCCGTTCGCCTTCGCGATGGCCCTGGTCGGGCTCATGGAGTCGCTGATGACGGCGAAGCTCGTCGACGAGATCACTGACACTCACTCGAATAAGACCCGTGAGAGCTGGGGCCAGGGCGTCGCGAACATGGTGTCGGGTCTCTTCGGCGGCATGGGCGGCTGCGCGGTCATCGGGCAGACGATGATCAACGTGAAGGCCTCGGGGGCGCGCACTCGCGTCTCGACCTTCCTCGCCGGCGTTTTCCTGCTCGTGCTCATCGTCGCGCTCGGAGACATCGTCGCCCTCATTCCGATGGCGGCGCTCGTCGCCGTGATGATCATGGTCTCGGTCGGCGCGTTCGACTGGCACTCGATCGCGCCGGCTACGCTGCGACGACTGCCGCGCAGCGAAACGCTCGTGATGGTCGCGACGGTCGCGCTGGTCGTGGCGACGCACAACCTCGCGATCGGTGTGATCGGCGGCGTGCTGATCGCTTCGGTGCTCTTCGCGCGCCGAGTAGCCCGGTTCGTCGATGTGCGGCGCGAGCTGCGCGACGCGGGCGGGATCGCCGACGCCCTCGCCCATTACACGGTCACGGGCGAGCTCTTCTTCGCGTCGAGCAACGATCTCACGACCCTCTTCGAGTATCACCGCGACCCGAAGCGCGTCGTCATCGACCTGACCGGGGCGCACGTGTGGGATGCGTCGACGGTCGCCGCGCTCGACGCGATCGAGACGAAATACGCGCAGTACGGCGCGACCGTAGAGTTCATCGGCATGAACCCCGACAGCCGCACGATGCACACCCGGCTGACGGGTGAGCTGGGCGGCAGTGTCTAGCCCGATCCTCCGCCGTTCGCTGCGTGCGAGCAAGCACGCGCGCAACCCGGCAATTCCCGGGGTGGTGTGGCATGCTGCCTGTCACTGGACTGAAAAGGGGCGGCCGCCATGTCGATGACCGAACTGTCGCACGAGCCGGTTCCGGCCGCACACGCCCCCACCGTGCACCCGAGCGCGCTCGCTCAGCGCATCAGCGACACCCTCGCGCAGGTCATCCAGGGGCAGCGCGACGTCATCGGAACGGTCGTGACCACGGTGTTCGCGGGCGGCCACCTGCTGCTCGAAGACGTGCCCGGGGTCGGTAAGACGACGCTGGCCACGGCGCTCGCTCGTGCCATCAGTGCAGATGCGCGCCGCATCCAGTTCACCTCAGACATGCTGCCGACCGACGTCACGGGCCTCTCGGTGTACGACCAGGAGAGCCGCCGCTTCCAGTTCCATCCCGGTCCGATCTTCGCGAACATCGTGATCGGCGACGAGGTGAACCGGGCGACGCCGAAGACGCAGTCTGCGCTCCTCGAAGCGATGGAGGAGCGGTCGGTGACGGTCGACGGGAGCACACACCGCCTCCCCGAGCTCTTCGTCGTCGTCGCGACGCAGAACCCGCAGGACATGGAGGGAACCTTCGCGCTCCCGGAGGCGCAGCGAGACCGTTTCATGACGCGCATCTCGCTCGGGTACCCCGATCCCGCGTCCGAGCTGCGCATGCTGCTCGCGAAGTCTGATCAGGATCCCCGAGACGCCGCCCCGGCAGTCGCGTCGGTCGAGGAGGTGCGCGCCGCGCAGCGAGCGGCCGCCCGAGTCCACCTCTCGCCGGAGGTCGGCGGCTACATCGTCTCCCTCATCAACGCGACGCGCGCGCACCCCGGAGTCTCGCTCGGGGCGAGTCCGCGCGCATCGGTGCACCTGAGTCGCATGAGTCGGGCCCGAGCGGCAGTGCTCGGCCGCGACTTCGTGTCGCCCGACGACGTGGCGAACCTCGCGACAACCGTGCTGTCGCATCGCCTCGTGCCGCAAGGCCGGTTCGCTCGTGCCGACGAGGCCGCCCGAGCCGCGACCGAGATCGTCGAGGAGATCGTCGCTCGAACGCCGCTGCAGTGATGCGGGCCGCACGCGTGGCCGCCGCGCGGCCGTCCGACTCCGGCTCCGACTGGTCGGTGACGCTCACCGCCCGCGGGTGGGCATGCACGATCGCGGCGTTCGCGCTCGGAGTGAGCTGGTACGCAGTCGGGTTGCGCGACGTCTGGTACCTCGCATGGTTGCTTGGAGCACTGGTCGTCGTCGCACTCGTCTGCGCGGTCGTCGGCGGGCTGCTCGCCGGGTTCGAGGTGCGCGTGCGTGTGGACGAACCCGCACCGTTCATCGGTTCGATCGTGCACTGCACCGCAACCATCTCCCACCGATTGCCCATGTCGACGCGGGCCCGTGCGGTCTGGGTCGCTGCAGACCAGCGTGCAGCCCCGACGCTCGACGTACCACGAGACGCGACCGCCGTCAGTGCGTTCGAGTGGCAGGCCACGGCCCGCGGGCCGCACAAGGTGCGCGTCGCGACGGTGGGCATCGTCGACCCGCTGGGGCTCGCCCGATACGACGTGGGCGCGCGAGCAACGGCACCGGCGATCGTGCTGCCGCGCGGGATCCCCGGACTCACCGCGCTGCTCGATGCGGAGTCGACCAACCGCCTCGGTGGAGACGCAGGGCCTGCGGCGAGCGGCGGCGGGGAAGGGGCGGTGGGCGGCGGCGCGCTCCGTGAATACCGCCGCGGCGATGCCCCGCGCCAGATCAACTGGAAGCAGAGCGCGAGGCAGGGCGAGTGGCTCGTGAACCTGCCCGAGCCGGCGACACGATCAGAACGCGCGCTCCGGCTCGACTGCGATGCCGACGCCTACCGATCGGCGGCGGACTTCGAGATCGCGGTCTCGGCGGCCGCGACGATCGTCGGGCACTGGGCCCGCTTCGGCCACGTCATCGAATTGCAGCTGGCGAGTGCGCCCGCGGTTGTGAGCGACGCGATCGACCCCCTGCTTCGCGCGCTCGCGGGGGCGCAGCTCAGGGCGACTGCGGCATCGCTCCCGGCCGCGCAACCGTCACTCCCCGGCGTCGTCGTCACGGGCACGGTGCACGAGCGCCTCCGACACGAGCTCGAGCTGGCACCCGAAGGGGGCGCAATCTTCGTACTGCACCCCCTGCCTCGTGCGATCCCGAACGCCTGGCGCTCACAGCAGATACCGGTGATCGCATGAGCACCGCGCGCGCGATCGCCGACGCCCAGAGCTCACACCCCTCTGACAGCCGCATGTCAGCGACACGGCTCTTCGCAGCGGGAGGGCTGCTCCTGCTGCTCTGGGTCGTGGCGCTCGCCGCCCTCGCTCGTGTCTTCGTCTGGGGGGCGTGGTGGCCCTCCGCCGTCGGCATCGTCGGCGTAACCATCACGGCAGCGTGCGCCACGCAGGCGCGCTTCCCGAATCACAGGGTGCGTGCGGGATTCACCGGCTTCGCCGCCGGTCTCGCTGGATGGCTGCTGCTGCTCGCATTGAGTGGCCGGGCCGATCTATGGTGGGGCGATCCGGCCGCCGTCTTCGAGCAGGTGCAGCTGCGCATCATCGGTGGATCAGCTCCGCTCACCGTCACAGGCCCCCTGACCGAACTCCTGCTCGCGACCGTGCTCCTCGTCGCCGCAGCCTCGACCATGCTGCTCGTCGCGGCCGAACTGCCGCTGCTCGCCGGGGGCCTCGTCACCATCAACCTGATCGTTCCCGCAGCCGTCACCGGAGTGTCGGCCGGCGTTCCCGCCTGGGGCGCGGCGGTGCTGATGCTGGCGCTCCTCGCCTGGCTGGGCTCGGGTTCACCGAGATGGCACGGCGTGCCGGCAGCCGTCGTCGCCGCTGCGCTCGCCCTGGGCGCGATGGTCGTCACTCCGCAGACGCAGGATCGCATCTGGAACGATTCGCTCTTCCCATCCCCCGTGTCGCGCACGGTGCCCGACGTGACGCTCGCGCTGGCCGAAGACCTCCGCGAGCGCAGCAGCGCGCCGGCCTTCAGCTTCACGAGCTCTGCGCCGGGGCCCCTGCGCTTCACACTCGCGACGCTGGCCGAATTCGAGGGCGGTCAATGGCAGCCACAGCAGGAGCTCGCCGCCAACGGCGCCGACGTCACCCAGCCCCGATCTCCCGCGACCCTGCCACCGGCCGCTTCGGACCCCGCGCCCGTCGTGCCGGCCCGCTCCGTCACCGTCACCATCGACGGGCTGCTGAGTTCGTGGCTCCCCCTTCCGCAATCGACCATGCTCGTGCAGCCGAGCGACAGCGGCGACGAGTTTCAGGCGGAACGCTGGCTCTGGTCCGCCGCCTCGAATACCGCGCAGACCGAGCGCGACATCACCCGACGCGGTTACGAATACACAGCGGCAGCGGCGCCACTCGATGCCCGCCAGCTGCCTGCGGACGGACTCGCATCGCTGCCCGAGGAAGCGACAGCGCTCATCACCAATCCGCAGCCTGGGGCCGCGGTCACCCCGTATCTCGAGCTGCCAGACGGCATGCCCGATGCGGTTTCCACAGCCGCTGCCGAGGTGACCGCGGGGCGCACGAGCCGGATCGCGGTCGGTCGGGCGCTGCAAGACTGGTTCCGCAGCGGAGCGTTCAGTTACGACGAAGCCGCCCCCTATCAGCCCGGTGCCGACCCCGACGATCCGTACGGCGTGATGACGGAGTTTCTCGAGACGCGACGCGGGTTCTGCGTGCACTACGCCGCGACCTTTGCGGTGATGGCGCGCGATCTCGGTGTTCCGACTCGCGTGGCGGTCGGATACGCGAGTCGGGCGGAACGCGACGAGAGGACGGTCGTGCTCGGCCGCGAGCTGCACGCCTGGCCCGAGATCTACGTCGACGACGTCGGTTGGGTGGCCTTCGAGCCGACTCCCGGAGGTGCCGGGCTGCTCGCCGACGGCGATACGGCTCAGGGCGATGATTCTGCGGACGTCCCCGATCCGACAGCCGCTCCCGAGGATCAGCCCACGGATCTCGCGCAGCCCACCGAAGACCCGACCGAGGACCCCGCAGAAGCCCCGGCGTCCGGGACCGACGCTGCAGACACGACTGCGTCTTCGGCGTCGACTCCCGGGATCCTGATCGCGTCGACGAGCCTCGTGGCACTGCTGCTCGCTGCGCTGGGGGCACCGGCCGTGCGTCGCGCGTGGCGCAGGAGACGGAGAATGCGCGCGATCGACGCAACGGCTGCTCCCGCGTCGGCCGCGTGGGCGGAGATGCGCGATACGGTCACGGATCTGGGCTTCGATGAGATCGACGAGGCTGCGATCGGCCCGCGCGCGCTGACGGCGGATGCGCTGCTCGAGCACTGGGAGCGAACGGGTCTGCTGGCGGGCGAATCCGCGCTCTCAGCGCGTCGGATCGCAACCGCGATGACGGCGGAGCGCTATGGTGCGGGGCCCTCGGCGCGGGTCGGCGGTGATGGCCCCAGTGGTGGTGGTCGTGGTGGTGGCGATGACGGCGGCCGCGCGCCGCATCCGGATCTCGGGCATGACCTTGCCACGAGCACCGCAGGGCTGCGCGAGGCGGCGGGGCCCGCACGTCGACTCCGTGCCCGATGGCTGCCGAGGTCGGTCGTGCGCCGTTCGAGTGATGCCGGCGATGCGGCATCGGCGTCGAACACCGCTCGCTAACGCACCGCTGCTACGGCGTACATGCGACGCAGCGCTCCCGGAACGGGCGCACCTCGAGCTGCCCGACGGGAATCGGCGTTCCGCAGTGCGCGCAGATGCCGTAGTTCCCCGCGTCGAGGCGCCGCAGCGCGTCAGACGCCTGGCGGGCGTCGTCGCGGGCGGACTCGAGGAGACCTGCAAGCAGCGACCACCGCGCAGACAGCGGTTCACCGTCGGGATCGTGCTCGTCGTCGTCCACAGCGCTTCGGCGTGCGCTCGTCAATGCGGCGATGTCGTGTTCGAGCTTCGACACGCGCGCACCGATGCGATCCTGCTCCGCGACGAGTAACGCCCGAACGCGATCTGCATGCTCCACGTGCGCTCCTCCCGTCGCTGCCCCGAGGGCCTCAGCATACGACAACGGCCCGGAACTCCGTTGATTTCTCAACACAGTTCCGGGCCGTTTCCGTCGGGATGACAGGATTTGAACCTGCGACCCCGTCGTCCCGAACGACGTGCGCTACCAAGCTGCGCCACAACCCGGTAATCACCGATTTCCTAGTGTTAGTAAGGAACTCGGCTGAGAACCACTTCTCATTATAGTCAGTCATTTTGGGTTGCTTGCGGTTGTTTTCCATGAGTTTCGCGTGACCATTCGCGCCGGTTCACGCCGCATGGGAACCTCGTTCGTGAAGCCACCGCTACCCGACTCTCGCAGTTGCGCAAACACGATGGGCTCACCCCCGTGAACAGCTTACTTCTCGGTCTCCGTGTTCTACCTCTTGGATGCTCCAGCATCGTCAGGAAGGAACCCCGGATATGGCCGAGAGCTTCTCGTTTGAGAACATTTCTGATGAACGCATTGCGCGACAAGTGCTCGCCTGTGTGGTTCCACCCGAGGACGAGATCACCGGGGATCTGCTGCGTAAGCACTCCGCCGTTGAGACAATACGACTCGCGCTCTCCGACGAACCTCTGCCGAGGGTAGACCGAGCGAAGACGCTGTTATGGCGTCGCCGGTTCGACATCGCGGATCGTGATGAGATTCGAGAGAGCTTCATCCGGGGAGTGGAGGCTGGGTGCGGGGTACTGATTCCCGGCGACAAGGACTGGCCGACAGTTCTCTCAGAAGTCGAACCGTCACCGCCCTATGCGCTGTGGGCTAAGGGGGACACGTCGCTCCTGCGCCTCAGAACCCCCGGGCGCATTGCTTTCTTGGGCACTGACACCCCGAGCGAGTATGGCACTTGGTGGGCGTCCACGGTCGCAGACGAGCTCTCCGGTGAGGGTCTGCACGTTGTCGCCGTGGGAGGCAAAGGGATTCCCGCTGACGCGGTGCAGGCGGCATTGGATGGCGGAGGAAAGCCGCTGGTTATTGCGCCGCACCCGCTCGATGCGCCAGACGACGAACTGCTCCCCATGTATGAAGCCATCTCAGAGCAGGGGCTGCTGTTGAGCGAGTGCCCTCCGGGTATTGCTCCTCGGAGGGATGCCGTGGAGAAGAGCCACAGGATCGCCACTGGGATCTCGGGAACCACGCTTGTCGTTGAGACCTCGGACGACGCAGCGCCGATGGCAGCCGCACGTCGCGCGCACGCAGTGGGGGCTGACGTGTTTGCGGTTCCCGGCGACGTGCGCCGCGAACACCTTGGAGCGAATACGCTGATCGCCGAACAGACGGCAGACCTCGTGAGCGACGCCGAGGACATCTTTGGGATCGTACACATCAAGATCAACATCGACCTGTTCGGCCCAGAGAGACGACCCACTGAGCGATCTACCGCGCGCCCCGTATTGAGTAGGTGAGGTTTCCAGACGTGCCTATCGACGGTCAACTTTCGTTTGATATTGACGAACTCATCCGCGAAGACCTGCGCGCGAACGCACCTGAGTGGCAGGGCGCGCCGTTGTACTTCACCACGGACTATTACTCACCCAGCGAACTGGACGCAGCGTTCCAGCATTGGAAGGTGCTCTACGGGAACTTCGGCTGTATTCCGCTCAGCCATATGTGGCACCGGGGGTTCTCGGGAATCAGCGACCGTCTGACGTTCCAAGAGCACAGTATCGCGATGTTCACCGCCGATCTCAGAGCCGAACCAGAAGCCGAGGGCCCAGGGGACTTGATCTATCAAGCGGTCTGCGAACCTTGCGATTGGCATCACGTCAGCGGTACGGAAAATGGCGCTGTGGAGGGATGGCATGATCACGCTGTGCCTGGGTGGCGCGAACTTCCGGTGATCCCGGCGCAGGTTCGGGTGAGAGAGCAATCCAGCCTTACCAAGCTTGGCCGAAGATGGATCGAAGCCCACTACCCACCCGAGATGCAGGTGCCCGGTGCACCGATGATCACCGAGCGGGCACGCTACGCGACTCGGCATGTCGCCGGGCACTCGCCCTGGGGAGGCTATGACCTCTCATCTACTGCACTCGGCCAGCCCGCGTCAGACGACAACGCCGTTGCGCGTTCCTCGCCCAAGCTCCTATCTGCGCCAACCGCACAACCAGCGGTTTCTCCTGGGGCTCAGGTTCTCAGGCGGTAACACCGTGTTCGGAGCCGTGCTGCACTCGATGAACCGGGCAGATACTGCTATCAAACAGGGCCGGGCGATGTTCAGCGAGGTAGCTGCCGTGGTCGTTGCGTCTCGGGTCGAGTGCTCGGCCGAGCACGATCACTCGTGCTGACACGCCGATGGCCGCAAAGGCTGCCGCGAGTGACTGCGCGTGGCCGCCGGTCACCCAGGTATCGTCAAGGATCAGCACCCGCTCTGCCCCTTGCATCTGGGTCGGGTCGATGCGCCAGTTACTCGGGTTGAGCTGCCGCCGGTGCGCTCGAGGCGCACCAACTTCACCCACATACTCGGGTGTGACGCGGGGGCGGTCATCACGAAAGTTGCCGTAGAGCAACGTCTCAATCGGATGCGTGCCATTTCGTTGTCCGCTGGTGCTCGGCACATGCGTGATCGCGTAGGCGCGGCTGTCTGAGTCGGGCACAATACATGCGCTGTGCTTCGCAAAGGCAAGGATGAACAAGGATCGCAGTCGACGCCATTGCGTCTGTACCGCCTCCGGTGTCTTGTACTGGCGAAGATCGAGGTAGCCCTGGCCGCTATAGCTGTGGGTGCCGTAGTCGAGGCCCTCGGGCATGGGTGCCCAACTCAGCGGCACCACATCATGTGCGAGCTGGTGGCCGCTCGACTGCGCGCTCTCGCATGGGGAGCACAGAAGATACTGCTCGCTCGTGGTCGGCGCGGTGCAGACTTGGCACAAGCCTGGCGCTGCTGGCGGCGCGTTGTAATACGCGCCGCGTATCTCGGCTTCGAGACCGGCCAGGAACTCCTCGTTCACAAGCTCAGGAAAGATCCCGCTGAAGCTGCGAATGCGCGGTCGCGGTCAAGAATCTGCCGCACCGCTTCGTGCGCCTCATCAGCATCGCCAACGACAGAGATGTCAAGACCCGCATCAACCATGTCTCGGCCCCAAGTGGTATGGTTCACCACAGCCCGCGTCAGGATCAAGGGGCGACCATGCTTCACCGCGACTCGCGCCTGGATGCGGGTGCCCGAGTGTTCACCAGCCTGCACGATGACCGACATCGCTGAGCAACCACTCATCACGACGTTACGCATCGGGAAGTTGCGCTTGTGAATCTGCGTGCCCGGCGGGAACTGCGACAACAGAAGATGCCCGGCCACCTCGGCTTGAAGCGCGCGGTTCTCGGTTGGGTAGCTGAGATCGTGCCCGGTGCCGATCACACCGATGGTGCGGCCAGGCGCGTCGAGCGAAGCTCGCATTGCAGCCTCGTCGATGCCTTTGGCGAGGCCACTGATAACTGGGGTGTTATCGTTCGCGAGTAGTGTCGCGAGTCTGCTCGCAAAGTCTCTCGCTTCGGGCGCTGGGTTGCGCGTGCCGACGATCGCGACCGCATCTGAATCGCGCACGTCCATGTGCCCTTGCCAGTACAGCACGGGTGGGGCATCGTGCGCCGTGCGCAGCTGACGCGGGTAGTCGTCGCCCCAGAGCGTCGTGACGTGCACGCCCTGCGCTTCGAAGTCGCGCATCAGTTCTGCCGCCCCGTTGAGTGCCGCCTCAACGCGGTCATCGAACAGAGCGTTGCCGAACTGGGCTTCGAGCGCGGCAGACGGGGTGCCACATTCCTCGATCAGACGCCGCGTCCTCGCCCACGAGAAACCGGGGGCGCTGGCGAGAGCAAATAGCGCCAGATTCTCCGATTGATTCTCCATGTTCCAAGAGTAGTCTCGACCGCTGACAAAGTGGCTCCGCGCGCCAGAGAACTATGGACTCTGATAAGAATCGAGTGCATTCTCTTGCAGTCAGGCGTACAGTGGGAGTCACACAGGCGATCTTCTTTAGGCCCTCAGCGGCATGACGGAACGGTCTTGACCGGGATGTCCTTTTCTCAGCGTGTACGTCGCCGCGAGAATCAAGGACGCCCAAAATGCTCACTCTCATCTGGCATCTCAGCAGCTTCGCGAACGATCTGTTGCAGCGGTACGCTCCGACGAACCGGCTGATCGGCTTCCTGCGCCGCCGCGAGAATCTCCGCTTCGGCGTACCGGCGATGCTGCTCTCGATCCCCTACCTGTTGATCGCACGCGGCGCTCTCGCTCTGATTGAGGTGGGCGCTCCCGAGTGGCTATATCTCGTGTTCATTCTCTGCATCTGGAACGCGATCAAGTTCCTCGTGTGGGGGCCGATCAGCCTGACGGTACTCGGCAAAGCGAGGTTGCGCGAGGCACGCGAGCTGAAGCGCATGGCGCAAGAGACCGTCGTTGACGAGTGCGGCGCCGAGCCTACGACTTCTCGCCGGTAGCGGAGCCACTTGCTCAGAACAGTGTCGGGCCGTCGTACTTTGGTGCGGCGGCTCTATGCGCGCCGGATGCCGTTCGAGCGGTTCGCGCGGCGCGCGCGGTCTGAGGTTCGGATGGGTTCAAGCGTTCGGCGAGCACGGCTTTCACGTCGCTCCAGATGTCGGGCCGGTCAGTGTGGCGGTCTCGCTCGCACGAGCGGCGCAGGTCAGCGAGGAATCTGGTGCGCCGCTCTGGTGTGGAGAGTTGCTCGTAGTAGAACCCTGCACGGTCGTAGTGGGCGATGAACCCGAAGTAGCCCGAGTTGTATAGGCCCTCGTAGAGCTGGTTCGTGAATCTGTCCTCCGGGTAGTCGTCTGCGATGAATCGGAGTAGCGCGTTCACGAATCGGGCTTTGCGCGCTGCGGTTCCTGACGGATAGCCAGAGTCGAGGAACTTGTCGACGGGTTCTCGCTTCACGGCCATCGCTCACTCCTCGCTCACGGTTCTCGGGGTGAGAACGAGGTGCGCCTGACTGGCCGTGCTCGCTATCGTGCCGGGCCGCGATGCGAGCGCCCGGCTGCCGGTCTCGGCATGTCTGACGGTGCAGTTTGGCGGGCGATCTGCTGAGCACGGATAAGCGCCGCCGCAGCGCGTTCGTAGTCGATGCGTTGCCCGATGCTCTCTGGCTCGGCTCCGAGCGGCTGTGTCTCGTTGGTGTCGATGCCGTGCCGGTCGCGGTATGCCGCAACGGTCATCAGCCCAGTCCGCCAGCGCGCCCGATCCTGCTCATTCTCCGGCGCGGCACCGACAGCGGTCACCCACTGCTCGCCGCGTTCGAAGGCGGTGTCGATGATCGCGGCGGCGCGCGCTTCGATGAGTTCCCGCCGCTCATCGAGTGCGGCACGCATCTCGGCGCTCATCTCTCCGACCGCTTCGGGCAGTAGTCCTACGATGAACCGAGCGCGCGGCAGCGCGCCACCCGTGCCGAGCCGGGTCACGGCTTGTTCGAGTCGGTAGTGCAGCACGGAGGCGATGTCGTCGGCGTCCGCGAAGCCACGCGCCCGCACAAGCCTCGGCATGAGCGTATCGACCGGGTGCCTGCTGGCCTCTGCGCGTCGGAGCTCAGCGACAAGCGCCCCGAACGTCTCCGCACTCACCGCCTCGTCTACCTGCGCGTCGGTCAGCCCGGATGCCGCAAGCAGCCGCGCCCATCTGTCTTGTTGCGCGGCGGCGGCGATGGTCTCGTACTCGGCGACAAGCTGCGCGATCCCGCCCCAACGTTCCTGCTCGGCAGTGATCGTCTCGTGTGCCGAGAGTTCAGTCCCGACATGCTGAAGCACGCCCTGGAGCACGGTGCGGGCGGTCGCGTCACGGTTCTCGCCGGGCTGCGGCACGCTGTGCGCGGGATCGAGCCGATCCGTGGCGACATAGGCTCGGTTCGAGTATCGGCCGCGCGTCATGGAGACGTAGAGCACTTCCCTGGTCGTGGTGGCTTCGACAAGGGTGTGCGCGGTGTCGACGGTGACGCCCTGGGCGCGATGCGCGGTCACGGCGTAGCCGAGGTCGACGTGCTCGGCAACGTAGGCGGCGGGCAACAAGATCCCGCCCCCGCGTCGCATGGTGGGTGGTCGCACGAAGACCGAACCGTCATCGCGCACGTTCGTCACTACCCAGCGTTCACCGTTGCGCACCCATCCGTGTGCCGAGCGCAGGCGGCGGTCGTTCTTCCTCGTGATGATCGTGTCTCCCACACTCATGCGGCTGCCGTCGCCCAGTTCGATTTCGCGTTCGGCGTCGACAAACCCGTGGGCGATGAGGTCGCGGCGTGCCCGTTGGTTCAGTTCGGTGACATTCTCGACGGTTTCTGCGATCAGGATCGTTCCTCGCCCTGCCTGCCGGTCTTCCCACCAGGCCCGGTATGCGGCCTCGGCCATCTCGTCAATGGTGCCGCCCCTGATCCTGCCGTGCTCCATATAGGTGTCGATTACCGGGGCGCGGCGGTGGCGCAACTCGAGCGAGGCGCGCTTCTCCCAGTCGTGTTGCAGCCGCCACACCTCCGTCAACTCCGGCGTGCCCTCAGCGCGGTCGTTCACGATCAGGGAGAACGCGCCGCCCACGCCGACCGACTGCAACTGCGCCGGGTCACCAGCAAGCAGCACTTTCGCCCCGGCCCGCTCAGCCTCACGGGTGATGAGGTCGAGCGAGTGCGTGCCCGCAAGCGACGCCTCATCAAGAATCACCAGCTGACCGCGCGTGAAGGTCTGCCCGGTGCGCTCGAACACTTCCCGCCATTTCGCGGTGTTATCGGTCGGGATACCAAGTTCATCAGCGAGCACCCCTGCCGCAACTGCTGACGGGGCAAGCCCCACCACTGACCCCTCACCGTGCTTCCATTCCCAGGCACGACGCAAAGCGCCCAGCGTCGTAGTCTTCCCAGTACCTGCAGGCCCCACGAGAACATCAACGATGCGCCCTGAGACCGCGATCCGGGCGAGCGCGTCGCGCTGGTCGGGGCCGAGAATGCGACCCTCATCATCGGGTTCACTCGCGAACCGCTCGATCGTGTCGAGCGCGAGCCTGGGGCCGGCCATGCCCCGCGCTCTCGCGATCAGCCAATCCTCCGCAGCAAGCAACGCCGTCGATGAGAACAGCGTCGAGTGCTTCGGCCGAAATCTTGTAGAGCCGTCAGCACGCTGGAACTCGGCGGGAGTAACGGCAAGATCGGGCGGGGTAAGCGTCAGCGATGCCTGCTCGGCAGCATCAGCGATCATGCCGACTACGCCCTCGCGATCCTCGGTCGACGCGAACCTGAGCCACATCGACTGCCGGGATGCTTCGGCCATGAGGTTCCAGCGCCGCCAGGTCGAACGCTTCTCACCCACCGTCTCGATGACCTGTTGCCCGAGTGCTGCGATCATGTCGAGCGGCACATCGTCGGCGCGCAACAACCGCACGCCCGAGCTTCTGGGGTCGTGTTGCCACGCAACACGGATCGCCCACGCCGTCGCATCTTCGCCGAGGATCACTGTTGCACGATCCCGCCACTCGCTCGTGAGGTCATCCAGCGATCGCACGTCTTTCTCGGGGCGTGTTGCGAGCGTGGCCTCCTGCAACAGCTTGATGACCTGAGCCGACGACGGCCTGCGACCATGACGCGCCACGAACTCCTCGATCAGGCGTTCTTTCTCGACTTCAATATCGCGTGCGCGTCTCGAGAACGCTTTGATCAGTTCCTCCGGCACATCACTGATCGCCCACGACTGATTCCGGCCCGCGCTCTGCTCGCGTGATTCCCACGAGACCCCGAGCAGCCGGGTGAGTGAGTCAGCGAAGATCGCCTCATGCAACTCGCTCAGCGCGACCGTCGCCGCGTGCAGGGGTCGCCCGTCAAGCGCGAGCCAACGCCCGGTCTGGGCGTGCTGCACCTTGTTCGACACCACCACATGCGTATGCAAGTAGGGGTCGTGCAACCTGGAGTCGTAGTGGTCATACGCGGCTGCAACAACCCCGGTGACGTCGAGTTGCAGCACCGCACCGTCAGGGCCGCGTGCGCCACCCCGTGTTGCAGCGACCTCGCGCTCCATGAACTGCAACACATCAGCTATGGCGGCGTGGTGCGCTTCCCAGATGAGTTGTTGCGTGCCCCCATCAGCCACCGCCCACAACACCGATGCCGACTTCGGGATCGAGAACGTAAAATCGAAGCCCGCGACCGCTTTACGGCTCTTCTTCGCCGCTTCCTCCGCTTCAATCACGGTGACCGCTTCGGCGCGCTGTGAGGGCGTGAGTTCAGGATCGAGCGCGGCAATGCGAGCGGCAACGCGCTCATCGAGCGTCTGGAACTGGCTGTAAGGTCGCCCCAGCGCGTCGCCGGATACCGGATCTCGGCCCATTCCGATGAGCTGGCGAGTAGTCGTTTAAGGTACTCCTCGTCCACCTAGTTGGTACTCGGTTCCGGGAAGAGGGTACTGGCCCGCAGCATTACCCGCCTTGGGCCA